>JAHHUG010000035.1 GCA_020024085.1 Christensenellaceae bacterium | reverse complement strand
GTATTAAAATTAATGTTCAGTTGTTCATTATCTCAGTATTATTTTGACTAATAGAGTTCTTTTTTGCGAGTAAGTATTGATAAGGTTATCTTGATATGATATAATTTTATATTATATAAATATAAGGAGAAAGATTATTGTATAAGTATTCATATAAAGCTGTCGACCCATCGGGTAAAATAGTCAAGGGTACTTTAACTGCCGAGGACAACAATATGTTTTTGGCTCAACTTCGCAATGAAAATTTGAAGTGCTATGAATATAGGATTTTGAATAAGGAAAAAACTGCAAAGGTAAAAAAGTTAAATACGGACAGACTTATCGAGTTTAGTACGCAGCTTTCATCAATGCTAACAGCAGGTTTGCCACTTGCTATGTGCTTGGAGATGTTGTACGAAAGAACAGAGGCTAAAAAGAAGGACTTAAAGCAGGTGCTTGCTACATTGCTTGAGCAGGTACGAAAAGGTGAAAGTTTGGCAAGTGCTATGTCTAACATGGGTGAGACCTTTCCGTCGCTTTATATTAGTATGGTAAAGTCGGGCGAAATGAGTGGTAAAATTGATGAAACTCTTACCAATCTTGCAGAGCATTACTCAAAGGAAAAACGACAAAAAAATAAAATTAAAAAAGCTACTAACTATCCAAAAATGTTGAGTGTAATTATCCTTTTGGTTGTTGGTGGATTAATGATATTTATTATGCCAAAAATGGCTGCGATGTTACCAGAGGGGAAACCTTTGCCTGCACCAACACAATTTTTAATGAATATTAAGGATTTCGTTGTAGATAAATTTGCATTGCTTTTGGTAATTATTATCGCACTTATTGTTGCAATTAAGGTTATCAAAAAGATTCCTAAAGTTCAAGTTTTTTTAGGCAAAATGAAAACTAGAATTCCAAAGATTGGTCAGCTTAATAAAAAAGTTTATACTGCTTCGTTTGCAAGAAGCCTTGCAACACTATATCAAAGTGGTATTTCACTAATTGATGCTATGCAGATGAGTGGTGAAGTAATGGATAACAAGTATATAGAGGGCAAAATAAATGAGGCTGTTACAAATATCCGTAAAGGTAGCAATATTTCCGAGGCTTTAAGTGGTGTTGATTCCTTTGACCCGTTGCTACTTACAATGATATTCGTTGGTGAGCAATCAGGCTCATTGGAAGATATTTTGATTCAAACAGCTAACTATTTTGATGAGGAAGCAAATGTAGCAACAGATAAATTAACCGAAATGATAAACCCTATTATGATGGTTATAATGGCAGTAATTGTTGGTTTCGTTCTTATTGCGATAATGATGCCTATGTTCTCTGTTTACGAGGCAGCAGGTGGAGGAGTTGTGTAAATGATTTGTATTTATTTAGGAAATGATAGAATTAAGATAGTAGATAGTGTTGTTAGCAAAAGAAAAATTGAGGTTAAAAACTTCTTTGCAATTACAGCACCAAATGATTATGTTGATAAGCCAGATAATAAGTCCTTTAAGGAACTTAGTCAAGTAATTAAAGATGGTCTACAAGATATGCAACCAAAAGGCAAAAAGGTTAGAGTTGTGCTAGATAGTAGTACAATCCCTTATCGTGAAATGGTGTTGCCTCCACTAAAACCACAAAAATTGCAATTACTTATCAAAAATGAGATTTTTACCGATGAAAAACTTGCAGAGTCAAATACTGTTGATTTTGTAGAGTCGGATAAAAAGATTGATGACCAAAAGAGGTCAAAATACTTTATTACATATGTTTCTAATCGAATTGTAGAGGATTTGGAAAATTTGATTAACAAGGATTTGGGATACAAGCTACTTAGTATTGATGTTGCACAAAATGCAATTAGTAAACTTGTGTCAAAAATGAAAACTTTGCCAGACCAATTTATGCTAGTGGACTACAAGGGTAACTCCGTTACAATTTATTTGTATGTGTATGGCAAACATGTGTATTCGGTATATAAACCAATTATTTCCGAGCCAAACCCTAAGTTCCAAAATGAGAGAGTTTACTTTATCAACGAAATGTCGGGTGTAATACTTGATACTGCTAACTTCTTTAAGAGTAGATACGAAGGTGTTAATTTTGATAATGTATTTATCACTGGCGATGTTGACAAATTTGAGGTTTGCTCAAGTCAAATCGAATCTAAGGTGGGAATGAGCATTAGTAACTTGCCAAAGTTGAGTTTGGTAGACGAAGTAGATGAAGTAGAGTTTAACCAATTTGCAAATACAATTGGTGGTTTCTTTAGGGAGGTATAGCGTGAAAAAGGATATCAACTTCCTTGAAGTTAAAAAGCAAGGAGAAAATAAAAAAGGTGCAAATACCACTGCGATACTTGTAGTAGTTATGTTAATTGTTATCGGTGTAATGGGCTTTATGTACGGTAGTACGATGAACAAAATTAAGGACCTTGATAGCAATATTGCAAAACTAGAGCAGGAGACAACTGGTAGCAATGGTAAATATGCAAAACGAAATGAAGAATACAATAAAATCCAAAAGAGATTGGAAAGTTTTATGCTTGAGACACTTAAAAAATCACAAGTGGACAATTGCATAGGCAAGGTTAACACTATTTCAAGAGAGTTGTTTAACGAAATCTATTCTTCTTGTGAGGATAATGGTGAAAAAAAGGTAAATATTGTATTATATACTTTTGAGAGTAATTCTGGTTTGATTAAGTTGACTTGCAATCTTGTTTCTACGGGCGAAATTACAAATGAGTTGCTTAATGAAATAGATTATTTTACTGCAAGACTTAACGAAAAAGAACACATTAAAAGTGCAGAAAGTTCTTCAACAGATATCAAAGATAATGTAATTGTATTCAATGTTACAATAACTATGGAACAAAAAGTTATAGAAAATGAGGTTGTATTATGAAAATCAGTAAAAAAGAAAAAACAATTATCCTAGTGTTGCTTTTTGTTCTAGTTGTCGGTGTTTTCCTAATGTATGGTATTATCCCTGCATCTAAAGAACTTAAGGAAAAACAAACTAAATGTAATGAATTACAAGCTGAAGTAAATAAGTTGATTCGTGATTATAATGCTCACGACCCTTCAAAAAAGGTAAATGATATTGAAACAATTTTGATGGAATATTATAAATCGGATTCAGAGGATTATGTCATTGTAAAGGAATCTCTTAATGCGTTGTTAGACTTCAAACCATTATTGGATAACATAGTTGATTCACTTGTAGGTAGTGGATATAATGCAAATATTCACGGCAAAATAGATAAGCAAAGTATCAAGACAGAGTCTTTTACTTTTGAATCAACAGTTCTTGAGCAAAAGTCATATTCTTTGCTACTTGCAGAGGCTAAAATTGATTTTAATGTAAATAACATTGATGATGTAATGTCTGTTATTGATATGGTAGTTGGTAAGAAAGATTATCAAGTAAGAAATTTTAGTCTAAAATATGATGCTATGGGAGATTATAACTACGCAGGTAGTTTCGATATTACAAAATACTATATCGAAGCCCCTGTTACTATTCCTCAAACTTTAGTGGATAATTATAGACCAAGTAATCCAGTTGAAGATGCTCCTCAAATACCTTATGTAAACCAAATGGATAAAGTTTTAACTTTTGATACAATACCGAATGCTGTTTCATACGATATCTATGAGGTAATATTCAAGGTTGATGATGTCGGTCAAACCGTATTTGATAAGTTTAGTGATAGACCTGTTGTAAGTGGATTAAAGGCAAGAGAGGGCGAGACAACAGTAGAGTTCAATTATAATGGTAAATTAGATGTAAATAAAAAGTATGTAGTTACTGCAGTTGGTAATTACAAAGAGTATTTATTTAAGGACGCCCCTATTGGCGAAACTGTTTACTTTAGAACTATTTTGACACAAGAGTTAGCAAACGATAGAAAGTTCAGTGTAAACTAGGAGGAACTTTGATAAACAAGTTTATAAAAAAACTTAATAAAAAACTTAAAGAGAAAAAAGGTGCAAGCATGGCAATAGTAATTATTGCTATGTCACTTTTGATTGTGCTTGGCACTACATTTTCAACTTTAGCTTACAATTCGTACAAACATTCTTATGGTGCTATTTGTAGACAACAAGCTATGTTTACTGCAAAAAGTGTACTTGATGGTTTTATTGATGAATTCAAAGTAAACACAACTCTTAGACAAAAGGTCGGTACAAAGTTGCTTAATGAGGTTCAAAGTAACCCTGATGTAGCAGTAAATGAGGTAAATGCAGAGATTAATATTGCAGGTTTACACGATTATATGGCTGATGGTATTATCAAAGATGGCAAAAATGTAAGCGATTGCAAAATGTATGTATCTTATTCTGATAACACTAGGTCTAGGCTAAAACTTATCGTTTCGGCAAAATATAAGGGCTTTCAAAATTCGCTTGGTGCAATTCTAGGCTATACTAATAAAGCAAGTATGGAACTATCAAAAATTATGTCAAATACATTGTTCTTTACTTCACCTATTGTTGACTTTATGTATTATGTTGATGATAGAAATGTAAAACCATATAAGGAGTTTGCAATTGATGGCGATGTATATGTTGATAAGCCTTTGTGGATAGATAAAAATACACCTAGTCCATACGAAAACATTAATACTATGCCAAATATTGATGGTGCTACCGATGAGGCTACTGGTGGTCATACCTTGGAAATAGATAATCAAGGCAGACCGAATACATTGTTCGATGAAAATGGTTTACCAAAGCCAAAAGACAGCAATAACATAGTATATATCAAAGATAGCGATGGTCGTTATTTACCATTGCTTAATGCAAATGGCGAAATTGTATATAGTGATACAAAGGTAGATGTATATAAACTACAAAATAATTATAGAGAATTTATATATGTTGATAAGAATGGTAAAGAAACTAAAAATAAACATAAGGCTGATTATGAACTAATTGATGGAAAGCCTTTCCCTGAAGCGTTTGTAAAAAAAGACAATTTAGGAGCTATTCTTAATTATCAAAAGTTGCAAGATGGTCAAATTTACTTGCAAAAAGATAATAGTTCAAACGATATGGGTTGTATTCAGTACGATGTAAGCTCTAGCCCTGGTCAACAATATGGAAATTATACCGATAGACTAGGCAATAAGATATTAATGACATCATCAAAAAATGTCGTTGTAGATTGTGAATATGATACTAATTCAGGTGGATACAAAAAATTCCCAGTAGAGCAAATTTGGTATAATGGTAATCAAGAATTTTCAATTAGAACTTTTGGAAGTAAAAAAGATAAACAATATACAACCGGAACTATTGAAGTGTTCAAAACTATTGACCCTATAACTAGAGAAGAAATTTTAGTAACAGGTAAATATAACAATAATGGTAAAGATGGTTGGGCTTACGATAGTAGATTTTCATTCAAAAGAGTAAAAATCGGTGGAGAAGACAATAGATATGTTTTACTTGCAAAGCATGATGCTGATGGTAGATTTACCGGTGAGTATTATGAATGGAAAAATTTTGGTAAATTCCACTTGTTTGAATTCGGTGACTGGATATGCAGTCAATGGATTGATAGAGATGTAGAACCTCAACCTTTTTACAATATTTATAGTTATCAAAGACAGAGGGCAACTACTCAAGTACAATTACCTAGAAAGGCTTATGAGGTAGCTGTTGGACCAAATGAGTGGACAGAAGTTTATCTTCGTTCGCACTATTGGAGTGGTATTGATATTGACTTGTTTAATAAACACCCAGTTCCTATTGTAATTGATGGCAACCTAAAGTGTAATACTGATGTTTTACTTGGCTTGAAAAATAGAGGATTCGATGAGGAAACTGGTAAAGGTGGTACTTCACACGGATTTAAGGATAGTAATGGAAACATAGTTCCAGTATCTTTTGATACTAAGAATGATGCTTACACTATTCCAAAATACAATGTTCTGAATCTTACCGGCGATATATTCGTTAATGGTAATGTAAAGGGCGAAAACCTTATTGTAGGTGGTAAACTTTATGCAAAAGATAATAACCCCGAAGATGATAATGTGCCAGGTGGTTGCAAGGGTAATGTATATCTTGAGCAATCTAAATATAACAAACCAATATTAGGTCTTAAAGTGTCTTTAGGTGCTTATATGGAGCTAAACGATATCGTAGCTGATGGTTATGTATTTATTGGTGGTGCTGCTGCACATCTTTCTGATAGAGCACATGTAAAAGGTAATATTTATGCTGGCAAATACAATGAAGATGGTTCTCGTTGGGGTATGCCAGGAACTGTAATTTCCGATATTCCTGCACCTAAATTCTATTTTGAAGACCCTAGCAAAGCAAGTGTTGCAAAGGATATTATCAGGGATAATCCTATTATCCCAGGTGCGATATATGGTTATCGTACTCAAACCGAGATTAATCAAGGTAGAAGAAGTAGGTATGAGTTAGGTTCTGGCGATGTAGTCCTTCAACAAACCGATGTTGATGGTAGCATTTTTGCAACTGGTGATGTATATCTAAGCAATGGTGTATGTGTAAAGGGAAATATTTATACTCCAGGTAATGTCTATATTACAAAAGGCAACGAAAAAATAAGTATTACTTCTAATATTACTGCTAAAGATGATGCTAGATGTCGTGTATGGGGTAATATTTACGCTGGTGGCGATGTAGCTATCACTGGTGGCTGTGAAGTAGGTAGATTTGAAGCAAATAAAGGCGAAGTAGGTTATTTCTCTAGTATATATTGTGGTGGTAATTTATTAATTAGAGGTCGTATTACTGGTAAAAACCACGATGCAGTATCTGGCAGTGTGTATGCAGGTGGAAGCCTAACTATTGTTGGATATGAAAGCAATAAAATAGATAGTAACTTTACTAGGGTTGGTTACAATGGTGGTAATATTTATGTAAAGGGGGATATTATTGCTGATAAAGAACTGTCTGATTCTAGTCCGTATATTTCATTGAGTAATGGTAGAGGTAATATATATTGTGGTGGAGACTTGAAGTTAGGTGCATATTGTGCTTTAGACAACCATGCTATTACCTATGTAGAGGGAGATTGCAAAGTCAATAGTTCGTGGATTCATTCGGGTAAATTGTTTGTAGGTGGAGACCTAAAATTAGAGGGTGATACTTGGTATTACAAACATACCGATGTGTATAATACTACTCAATATTATGTAATAGGCGATGTTAAAGGTTCAGGCAGTGCTGAGGGAAAGGAATCAGGCAATTTCAAGTTATATTGTAATGGTTCTAATAAAAAACTTCCAGGATTCGCTGGTAAATGTCCTAATACTACAAATATTGATGGCAAAATTAAGTTTGTAGATTCAGTAAAACCTGCTGATTGGAATACTGTAAATAAAGCAGAAGATTTTATCAATATTCCAAAGCAAAGAGTAGCAGAAAGTACACTTCCTTTGCAAGACAAATTGGAATTGTATAAAAAATCTGTTAGTGCTCAAGTTAAAAAATGGTCTTCTCCAGAATATTCTTCAAATATTTATAATGATGAATACAAAGGTCAAGGTATTAGTGCTAGTGGACAAAATACATCAATATTCGTAGATAAAGATAATCCAAATCACTATATTATTGATGACAATGTTTATGCAATGCCTGAGCTTGAATTAAAACCAAACAGCGTTTTGACAATTGATACAACAAAAAAGAATGTACATATTGTACTAAATGGTAATCTTGTTGTAGGCGATGGTGCAAGAGTGGAGATAAAAGGTCCTAATATGGCATTTATCTATGTTGAACCACCAACAATGAACGATAATTTTAATTCGCCAAATCTAATACAAATAGGTAACAATGCAGTATTTGGTCGAATTGTTGGTCTTGATGCTAATCAAACGGAGCAAAATTCAGGATTGCATATCATTTCTATAATAAAAGATATTATAATTAATGTTGGAACAGGTGCACAAATTTTATCATATAACTACTTGCCAAGAGGAGTGTTGTATCTAAATCTAACAAAAACAGGTTCAAGTAAAGGCGATGCGTTAATATCATCTTTGACTGGTTCTTACACGATTAGTAGATTCAAGGGTAAAACTTTGGATACTATGTATTATTGGAGAGTAAAGTTTACTAATAAAAAATCTCCATTAATTTTGGATATTAATGGAGACCTAGAATACGGCAACAACGACTCGGAAATCACTGACTTCAAAGGTGTAGAGTGGGTAGTAGTAGAATATCAATAGGAGATAGTATGAAAAAACTTTTTACAAAATTAAAAAGTAAAAAAGGCTTTACTTTGGTAGAGTCTGTTGTCGCAATTGCAATATTAGCAATAGCCAGTATGATTTTTGCGACTTTTCTTGCCACCTCTAATAGAATGACTATGCTTACACTTCAAAACGAAAAGGATTTCCAAATTTTGCAGGAGGCTTTGTCCACTGGTAAGTACGATGGTGTACAAATTACTGTTATCGAGACCAAGGAAGATGGTTCTAAGATATCTTTTGATATTGTTTTTGATGAATCAACCAAGATTGAGGTAACGGGTAAATATGTTATTGTAGAAAACCCTGCTACTGAACAACATATTGTATTATTTATAGGAGATAGGAAACTTGAGCAACCTACACAAAAACCTAGCCCGACACCTTAGTAAATATCCACATCTTCAGTGTTTACTAAAGAAGCGAAAGGGTGGCTTTACACTGGTGGAACTTGTTGTAAATATGGCAATTATAGGTATTATAATGGTCATTGTTACTTCACTTATGAGTACTTCGTTAAGGTCGTTTAATAGGCAAAATGATAGGCTAAATGCAGTAAATGTTGGCGATATTGTAATAAGCACTATAAGAACACAGATAGAAAAGGTTGGTCATATCAAAATGAATAAGTATTTTGTTGAGGAACCTATTCTTGATGCAAATAATGTTATATTAGATTATTGCGACCAAACGGGCGATAACAAACCAGATAGGAATATTTGCGATGCAAATTCTAATCAATATCCTATTTGTTTGCACGATATTCAAAACTATACTACAATTTTCTTAATGCCATCAAAACCTGCCAAAACCAACGAGGAAAGAAGAAAATTTACTGGTGCAGATAGGAGAGGCAAATTATACAAAATCAAAAAAGATGTTAATGCTAAAACACCATATATTACAGTAGATACCGAGGTAGGCTTTGGTGTACAAGGTTATACGGTAGATGGATACAATAAACCTATCTACATTGAACCATTGCTTGATGAGAGTATGTATCGTGGATATGAGGTTGATGTTAGATTTGAGTATATTATTTCAAATACTGGTCAAGGTGATGAAAACGCCGATACTGGTCAAAGTGCAAGTAGTATTCTAAAAACAACAGGGGCAGAACCAACCAACCCAATCCCAACTGAACCAAATGCTAATGGTGGCAACGCTGGTCAAGGTGGAGATTCAAACGGAGGAACAGTGCACCCAGTATTGCCGGATATTAAGCCTGATGCAGGTCCAGGTGGAAGATTGAATTGTATTAAAATTACAGTTGATGTGTATAACGGAATAAAAAAAGTACATACCACAAGTGGTACAATTACATTTATACAAAAGTATTTCACTATGGACACTCCATATGAGGGGTACCAAAATGTATATGATATGGTACTAATTAGGTCATAAAAAATAAACCTTTATTTAGCGATAAATAAAGGTTTTTTTATTATAAATATGTTATAAAAATAATTATTGCAATACACTTGCACAAATAATATAAATCTACAATTTAGTTTATTACAACAAGTATTATTAAAATATTTCAAAAATATAGTACTTGCATTTACTTAATTAAAAGGTAAATAGGTTGGTGTAGTACCGGATAATTGGAGTACCAGCAAATATTGCAACCATAGTGCCTACTGCGATAAATGGTCCAAAAGGTAGTTCGTATTTTCTGCCTTGTTTTTTCATAGCAATCAAAATGCCAATACCTACGATACCTGCAAGTACGGTTGCTACAAAGAAAGTAATTACAATTCTACCCACACCTAGTAGCATACCAAGTACAAAAAATAGTTTAATGTCGCCACCACCAATTCCACCAGTAAGTAGTGCAATAAGTAGTAGTGGAACGGAAATAATTACTGCACCAATCAATTTGCTTTGCCACATAATGTTGTCTACTGGTGCAAAGCTGAACAATGCTAGCACAAGTATAATGATGTGTGTGGTGTCGGGTATTTCCCTAGTTTTTAGGTCGATAAAGCTCATTACTATTAAGGTAGATATTACTATATAATATATAATGGTAATAATATGTGTTCTATATACCATAAAAGTGCCTACCCAAAGGGCAAGGTTTAGCAGTTCGACAGTAGGGTAAATAGGGCTAATTTTTTCCTTACAATACCTACATTTGCCACCCAAAAATATGTAGCTAAACACGGGGATATTGTCGTACCACTTTAGTTCGTGTTTACAATTTGGGCAGTACGACCTAGTTTTATCAAAAAAATTATGGTTTGGTATTCTATAAATACATACATTAAGGAAACTACCAACGGCAAGTCCCATAAGGATAGTGAAAACCAAACCTAAAATGTCAACTATTTCCAAAATTCTAACCTCTTAATTGTATTTTAGCAAAAATTTTTGTTTAGTTCAATAAAAACAATCATTTTTTTAGATATAGGATAATATTCACAAATATTTTGACTTAATCCTACCATATAGGCTCTTTGTAAAAAATTAACTATAAATATTGTATATAATATTGACTATAAATATATATTTGATATAATTATTATGTATAAGGAGAGATTTGTGGACGATAAGATTATTTTAGGTCAAGTACTACTTGACAAAGGTATAGTTAATCAAGAGCAACTAAACGATGCTATTAGATGGCAAAAAACTCACCCTATCGAAGATTTGGGCGAGATTTTGTTGAGCCGTGGTATTGTAAATGAAGGTCAGCTACTAGAGGCGTATGCTGAAAAAATGAATACTGCCTATGTAGAGAAAGATTTGGTTGTACGAAAACCAGAAGTACTAAAGTTAGTTACCGAGAATATTGCAACAAGGCATTGTGTAATGCCTATTGATATACAAGACAACAAGATTGTAGTTGCAATGAGTAGTCCTAACGATATGAGCGCTATTGAGGATATTAAACTATCAGCCAAAATGGAGGTTAGCCCACTACTTACTAGCAAAAGCAATATCGAAAATGCTATTGATAGGTATTATAAGAATGCTGAAGTTTTCTACAAGGAAGAGCAGAAAGCAGTCAACCTTGTTAGTGATGAGACAGCCAAAAAGATGGACGAAATCGAGTCTAGCGTAAATAATACACCAGTAGTTAAACTTGTAAACAACCTTGTCCAACAAGCCTATGTTCGTAAAGCGAGCGATATTCACATCGAGCCATTCGAGCATCAAGTACTTGTCCGTATGAGAATAGATGGCGACTTGGTGGAGTGTTTAAGACTTAGCCCAAGTTCACTTAATAGTGTAATATCTCGTATCAAGATTTTGTCTGATATGAACATTGCCGAAAAGAGAATACCTCAAGATGGTCGTTTTAGATACCAAAATAACGAAATTATGGTAGACCTCCGTGTCAGCACCTTGCCAACCGTATGGGGCGAGAAATGTGTTATGAGATTGCTTAATACTGGTGGTGACAGCTTGCTATCTTTTGAGCAATTAGGTATGACCAAGAAAAATATCGAGAAGTTTGAGCATATTTGTTCGCAACCAAACGGAATTATCCTAGTAACAGGACCAACTGGTAGTGGTAAATCTACTACCTTGTATGCAGTACTAAATAAGCTAAACAAACCAAATGTAAACTTATCTACTGTTGAGGACCCAGTCGAGAAACAAATGTTTGGTATCAATCAAGTACAAATCAATGCAAAGGCAGGCTTAACATTTGCCAGTGCCCTTAGAAGTTTGCTTCGTCAGGACCCCGATGTAATCATGGTCGGTGAGATTCGTGACTACGAAACAGCCGAAATCGCAACCCGTGCAGCTATTACAGGTCACTTGGTTTTAAGTACATTGCACACCAACGACAGTATCGCAACTATTACCCGTCTTATTGATATGGGTATTCCAAACTATATGGTTTCTGCTTCAGTTAATGCAGTTATCGCCCAAAGATTAGTAAAAAGGCTTTGTCCTTATTGCAAAAAGAAGAGACAAGCAACAGAACTTGATAGACAAATACTTAACGATAACGAGGTGGAGACAATTTACGAGCCAACAGGTTGTCCAGAGTGTAACCAAACAGGTTATAGTGGCCGTATCGCTGTTTATGAAATACTTGAGCTAGACCACAAAATCAAAGCACTTATTATGAAAAATGCACCTCTTGATGAGATTAAAGAGGTCGCAATCGAAAATGGCACAGAATTTTTAGCAAGTAACTTAAGGGAACTTGTAAGGAGTGGTGTAACCTCTATGGACGAGTACGAGAGGTTGATTTACACTGTCAACTAATACATTATAATTAGTTACAATTTTTGTAAAAAAATGCTTAAATAATATGAATTTTGAAGCATTATTACTGATTAGACTAAAATAAACTAGAGTTATTAGACAGATTTTGAAATTTGTTTAATATTAAAATTTTTGAAATATT
>JAHHUG010000034.1 GCA_020024085.1 Christensenellaceae bacterium | reverse complement strand
CCATATAAGTATTCTTTAATAATATAGTCTGTAAAAAAAATATCAAAAAAACGTTTTTTGTGTTAACATTAAGTAGAAAAGTTTAGATAGCATAAATTAGGGGGAAAAATTAATGGCAGACTATAAAGAAATGTGGAAAAAATTAGGTATGGACCTTGAAACTCATGATCAGTTGTGTGAAGTGCTTCCAATGGCATTTACAGATATTTATTTATCTCAAAAAAATAGACCCGACAATATGGGGTATTTCGATTTTGTTGTGTCTGAAATACATGGAGTAAGACCTGCTGAATTAGTAGAGGCTCAAAAGCAAGGAAAAAAAGTATTTGGTACTTTCTGTGTTTATGTTCCAGATGAAATTATATTTGCAGCAGATGGTATAGCAACAGGTTTATGTGGAGGATCTCAGTTTTGGGTTCCAGGAGGAGAAAAAGTTCTTCCAACTAATACTTGCCCTTTGATAAAGGCATCTGTTGGTGCAAGATTAGATAGTACCTGTCCATTTTTCAAAATTGCAGATATGTATATAGGAGAAACAACTTGTGATGGAAAGAAAAAGGCATGGGAAATTCTTGGACAAGATGTTCCTATGTATGTTATGGATCTTCCTCAGATGAAAAGACGCAAGGATTATAAGGCTTGGTCTGAAGAAATTAAAGCTTTAAAAGAGAGGATAGAAGAATTTACTGGAAATAAGGTTACAAGTGAAAAACTTGCAAGCTCTATAAAATTAGTGAATAATAAAAGGCGAGCCCTTGATAGATTATATTCATTTAGAAAAAATAAAAATATACCGATTTCAGGAAAAGATTGTCTTTTAATTTCTCAAATAGCTTTTTATGATGATCCTAGTAGATTTGCAGAAATGACAAATAAGTTGTGTGATGAACTTGAAAAAAGAGTAGAAGAAGGGGTAAGTGTATTTCCTAAGGGGACAAAGAGAATACTTCTTGCAGGTACACCACTTGCAATACCGAATTGGAAAATGCATAATATAATAGAAACTTCTGGAGGTGCAGTAGTTTGTGAAGAAATGTGTACTGGAACTAGATATTTTGAAAGGCTAGTAGATGAAAGCAAGGATAATATTGAAGGACAGATTGATGCACTAGCAGAAAGATATATGGGGATAAACTGTGCTTGCTTTACACCAAATGAAGGAAGAATAGAGGATATATTAAGGCTTTGTAAAGAGTATGATATAGATGGTGTAATAGATGTAAATCTTAAGTTCTGTAATCTTTATGATACAGAGGGCTTTCTTGTAGAAAGAGCTTTAAAGGAGGCCAATATTCCAGTTCTTGGAATTGAAACCGACTATACAGATTCGGACGTTCAACAGTTAAGAACAAGAGTTGGAGCTTTTATAGAAATGTTAGAAAGGTAGTTAAAAAAACAATGGAAAGAATTTTTTATGTTTTGTTTAATAATCATGAAAACGGTTTGAAGTTAAATTCAAAGTTAAAGGAGAAGGGGCTTTCTTCGATGATTTCTCCTACACCAAGATCACTTAGTAAGTGTTGCGGTATTTCTCTTATTGTAGATGAAAATGAATTGGATGAAGTAAGAAAAGTGGTTGAAGAAAATGATATAGAAATAATAACAATAGAATCTATACAAAAAGATGTCAATCCTAATAGAGATAGATATTGTTAGAGAGGATGTAGAGTATGATTTTTGTGGGAATAGATATTGGTTCAACAGCATCTAAGGTTGTAGCGAGAAATGAAGATTCACAATTGGAATTTGTAATACCTACTGGGTGGAGTAGTAAAGAAACAGCTGCTACTATAAAGCAAAGATTAATGGAAAATGCTATAGATGTTGATAGTAAAGAGGTAATAGTAGGAGCTACTGGTTATGGAAGAGTTGCGGTAGATTTTGCAGACTATATAGTTACTGAAATTACTTGCCATGGAAAGGGTGCTTATAAAATGGTGGGTAAAAATTGCACAATTATAGATATAGGTGGACAAGATACAAAAATTATAAAAATTGAAAATGGTTTTGTAGCGGATTTTTTAATGAATGATAAATGTTCAGCTGGAACTGGTAAATTTATTGAGGTTATGGCAAATCGATTAGGAGTAAGTATAGATGATCTGTTTGGATTAGCACAAAAGGGTGAAGTTTTGCCGATAAGTTCTTTGTGTACAGTATTTGCTGAATCTGAAATAATAAATTATATCGGGGAAGGAAGAAGTAGGGCTGATATAGCAGCAGGAGTGGTAGATTCTGTAGTTGGAAAGGTAGCTCAATTATTTGCTAAATTTGCAAATTCTGAATATATTGTTCTCACTGGTGGTTTAAGTCATAGTGAGTTTTTTGCAAATTCTCTTTCAAAAAAAATAAAGTCAGAACTTCATAGTTCTGAATATGGAAGATATGCAGGTGCCTTAGGAGCTTCCTTAATAGCAGAAAATAAGTATAAAAAAGAATTAAATTAAAAGCCCAACTTAGATAAAGTGAGTGTTAAAAATTATAATAAAAAATAGTAGTGTTGATGCTACTATTTTTTTAAGACTTATCTTCGACATAACACCCTCTCTAAAAGTAGTGTTAGTTAAACACAATTTTTTATTCAGTTATTTTGTTTATATAGATTTGCACTCTCTTTCATTTCTTTTGCATGCAACATACCATAATTTGAATTTTCGCCTGCAATAAGTCTTGCAATTTCTTTAATAGAACCTTCCATATCAAGTAAAAATATATTTGTATTCGTTTTACCATCTTTAACTGATTTTTCTATCAAATAATGTTTATCAGCAATAGCCGTTAGTTGAGGTAAGTGGGTAACAGCGATAACTTGTCTATTTTTTGAAATTTTGTACATTTTATTAGCAACTACTGAAGCAATAACTCCACTGATACCTGTATCAATTTCATCAAATACCATTGTAAAAATGCTGTCAATATCTGCAAGTATAACCTTCATTGCAAGCATAAATCTACTCATTTCGCCACCACTTATTACCTTTGCAAGTGGTTTTAGAGGCTCGCCTAAGTTTGCCGAAATCATAAACTCAACATTATCAATACCATCATTTGAAAGTGATTTTTCTTCAAATTCAACTGCAAATTTAGCATTTTTCATTCCAAGTTCGCCAAGTTGAGTTTGGATTTCTATTTGAAGACTTGATGCAACCTTTTTCCTATATTCACTTAATTTTTTAGCAAGTTCTACCGTTTTTGCTAGTTGCTTTTTCTCCTCTTCCTCTAATTTTGCAAGTTCAAGCTCACTATTTTCAAAAAATTGTTGTTCGCTTATGCAATTATTTAGGAAATTAAGTACATCTTCAATAGTTTTACCATATTTTCTTTCAAGTGACTTAATAATATCGTATCTGTTTTGCAAGTTTTCTATATCTTGTTCACTATAATCAATATTAGATAACACATCTTCCAAACTTTCTGCAATATCTTTCAGTTCAATTTCGCAACTACTCAATCTATCTTGTAGTTTTTCAATATCCTCATCATATTCCGATATTTGACCAAGATTACTTAAAGAACTATTCATTGCATTATCAGCAGAATAATCGCTCTTATACAAGCTGTCTATTGCAAAAGATAAATTTTCACTAATTTTTTGCACATTTGACATGCGTTTAAGATTTTGTTTAATTTCTTCCTCTTCCCCAACCTTTAAATCAGCTTGTTGAATCTCGTTTATTTGATAATTAAGTATATCAAGCTTCCTCAATCTATCTTCACTGCTAGTAAATTTGGCAATTTCATTTTTGATTTTAATATACTTATTATAATTATCCTCATAATCAGACTTTAACAATACAAATTTATTATCAGCAAATTTATCAAGCAAAACAATATGGTTTTCGGGATTCAACAATGATTGATGTTCGTGTTGACCATGAATATCAGCAAGATTTGATGTGAGCTCTTTGATAACAGACAAATTGTATAATTTTCCGTTAACTCTGCATTCATTTTTGCCTTGAATACTCATTTTTCTGTACAAAATAAGTTCATCATTAATATCCATTCCATATTTTTCCATTACAGCTAGAACATTTTTTGTTTGGTAATTTTCAAAAACTGCTTGTACAATGGCAAAATCTTGGTTATGCCTAATAAGAGACTTGTCGGCTCTTTCTCCCATAACAAAATTAAAAGAGTCAATAATGATTGACTTTCCTGCACCGGTTTCACCACTCAAGATATTCAAACCATTACTTAACTCTAATTTTAAATGATTTATTAATGCTATATTTTGTATTTCTAATAATTTTAACATTGTTAATTCAAAAGCTCATTAAGTCTATCGCATAATGCAATAGCAGAATCCAAACTTTCAGTAACGATAATAATGGTATCGTCACCAGCAACAGTACCTAAAATTTCTTCATTATCAATTGTATCAACCATGGCAGCAGCAGTATTAGCTGAACCAATCAAAGTACGAACAACAACAATATTGTTTGCATATCTAATTGAAGAAACACACTCTCTAAACATATTTAGAAGCTTATTAGGAACTTTCTTTGTTTTATCGTCGTTATAAGCATACTTATACTTAAAATCGCCATCACTAACCTTTACAAGACCTAGCTCCTTAATATCACGAGAAACAGTAGCTTGTGTAACCTTAAAATTCTCTCTTTCAAGGTAAGTTACCAATTCTTCTTGAGTCCTAATATCATTATTTTTAATAATTTCTAATATTCTAATTTGTCTTACGTTTCTCGTCATCTTATTCCTCTCTCTCCGTTACACTCCATTTATTAAGTTTTTTAAGTAGAATTTCATAGAAATTACTATTATTCATTCTAATAAATGAAGCATTTAATTTTGATTTATAAATATTTAATTTTTGATTATTTTTAATTTTGTCTACAAGTATTCCATCAACTACAAGCTGACAATCACTAGTCAATTTACTACATTCCAACATAACAGTGCTTTTATCGGAAACAACCACTGGTCTACTATGCAAAGAATGGCTTGAAATTGGGTTAATAATTATGCCATCAACATTTGGTGCAAGAATAGGACCACCAACAGACATTGAATAAGCCGTTGAACCAGTTGGAGTGCTAACTATTACACCATCACAAAAATAGTTATCTAGTAGCATATTATCAACATTTGCAGTTACATTAATAAGTTTTGTATTTTCGCCTTTTGCAACAACAATGTCATTAAGTGCAAGGTAGGTATTATTATTGCATTCAACCTCAATAAGTGACCTTTTTTCCACCTTATAGGTTTTATTAATTAAGCATTCGATAAGCTTGTCTAACTCATTTGAACCATAATCAAGTAAAAAACCTAAATGACCAAGATTTATTCCTGCAACTGGTACATTATCTTTGGCACATTCCTTGATTACATTCAAAATAGTGCCATCGCCACCAAGCACAATTATAATATCACTAAATTTAACCAAATCAACAAGGTTATAAAGCTTTACTCCACCGTGATTATAATTTTCAAATAATGCACAATTTACATTATGACTATTTAATAAGAACAATAATTTATCTGTTACAACAAAATTAATGTCCCTAGTTTCATTTGCATATATTCCAATATTCATATTATTTTAAGTATACAATAAATGCATAAAAATATCAATAATTATGCATAACAAAATTCAATAATTATATTTATTTTTCAAAGGCATGTAATATAGCTTCAACAGTTAAACCACATTCATTTTGCAACTCAGAAACTGTACCAATTGTTGGCATAACCTTATCAATAGCAATGCTTGTTAGTTTGCATTTTATATTATTTTCATTAATAAACATTAAAATACTTGAGTACAAGCCACCATTTTTTAGATTATCTTCAAGAATAACTACATTTTTACCCTCGAAAGTCTTAATTGTAGTTTCATCTAGTGGTTTTACTATTCTTGCATTGATTATATTATATTTATCTTTATTTGGTAGAATACTATTTTCTTTATATGCAAGCTCACACATCTTTGCACCCGAGCAAACAACTATTCTATCATTATTGATTTTGTATAAATATTCCCACGATATACAATCATTTTGCTCTACATTTTTGTATTTGATAGAGATATCGCCCTTTGGATATCTTATTGTAAGTGGATGTTTAAATCCAACTGACCACTTAATCATTTTGTCTAATTCATCAGTATCTTTAGGTTGCAAAATAGTCATATTAGGTAATGAATTGAAGAATGATAAATCATATATTCCCTGATGCGTTTGTCCATCATCACACACTAAACCTGCCCTATCAATCAAAAATGTAACTGGCAAATCATCAATACAAACATCGTGTATGATTTGGTCAAAACCTCTTTGAATAAATGAAGAATAAACTAAAAAGTATGGTTTTACATCAAGAGAAGTCATTGCAGCACACATTGTAACAGCATGGCTTTCACATATTCCAACATCATATACTCTATTTGGATATAACTGACTAAATTTATATAATCCAACACTTTTTGACATAGCAGCTGTTATTGCAACTACATTTTCATTAGTTTTTGCAATTTCTACAAGGCTATTACCTGCTTGTCTCGAAAAAGTATTATCGCTGATTATATCCTTTTTATTAACCAATCCATGATATGTTAATGGGTCCAACTCTGCAGGACGATATCCCATACCTTTAATTGTATTCACATGGATAATTACATTATTGTCGCAGTTTTTCGCATAGGTTAAAATATCAATAAGTTGATTAAAATCGTGTCCATTTATGCCTGAATAATACTCACAATCGGTTGTTGGAATAATTCCTTTTTTTGCAAATCTATCAGCTCTATTCAAAATTTGAGGGATATATCCCACTGTTTTTGAAATAGACATTGAGTTATCATTAATAATGATAATTTGCTTGCCATTGATATTGTAACTATCGTTTAAAGCTTCAAAAATCATACCACCAGACAATGAACCATCGCCAATTATTGATACAATTTCAAAATTTTCATTTCTTAAAATTCTTGCTCTAGCAAGTCCACAAGCAAGGCTAAGCGAAGTGCTAGAATGACCTGTTCTAAATGTATCGTACTCACTTTCCTTAGCACTAGAAAAACCTGACAATCCATCTTTTTGTCTAATAGTATCAAAATTATCCTTTCTGCCTGTCAACAATTTATGAGTGTAAACTTGATGACCAACATCAAAAATAAGTTTATCTTTGGGAGTATCAAATACATAATGCAAAGCAATGGTCAACTCTACTACACCAAGATTAGATGCAAGATGACCACCATTATTTGATATTACACTAATAATCTCTCTTCTTATTTCTTGAGCTAAATCAGTAAGATTCTCTTTATTTAATTTTCTTAAATCCTCTGGACTTTGAATTTTTTCTAAATACATTCTTTCTCCTAACAAAAATAGCAATAATTTTACTTGTTAGCAAAATGTAACTATTGCTATTTTTCAAAGCAATACTTTTCATATAAGCCTTGCCGCCAACCGTTATACCAGCTACAACACTACTTAAAATAATAGTAAGTATTTGCTCACTAAATAACGGATAAAGTTCTAGTAGTTCTAGTACAATCGAAACTGAACATGAACCACTAATTATGCTAAATATATCACCTATTACATCGGCACAAATATTAGCAACTATTTCTTGATTGTCTATTAAAAAACAACCTATTTTATAAAATTTATTTTTTTCTCCACCTACAAATCTAGTAAATGATTGTTTATCGGCAGAAGTAACTGCAACAGCAATTCCATCAAAAATGATGCTTAACACAATTAAGAACATCAATAAAAAGACAGTCGCTACGATACTTGAAATACTAACTGTGGTATTTGATATAAAGCTAAATAACCCAGCAAGAAAAATAGTTACAACAGTTATTTTGATACACCACAATTTATGACTAATTTTTTTACCATTAAAATTAGTTATAATTAAATCCCTATCATCAACTTTTGTAACTAATTCGTTATTTTCTTTTTTCAAAATACTCCTATTTTAAGTAAATTTTACTTTAATATTGTTGGTAGACTAATATAATATATTAAAAAATTACAAAAAATATTAATATTTTTAGTTATTTCTTGAAGTTAAATATTTTGTTAATTCAACTAATTTTTTAGCTCTTGAACCAAAAATTGAAAGCTTACCTATCGCCTCAGCCTCTAGCTCTTCTAAAATAACTTTTGCACCCTCTACACCAAACAAACTAGCATAAGTTGTTTTGTTATTCTTTGCATCAGAACCAATATTTTTACCAAGTTCTTCAACCGAACCTGTAACATCAAGGATATCATCAGCAATTTGAAATGCTTTGCCAAGGATAATGCTATATTCATAAAGTGATTTAATTTCATTTTCAGAAAGACCATTAGCAACAGCTCCAGAAAGCACTGAAGCATGGATTAATGCTCCTGTTTTATAGGTATTGATATTATCCAAGGTCTCCTTAGTATTGCTTGCTTGATACATATCAAGAACTTGTCCTTTTACCATTCCACTTACAATACCACTGCAAGAAGAAATAATTTTACTTGCTCTTATATTAGCTTCAGTTGGATTTTTTGATATATTATCCAACAAAACCTCATATGCAAGATTTAACAAACCATCACCTGCAAGTATAGCAATACATTCATCAAATTGTTTATGAACAGTTGGCTTACCTCTCCTCAAATCATCGTTATCCATTGCTGGTAAATCATCGTGGATTAAAGAATAAGTATGAATAAATTCAAGTGCTAAACAATAAGGCATACACTTGTCAATATAATCCTCATTACCACTTAATTCACCTGCAAGCAAACAAAGAGTTGGTCTAAGTCTTTTGCCACCATTTTCAATACTATATTTTATTGCATTAGTAACAGGTACTGCCTCGTGAACCGGCTCGTTATGTTGATATAGATTATTGTCAAGATAGGTAACAATATTTTTATTAATTAAATCCAAATACTCGTTCATTATTCAAAATCCTTCAAATCGGTAATTGTATTTTCAAGTTGTTTTGATAGTTCTTGAATTTTACCATTTGCAGATAATAAAATATCATAGCATTCTTTAGCAAGAACTACTGATTTTTCATAAAGCTCAATACTCTTTTCCAAAGATGTATCGTTGCTATTAATTATAGCTACATATTCATTTAATTCTTCTAATTTTAATTCTAAATTATTTTTCATAATCTACCTTCTTAGCAAAAATACTTGCTTCTACTGAAACATTATTTGAAATAATATTAATATTATCGCCAACATTTATATTTGATAAATCAACTTGTCGTTTGCCATCTTTATAAATTTTGAAAGAGGTTTTCTCGTTTATAGAATTACCAATATCTTTAATTTTTTCATTAAGTACTACATAATCGTTTTGTTTTGATAATACTTTTTTGTTAATACTGCCTAATATAGAGTTTAGTTTCAAATCTAATATTTTTGTGTTAGCAACAAATTTATTATTTACCGAACTAGAAATATCATTTATAATATCATCTATATTTTCAATATTATCAGTAAATTTATCCTCAATAATGGATAACATTCCTTTCATTGTGTCATTAATATCATACACTAAATCTTGTTCGGAAAATGCAACCAATTCGCCTGCGGCAGTAGGTGTTAAACATCTAATATCAGCTACCATATCGCAAATTGTATAATCGGTTTCATGGCCTACTGCTGATATAATTGGTGTATTTGCATTTGCAACTGCTCGAGCCAATTTTTCATCATTAAAAGGCATCAAGTCTTCAATGCTACCACCACCTCTTGCTACAATAATAGCATCAAGGTTAAGTTTATCTAGCATACCAATCCCTTCAATTAGTTCTTCGACTGCACCAACACCTTGCACTTTTGTATCTACAAGCAACAAGTTTAGATTCTTATTTTTTCTTCTAACTGTCCTTAAAATATCTTGAATAACTGCACCGGTTTTAGATGTAACTACGCCAACATTTTGTGGATATTTTGGAATAGGCTTTTTTCTTGCCTCATCAAACAAACCTTCTTCAAAAAGTTGTTTTTTTAGTTGTTCAATTTTTAGATATAAATCGCCCTTACCTTGTGGCTCTATATAGTCCACAATAAAAGAAAGTTTGCCACCTTTTGAATAATAATTTGGCGAACATTTTATAATAACAGTTTCTCCATCTTTTGGCACATATGTTTTTTTGTAATTAAAACAGCTACATTGCAAAGAAGCTTTGTCATCTTTTAGTATAAAATAAGCATGATTTTGAGAAATTTTGAATCCTGAAACCTCGCCGTAAACCAAAATATTATGCAACATTACTTCAGCATTAAAGATATCTGTTACAAATTTTCCAACTTGACTAACTGTATAGTACGACATTATCTACAAGCTTTTAATGTATTTTTCAACAACATTGTAATGGTCATAGGACCAACTCCACCAGGAACAGGTGTAATAAACGATGCTTTTTTTGAAACATTTTCATAGTCTACATCGCCACATAATTTGCCATCTACCCTATTGATGCCTACATCAATTACTATTGCACCATCTTTTACCATATCGCTAGTTACAAATTTTGGCTTGCCAATTGCAGCAATTAAAATATCTGCCTCTCTTGTAATACTAGGTAAATCAACTGTTTTACTATGACAAACTGTAACAGTACAATTTTCTAAAAGTAGCAAATTCATCAATGGTTTACCCACTACATTACTTCTACCTATTACAACTGCTCGCTTACCTGTCATATCAACACCTGTTGATTTAATAAGTTCTATTACTCCGTGAGGGGTACAAGTAATCAAATCTGGTGTTCCTAGTCCAAGCAAACCAATTTGTTCCACACTAAAACCATCAACATCTTTTTTAGGGTTGATTAAAGATAAAATTCTTTTTTCATTAATATGTTTTGGTAAAGGCATTTGAACAAGAATACCATGAACTGAGTTATCGTTATTTAATTTTTCAATCAAATCAACAAGATATTCCTCTGTTGTGTCTTCATCAAGCTTATAACTCAACGATTTAATACCGGTATACTCGCAACCTCTAATTTTATTTCGTACATAAATCTCGCTTGCTGGGTCATTTCCTACCAAAATAACAGCAAGACAAGGCTCAACACCCTTTGATTTAAGCTCGTCCACCTCAATTTTGATTTCATCTCTTATTTTTTGAGACAATGCCTTTCCATCAATATTCATTATTCTTCTCCTTGAATTTCTTTATAAATACTTGCAAGCACTCCATTTACAAATGAGTAACTCTTTTTGGTTGAATACATTTTAACCAAATCAACAGCTTCAGAAATTGCAACTGGAGCTGGGATATTTTTACAATATTTTAATTCGTAAGTAGCAACAAGTAAAGCTGACAAATCAGGTCTAAAAATTCTATCTAAACTAAAACCTTTAGAGTGTTTTTCGATAAGTTGAAGAAGCTCATCTTTCTTTGCTGCAACTCCCTCATAATCGCTGATAATATATTGCTTATCATCTTCGGTCAAATTGCTATCAAGTAGCATTAACTCAAGTGAAGTTTGATTTATTTCATCATAAAATAAATACTCAAAAACTAACTTATAAATATTCTCTCTAGCTATTTTTCTGCTCATATTAAAAACTCCTATACTGAAAAATACCCTTTGAAAACAAAGGGTAAAATTTATGGAAATATAACATTAGTAACTTGTACATTTACATTTTTAACTTTATATTTTGTTGCTCCTTCGACCTCGCTTTTTATTGCTTCTTGAACAGCAAATGCAACATCTGGAACACTAAAACCATGCATTATATCAATAAATACATCAATTGTTACTTCATCACCATTCATATACACACGGAATTTACCTTCTTTGTACGAACTTTTCGCACTACCAAGAACAGTAACACCAACAACATTACTTGCAGCATTACTAGCAAGGGAAGAAATTACCTCCATATACATAGAATCGTCTTGATTTTTCTTAGCCATACAGCCTCCTCTATTATTTAGATTATAGCATATTGCAATAAGAAATACAACTTTTTGTATATTATATTATATATAAGTATGTAAATTAGTATGGAGTTACAACAACATTTTCCAAGTCATAATCAGTTTTTGTCATTACAACATTGTAAATTTTTGCAAGTTCGTCGTTAGATAAAGCATTATTTTTGCAAGTAACAAGAATATTCAAAACATCACTAGACATTACTACTGCAGCTTCTTCAAAGCCTTTGCTTTTAATCATTGTTTCTAAAGTCATTTCTTTTTCGATAGTATCACATAAAGTCATTTTTTTAGCAGTAGCCTCTTGTTTTGTTTCAGCAGTAGCCTCGGCTGAAGCGATAATGCTATCTAAAATGCTGATTTCTTCTTGTCTAGCTTGAGTTCTTGAAGCACGATGTGATTCAAAAAATACACTTACGCTATTAGAATTAGAAACAGGTTCTTCAACATTATTTGCATGATTTAGATTTACATTTAACACACCAACTGTTACAAGTAAAGCTACCATAACCGTTAAAACAATCGCCTTTTTGCCCCTATCGGAAAGTTTCTTTCCCTTCAAATTTACCTTTTTCATAAAAAATCCTCCTATAAAATCAAAATTTCTATTATATCCTTATCTATATTCAATGCCTTTTGTAAAGCACTTAATATTTTTAATTTATTAGATACCGTATCCGTTCCCTTACAAATAACAAGTACGCCATTAATTTCTCCAGAACTTCCAAAAAAGCTGTCCTCTTTATCGTAATTTATGTAGACTTCACAACTGGTTATTCCGTCAAAGCTACAAATCATATTTGCAAGTCGCTCTTCAGTAGCCGTCATATTAACTGGTTTTTCTTGTGGTTTTTCTTTATTAATTACAAAATCCACCGAAAGAAGCACAATCGCAATTAAAAGTAAAATAAAAATTAAGGGCATAAATGAAAAATATTTAGGACCAATTATTTCAAAATTTTATGAAATGGGATTTCCCTAAGAGTTATAAAGCATATGCTGGAAGAA
>JAHHUG010000033.1 GCA_020024085.1 Christensenellaceae bacterium | reverse complement strand
CTTTTCAATCAGTGGTTTAGTTAATTTTTTTTCATAAATATAATTAGTAAAAAATTTTAAAAATACTTTAGTAATTTAGTTGACTAAAGTGATAAAGTGGTATATTATATAATCACGAGGTAGGAAATGAAGACAAAAATATCTGAAGACAAAATTGACCATTTATACGAAATTATATTAAAACTTGAGACAGTAAAAGATTGCAGAATGCTATTTGAAGATTTGTGCACAATCCAAGAAATAGAAAAAATGGCTGAACGAATTGAGGCAGCAGAACTATTACTTGATGGTAAAACATATTCCGAGGTAATAGAAAAAACAGAAATATCTTCTGCAACTTTGAGTAGAGTAAGTAAATGTGTTCAATATGGCGAAGGATATCAAAAGTTTCTTAAAAAGTAAAAATAAGGATTATATTATAAGGAATGAAAATTTTATGAAAAAGAAATTATTAGCATTAGTTGCAGTGTTGACCTTAGTGTTAACTTCAGTATTTGGCTTAACAGCCTGTGGTGGTACAAAAGATACAAGGCCAGTTGTAACAGTTGGTTATACAATGAATAAACCAATGAATTACAAAGATTCTAATGGCAAATTAGTTGGTTTTGATACAGAACTTGCCGAAAAGGTGTTTGGTAATTTAGGTTATAGAGTAGTTTTTAAAAAGATTACTTGGAGTAATAAGTATGTAGACCTTAACTCTGGCAATATTGATTGTATTTGGAATGGTTTTACTGCTAATTCAGAGGACGAAGGCAAAAAAAGAAATGAAATTGTTGACTTCTCATACAATTATATGATGAACAAACAAGTTGTAGTAGTTAATAAGAACTCTGCATTAAAAAATGCAACTACACTTGATGATTTTGCTAGTAAAAAAGGTACTTATGAAAACGGTTCTTCTGGTGCAGATTGGGTTCCTGAATTTAAGGGTGCTAATACAAAAGGACTAGAAGCTCAAATTGATGCTTTAATCGAAGTAAAAGCTGGTTCTGCCGATTTTGCAGTAGTTGATAAACTTCTTGCTGATGCTCAATGTGGTAAAGGTGAATTTGCAGAGCTTACGGTTGTTGAGGGTGTAAAAGCTTTATCTCCTGATGAGTTTTATGCAGTAGGTTTCAAAAAGGGTAGTGCCCTTACAGCAAAAGTTAATGCTGAACTTGAAAGACTTGCTCAAAATGGCGAATTACAAAAGATTTCTGACAAGTATGGTATTACTCCTAGCTTAATAACTGATTACGAACAACAAAAATTAAACAAATAGTATACAAAATACACAAAGAGGATTTTATATGAATTTTGCACAAGTTAACTTATACTTACTTGATGGATTCAAATATACAATATTGATTTTTTTGGTAACGCTAATTTTTGCGTTACCATTAGGTCTTTTAATATCATTTTGCTCAATGAGTAAATTTAAGCCATTAAGTTATTTATCAAAGATTATAGTTTGGATAGTTCGTGGTGTACCACTAATGCTACAAATTTTTATCATTTTCTATGTACCAGGATTTATGGGAAATAATATTTTCGCAAAGGTAGATAATTACTTTTTCCTAAAATACGAAATTGAGAATTTTGGTAGAGTATTTGCAGTATTAATTGCTTTTACTATCAACTATGCTTGCTATTTTTCAGAGATATTTAGGGGTGGTATTCAATCTATCGACAAAGGTCAGTATGAGGCTTGTCAAGTGCTTGGAATGAATAAAATACAAACTTTTAATAAGGTTGTATTGCTTCAAGTAGTAAAGAGGGTAGTTGCTCCTATGAGTAACGAAGTAATCACACTTGTAAAAGATACTGCACTTGCAAATTGTATTGCTGTTTCAGAGCTTATTTTTCAAGCTAAAGAGATTATGGCAATTGCACAATTAATTTGGCCATTATTCTACACAGGCGTGTTTTATTTGGTTTTTGTAGGTGTACTTACATTGTTATTCAACTTTATCGAAAAGAAGTTATCATATTTTAATTAGAGGTATTTATGGCGTTATTAGAAATAAGAGATATACATAAAAGTTTTGGCGAAAACGAGATACTTAAAGGCATCAGTTTTGACCTTAATCAAGGCGAAGTATTGTCTATAATTGGTTCTTCAGGTAGTGGTAAAACAACATTACTTAGATGTATAAACTTTCTTGAAATTGCAAATAAGGGACAAATTGTTGTAAATACTGAAACTATTTTTGATGGTAATAGTGGAGAAAAAATCAAGGATAAAGATTTGAGAAAAAAGAGATTAAATTTTGGACTTGTTTTTCAATCATTTAATTTATTCCCACAATATACTGTTGAAAAAAATGTGTCACTTGCATTGAAATTGCAAAATAAAGAGAATGTAAAAAAGTATAAAAATAATCTTAAAAACGAGTTGAAAAAAACTAGCAAAGAGGATAAAAAGAAGGTTAGATTAGAAAATAAGGAAAAGGTAAATAACTACAAAAAATCGCTTGATGATAATGTAAATGTTGTTGTAAATAATTTGCTTAGTCAAGTAGGGCTTGTTGACAGAAAGAACTTTTATCCTAATCAACTTTCAGGTGGTCAACAACAAAGGGTTGCAATCGCTAGAGCACTTGCACTTAACCCTAAAATACTTTGTTTTGATGAGCCAACAAGTGCTCTTGACCCAGAATTAACAGGTGAGGTATTAAAGGTTATCAAAGGATTAAAGGATAACGGTAGAACTATGATTGTAGTAACACACGAGATGGAATTTGCAAAAAATGTTTCTGATAAAGTTATGTTTATGGCAGATGGAATTATTGAGGAAATTGGTACTCCAGAGGAAATATTTAATAATCCAAAGAGTTCAAAGCTTAAAAACTTTTTGCAAAAGTCACTTGAAGAAATTTAATATAAAATGCTAAATTTTAACTAAATTATTCTAATATAATGGATAATATATAGTACTATTTAATTTTTCGATTAATAAAATTTTTGATATAATTATAAAAACCTCACATTCATTTGTGAGGTTTTTTTGGAGCTGATAGCCAGAATCGAACTGGCGACCTATTCATTACGAGTGAATCGCTCTACCTACTGAGCCATATCAGCAATAGATTGATTATATCATAAATATTGGTGCATTACTATTCTTTTATGGTATATATAGCAGTTTTTTGAAAAAATTTTCATTTTTTGTATTCGTATTGTTGATTATCGTAGTGAAAAATGGTTATAATAGGGTTGCTCGACTGTATGCGATAGGTATTATTTGAATAACCACAATATATTATAGGGATTGCGATTTCAAGACTCAATATCAGGCCGTAGTAATTGGCGGAAGATAGCGATAATGATAGCTTGCCCACCTGCTAAGAGCAGGTTATTAACTAGTATCGTCGGTATGGTGGAGTTTTTTTATACAATTTTATAATTTTTTATATCTTTTTTGGTGATTATTTATAATTATAATTATATTACATATACTAAATACAGGGGTTAATATGAAGAAAAAAATTGGATTAAAAGGTACTCCTTGGAGTAGATATATTTCAGCACTTAAAGATGAAAAACCAGTTAAAGTAGTAACAAAAAAAGATAAATAATAATTTTTTACAACTCTACAACATAGAGTTGTTTTTTTATTTAAAAATAGGTCTATTAAGCAAAATAATATTTGACAAAAATAGGCATTGTTTTATATAATAAGTAGGTATATATATTAAAGTGAGGTACAAAATGTATAAAAAAGTTACTACCGATATGGATTTCTGCTCAAGAGAGAAAGAAGTATTGGCTTTTTGGAAGGAAAACAAAGTTTTTGAAAAAAGTTTAGTCCAAAATAAAGACAGTAAAGATAGCTTTAGTTTTTATGATGGACCTCCTACTGCTAATGGAAAGCCACACATTGGTCATATATTGACTCGTGTTATGAAAGATATTATACCTCGTTACAAAACAATGAAGGGCTATAATGTTCTTAGAAAAGCAGGTTGGGATACTCACGGTTTACCAGTTGAGCTTGAAGTTGAAAAACTTCTTGGTATAGATGGCAAACAAGAAATTGAAAAATACGGAATAGAACCTTTCATACAAAAATGTAAGGAAAGTGTTTGGAAATATAAAGGCGAATGGGAGCAAATGAGTGATAGAGTTGGCTACTGGGTAGATATGAACGATGCATATATTACCTACGATGACAACTATATCGAGTCTGTTTGGTGGGCTCTTAAAACCATTTATGACAAAGGCTTAATTTACAAAGGTTACAAGATTGTTCCATATTGCCCAAGATGTGGTACTGCATTATCTTCTCACGAAGTTGCTCAAGGATACAAAGATGTAAAGGAAACATCTGTTTTTATCAAATTTAAGGCTGCTGATGAAGATAACACATACTATATTGCATGGACAACTACTCCTTGGACATTACCTTCAAACATTTGTTTGATTATGAACCCTAATGAGTACTATGTAAAGATTAAGGTTGGCGATACAAATTATATCGTAGCTGAAGCTCTTGCTGGTAGTTTATTTGAGGAATACGAGGTAGTTTACAAGAAGTTAGGTAAAGAGTTTGAATACAGAAAGTACGAGCCATTATTTGACTATGCTGATGAAAAGACAAAGGCAAAAGGTTATTATTTAACTTGTGCAGATTATGTTACTCTTACCGATGGTACTGGTGTAGTTCACTGTGCTCCTGCATTTGGTGAGGACGATGCTCAAGTTGGTAAAAAATATAATCTTCCATTTGTTCAATATGTAAACGAAAGAGGTAGATTTACTCCTGAAGTTTATGATATGCAAGATATCTTTGTAAAAGATGCAGATAAACTTGTTATCCAAAAACTAAAGGATAAAGGCTTACTATTTAAGGAATTAGAGTTTGAGCACAGCTATCCATTCTGTTGGAGATGTGATACACCACTTCTATACTATGCTAGAAGTTCTTGGTTTATCAAGATGAGTGAGCTTAGACAACAATTACTTAAAAATAATGCAACAGTTAACTGGATGCCTGCTACAATCGGTACAGGTAGAATGGGTAACTTCCTAGATAATGTAATCGACTGGGGCTTCTCTCGTGAAAGATACTGGGGTACACCACTTCCAATTTGGGTTTGTCCAGAGTGTGGTGAAATCAAAGTTATTGGTTCAAGAGAAGAGCTTAGAAAAGAGGGTGGTCTATCTGAAGATATCGAACTACACAGACCATACATTGATAATGTAACATTCAAGTGTGACAAGTGTGGTGCAGAGATGCATAGAACTCCTGAAGTTCTTGACTGTTGGTTTGATAGTGGTTCAATGCCATTTGCTCAATTCCACTATCCATTTGAGAATAAGGAAGTATTTGAAAAGAGATTCCCTGCTCAATTTATCAGTGAGGCTGTTGACCAAACTAGAGGTTGGTTCTATACATTGCTTGCAGTATCAACATTATTGTTCGATAAAGCTCCATTTGAAAATTGTATTGTTCTTGGTCACGTTAACGACAAAGATGGTATCAAAATGAGTAAGCATAAGGGCAATGTAGTTGACCCATGGTCAGTTCTTGATGTTCAAGGTGCTGATGCAGTTAGATGGTATTTCTATACATCTAGTATGCCATGGTTGCCATCTCGTTTCTCTGCTGATAATGTTTCAGAGTGCCAAAGAAAGTTTATGGGTACATTATGGAATACCTATGCATTCTTTGTACTATATGCAGATATCGACAAATTTGATCCTACAATGTATAAGTTAAGCGAATGTAAGTTCAGCTTAATGGATAAATGGATTTTAAGTGGTTTGAATACACTTGTAAAACAAGTTGACGAAGGTTTGAACGAATACAAGATTACTGAAAGTGCTAGAAAAATCCAAGATTTCGTTGATACATTGTCTAACTGGTATGTTCGTAGATGTCGTGAAAGATATTGGGTAAAGGAAATGACTGATGATAAGATTGCAGCTTATATGACATTACATCATGTACTTGTAACTTTATCAAAAGTTCTTGCTCCATTTACTCCATTTATGACAGAGAGCATTTACCAAAACCTAGTAGTTAACTTTGATAAGACAGCTCCAGAAAGTGTACATTTATGTAGATTCCCAGAGGCAGATTTATCTATGATTGATAAAAAGCTTGAGGAAGATATGAATTACATTCTTGATGTTGTAAACCTTGCTAGAGCTTGTAGAAATACTGCTAATATCAAGAATAGACAACCTATTGCTACAATGTTTATTAAAACTAAACACCCAAAGACAGATGAGGAAGTTTTAAGCATTATTGCAGAAGAAATTAATGTTAAAAAGGTTGTTAATGTTGAGGACGATAAACAATTTATTGATTACGAATTAAAGCCACAACTTAAGACTATCGGTCCTAAGTATGGTAAGCACCTTAATGCTATTAGAAACTTCTTGAATACTTGCAATGCTATGGAAGTAGTAGAAACAGTAAGAAGTGGAGAAGATTTCGTAGTAGAACTTGAGGGTGTTGAGGTACATCTTGCAGAAAGCGACCTATTAATCAGTGTAAAGAACAAGGAAGGCTTTGTTGCAACTCAAAATAGTGAGTTTACAGTTATCCTTGATACAAACTTAACTGATGAATTAGTTAATGAAGGTATTGCTAGAGAGATTGTTTCTAAAGTTCAAACAATGAGAAAAGATGCTGGTCTTGAAGTTGTTGACCATATCGTTCTTGGTTATGAGGCTACTGGTAAACTTGCTGAAATTATCGTAAACGATGAGAGCATTGCTAGTGATGTACTTGCTGATAAGGTTGTTGCAAATGTTGATGGTTTCACAAAAGAGTGGAATATCAATGGTGATAAAATTGTTCTTAGTGTTAAAAAAGCATAATGAGATATAATACAGAATGGAAAGATTACTCTGTTATTGCAACAGGTGATGGTATGAAATTAGAGAGATGGGCAAGAGATATTATTCTTCTTCGCCCAGACCCTCAAGTAATATGGAAAACCGATTGTGATATGTATAAATATCCAGGACTTACTGCCTACTACTCAAGAAGTAATACTGGTGGTGGTATGTGGCACTACAAAAAGGATATTGATGAATTTACAGTTGGTTGGAGAAACCTTAGATTTAAGCTAAAGTTAATGGGCTTTAAACATACCGGTTTGTTTCCGGAGCAAGCTGTTAATTGGAGTACTATGATTAACCTAATTAACAATGCTAAAAGACCTATCAAAGTGCTTAATTTATTCGCTTATACTGGTGGTGCTACACTTGCTTGTATGAGTGCTGGTGCAAAGGTTACACATGTTGATTCAGCTAGAGCAATGATTGATAGAGCTAAGGAAAATATTAAACTTTCTAATCTTGATGTTTCTAATGCTAGGTTTATACAAGAGGATTGTGTAAAATTTGTTCAAAGAGAGATAAGGCGAGGTAATAAGTACGATGCTATTATTATGGACCCACCAAGTTTTGGTAGAGGACCAAATGGCGAAAAGTGGAAGATTGAGGAGGAGATTTTCTCACTTGTAGAATTATGTAAGCAAGTTTTATCTGATAAACCATTGTTTTTCTTGATAAATTCCTATACAACAGGACTACAACCACAAGTACTTAACAATATACTAACTAAAATATTAAAAGACTACAACGGCTATACTTATAGCTATGAGGTAGGTTTGCCTACTGAGGAAAAGGGTATTATTTTACCTGCTGGTGCTAGTGGTTTGTGGTCGAAGGATAAGATTGATGAGTAAAGAAGAATTAAACATAGTATATGAAGATAACCACTTACTAGTTGTGGTAAAACCAAACAATATTCCTGTTCAAGCAGATAGTAGTAAAGATGTAGATTTACTTACTATGTTAAAGGGATATTTGGTTAAAAAATATGATAAACCAGGAGAGGCTTTTTTAGGTCTTGTTCATAGACTTGATAGACCAACTGGTGGTATTATGGTATTTGCTAAAACTAGTAAATGTGCTAAAAGGCTTGCTGAACAAATTCAAAATGGTACTTTTGAAAAAAGTTACATTGCAGTTTTAGATGGTGTTCCAAGAGATAATAGTGCAAAACTTGTAAATTATCTTAAAAAGAATCCAAAAACCAATGAGGTTAGAGTTGTTCCTGATGCTACCAATGGTGCAAAAAGAGCAGAACTTGACTATAAAGTATTAGAGGTAAAAGAGGATAAAAGCCTTGTAAAAGTAAAATTAATTACTGGTAGAAGTCATCAAATTCGTGTTCAAATGCAAAATATCGGTTGTCCACTTGTTGGCGATATGAAGTATAATAAAAATGCAAAAGCAAATGAATGCTTCTTGGGATTGTGGGCTTATGAAATCAAACTTAACCACCCAATCACTGATGAGAAATTGACTTTTAGAGTTTATCCTGATACTGAGGTTTATCCTTGGAAAGAGTTTAACCTTGATAAATTCCTTTCTGTTAATATTAAAAACATTTATTAATTATAAAAATAGTCGTTTTTCGCGACTATTTTTTTATTATATATTGATTATTTAAATTTTTAATTATATAATATAAGAGGGTGAGAATATGTCAAAAGATATTATAACAATTGCAAGACAATATGGTAGTAACGGTAGAAATGTCGGTAGAAGACTTGCCGATGTGCTTGGCTATAAGTTTTTGGATAAAGAAATTATAGCTCATATTGCTGAAACATATGATGTTGATGCAACTATGCTTAATAAATATGATGAACAATCTCCTAGTAAGTTTGCAGGTATGTTTTCTCCTAGTGTAACACTTACAAATGCTTATATTCCTATGTATAACAATATTCTTTTTAATGATGAAGTTATTAGGTTGCAAGCAAAAGCATTAAAGGAAATGGCAGAAGAAAACAATATTGTTGTAGTTGGTAGATGTTCGGATTATATCTTTAGGAATGAACCAAATTTGCTTAGAATTTTCATTTATGCTGATGATGATGTAAGACTTAAAAAAATTATTAATGAGTATCATGTGCCAGCCGATGAGGCAAAATCAGTAATGAAAAAGGCTGATAAAAACAGGGCAAACTACTATTCAACCTATGCTGATGGTAAATGGGGAGACCCAAAACAATACGATTTATGTATCAACTCAAGTAAACTTAATGTTGACGAAATTGTTGGACTTATAATTAATTACAAAGAGGCATTAGACCGTAAAAAATAATGTCTTAACTAAATAATATAATAAAAAAACCCTCGTTATTGCGAGGGTTTTTTAGTTCAATAGAGTAGTTAATAGCTCTTTTCTATATTTATCAAGGTTGCTGTTATTTAGCGACCTTTCTTCTTGCATTATGTTTATAGTAGTGCGATAAATTATGTTTGCAGGATTACCATTAAGTACAATTACATCATCTGCAAGTAGAAGTGCCTCATCTATTGAGTGTGTAACAAATACTACTGTCCGTTTATTAGTATCGTATAATCTATAAAATGCATTAATTAGTCTTGATTTTAGTGCTGGGTCAAGCCCACTTAAAGCCTCATCCATTAATAGTATTTGTGCAGGATATAAAAAGCCTCTTGCCATACTTATTCTTCTTTTCATACCACCGGAAAGGGCTGTTGGGAAGTCGTTTTTATTAGGCTTTAATTCAACAATATCAAGGATATTATCAATCATTTTTTCTCGTTCTTTTTTATCTTTTTTATTATTTAATAGTACTAACTCTAGGTTTTTATATACCGATATATGTGGAATTAGTCTATCTTCTTGAAAGATAAATGAGAGGTCATTATCTTTTTCTATTAATCCATCATATTTAATAGTATTAGCAATCGCTTTTAATAGAGTAGTTTTTCCAACTCCTGATTTACCCAAAATACAAGTAATTTTGTTTTCCTTAATATTTAAGTTGAAATCTTTAAAAACTAATTTATTATCGTATGTGATTGTTAAGTTCTCGATTTTAATATCCATATTTAACCTCGGCTAGCTTTTTTAATCCAGCAAATATAAACTCCAAGAAAAAACTAAGTAAAATTGCAAGTATTGTATAGGCAAGTAAAATATCTGTTTCAACCATAAAGTTTGCTATAAACATTTCAAATCCAATTGTATTATTTACATATGCCATTACTTCGGCAGCAATTACAACCTTGCAAGTTAGTGAAACTACTGTTTGGCAACTAGCAAGCATATTTGGTAATACACATGGAATATATATGCGTGTAATTTTATCTTTTTTTGACAATTTGTACACATTTGCCATTTCTAAAAGGTTTGCATCAACTGATACAAGTGCCTCCCTAAACATTGAATAAAGTAGTGGGAATGCAATTAAGAAGCCAATAAAAAGTGGAACTTTATTATAGTTTAGCCATATTACACTTAGCATAATTACTGCCATTGTAGGAGCTGACCTAAGAATTGTATTAAATGGATTGATTATTTTGTGCAATACAGGGAATATCGTTGTGATAATGCTGGTAAATAGTGCTAGAACAACAGAAAGTATGAAAGTTGATATAGTATCAAGCAGGGTGTTTCCAACGGCTATCCACGCTGTTTTAGTTTGAATTAATGAAAAAAAACTATTAAAAATATAATTTATTTGAGGAATAACAAGTGGTTTGTTTTCTACATGTGCAATAATTGCCCATATTGCAATAAATAGTAATAGGGCAAGTATTGGATAAAATATATTTTTTAATAGTCTTTTAATTTTCATATTTATAATTATTTTACCAAATCATAAAAGAAGTCGTCGGCAACTGGTTTTAATGATAAATTACTCAATAATGCAAGAATATCATTTTTTGCATCATTTGAAGTTTTTACAACAATGTTGCAACCTTTAACTGATGGGGCAGGAATTTTCTTCAATGCAGATGATGTGCCAAATGTATTATTTTGCAAAATTGTTTCTAGTCCAGCAGTTTGATTTTCTGGATTATTGATAAATACAATATTTTCTTGCATTTTTGCAACAACTTGTTCAACTAATGTCTTATTTGATGCAATAAATGATTTTCTTGCAATCAATACTGCTTGTGGATAACCAAGTACTTCAGATTTTGTAGCAATTTGATATTCTTTTTGCATATCGTAGCATAATTTTTTACCTTGTTTCTTTTGTAAGGTTACAGCTGGGTCTGCTAACATTCCAAATACTTCATCTTTTGAGCTGTTCATTTTTTGTATAACGGCTGGGCCATCATTTACATACATAATATTTAGTTTTGTAGAATCTTTTTCTTCTTCTTTTGTAATTTCTACAAAAGGAATATTGTTATAGGTTAATACTTTTTCAAGGACTTTTCCAGGGATTGCACCTTTTCCAATAGCATACATTATTTTACCTATCATTTGCTCGAATGTAGCACTTGTTGAATTGCCAAGAATATAAAGATTGCCGTATGTAGCAGTAGCAAGCATTACATATGGGTCATTATCATTTTTTGTAACAGATGCAGTATAAAGCATAGTAGCAACATTTGTTGGTAAAATTGCCATATCTATTTTTTTTGCTTTAATACTATCTATTACATTTTTTGGATTTGTAATATCAAGTTGTAGTTTTTGATTTTTATCTAATGTTAAGCCATCTTTTACAATGTTTGTAACTGCAATTGCAGGAGCACCATCGGGTACAGCAAATTTAATAGTAGTTTGATTTGTATTATTGCATGCAACTAAACCAAAACAACAAGTAAGTATTAAGATGATTGATACAAAAATAATTGATAGTTTCTTTTTCATTTTCCTTTAATCCTCTATTTCGTAGCTCGTTAGAGCAGATTTTACAATTAAGTTCATTTTTCCAAGTTTACCAGTTAGGGCAGAAATTCTCTCCGTAGTGCCTTCAACAATTAAGCTTATAGCAGATACATTTTTATGAGGAACGCCCATTCTACCAACGATTATATCGCTAAATTCGCTTAGTAATTTCTGCATTTCAACAGTAACTGATTTATCATTTATTACAATGCCAATTACACCAATTCTTTTCATAATTTCCTCCAAAAAAAAATGCTACCAAAAAAACGGTAGCATTAAATACAGTATAATAGCTTGCCGTCTTACTCGCCGAAAAATCATTGATTTAGAGAGCATATTTTATTATTTATATTATAATCTTAATATTAAATTTAGTCAATAAATTTACATTAGTCATTTGTTACATCAACCCAACCATTGAAGTTATCAGCATATTTTTCAAGTTCCTCAATTGTTAGCTTTATCGCTGAATTGTGACTACCACAAGCAGGGTAAACATATTCATGTGATTTTAATGATTCATCTAAATAAACCTTAACATCATCTTTGACTGCAAAAGGGCAAACGCCACCAACTTCATGTCCGGTTAATAGTGGAACATCTTCAAGAGATAGCATTTTTGCTTTCAATCCAAAAGTGGTTTTGTATTTTTTGTTATTGATTTTTTTATCTCCATCAGTAATAACCATAATGCAATTATTATCTTTATCGTAAAAAGAAAGAGATTTTGCAATATCTCTTGTCTCGCAGCCTATTGTCATTGCAGCAAGTTCTATTGTAGCAGTGCTTTTGTCAAATTCTAATACTTTATCTGCAATACCAAATTTATCAAAATATTTCTTTACATTGTCAATCATAATATACCTCTGAAAAGTTGAATACATATTAATGTGTTGTGAAGCAGTACATTAATATAATATATAGTAAATTATATATATAATAACATATATTATATAGCATGACAATAGATGTAATATTTATTTTAATAATAAAAAGTGCAATATAAAAAGCCCTCATATTTGAGGGCTTTTATGTTAAGTCAAGTTAAATTATTTTTTATCAATAGTTGGCTTTTCAGCAGGTCTAGCTGGAGCACCTGGTCTAACTGGAGTACCTGGTCTAACTGGAGCACCTGGTCTAGCTGGAGCACCTGGTCTAATTGGAGCACCTGGTCTAGCTGGAGCAGCAGGTCTAACTGGAGTAGCAGGTCTTGTTGGAGCAGCAGGTCTAACTGGAGTAGCAGGTCTTGTTGGAGCAGTAGGTCTTGTTGGTTCAACAGGTTTTACTGGCTCAACAGTTTTTGTTGGTTCAACAGGTTTTGCAGGCTCAACAGGTTTTACTGGTTCAACAGGTTTTGTAGGCTCAACAGTTTTTGCTGGTTCAACAGGCTTTGCTGGTTCAGCAGTTTTTGCAGGCTCAACAGCTTTTACT
>JAHHUG010000032.1 GCA_020024085.1 Christensenellaceae bacterium | reverse complement strand
GAACAATTTTTGTGAGAATTTTTATGTTTTTTTGATGGAAAATTGATGTTTTTTTAATATAATTTTTTACAAATTTTTTATTAAAATTTCCCTATATATATTATACTAGATAAAATATATTGACATTGCTTAAAATTAATTATATTATAATTAATAAGGTGAATTATGCTAAAAATTAGTGTTGCAAGTAATGATGTAAATGCAGTAGATGTGTTAGTTGATGGATTTTATCTAAATCTCGTTGATGGCATTATGATAGTTGGCAAGGCAAAACTAGTTTATACTGATTGTTTTGAGCTTGTAGAATTTTCTGTTAAAGATGACAATGAGGAATACTCAAAGTTTTTCTTTAGGGGCATTTTGTATAAACTGGGTTCAACAGGTCAAGTATTAAAAGTGAAAGCAGATAGTAGGCTAATTGACTACGGATTTACTGAAAAAAATGGTTATATGACCATTGAGTGCAACAAGGCGAAATACAACTAGACACAGTATTGATGCATTTATCTATTTAATCATATTATGGGTACGACGAATTGAGATATTTTGCGAATTTGTTTGGAAGATGATATTTTGACAAGTGCAAAACTGATAAACCTACAAGAAGTTTAGTGGCAAATTAAAAGTAAAAATATTAAGAATTTTATTTATTAATAGAGGTAAAAATGGAAGTATCAACAAATTTTATTGAAGAAATTATTGACAATGATTTAGAAACTGGAAAGCACGACGAAATTGTTACTCGTTTCCCTCCAGAGCCAAATGGATATCTACATATCGGTCATGCAAAGTCTATTTGCATTAACTTTGGTATTAAGGAAAAGTATCACGGCAGATGTAATCTTCGTTTTGACGATACCAACCCTGCAAAAGAGGATGTTGAGTATGTAAACAGCATCAAGGAAGACATTGAGTGGTTAGGTTTTAAGTGGGATAATCTTTACTACGGCAGTGACTACTTTGACAAAATGTACGAATGTGCAGAGCTACTTATCAATAAGGGGCTAGCTTATGTATGTGACCTTTCTGCTGAAGAAATCAAAAACACTCGTGGTACACTTACAGAGCCAGGTGTAAACAGCCCATATCGTGATAGAACCGTAGAAGAAAACCTAAAGTTATTTAGAGAAATGAAAGAGGGTAAGTATGCTGATGGCGAGAAGGTACTTAGGGCAAAAATTGATATGGCTTCACCTAACATCAATATGAGAGACCCAGTAATTTATAGAATTTGTCATGTTCCACACCATAGAACAGGGGATAAGTGGGTAATCTATCCAATGTATGACTTTGCTCACCCACTAGAAGATGCTATTGAGGGAATAACTCATTCAATTTGTACCCTAGAGTTTGAGGCACATAGACCTCTTTATGACTGGGTAGTTAATAATTGCGACTTTGTTAATAAGCCAAGACAAATTGAGTTTGCAAGACTTAATATCACTCGTACAATTATGAGTAAGAGATATCTTAAGAGTCTTGTTGATAATGGCACTGTAACTGGTTGGGACGACCCAAGAATGCCTACCATTTCTGGACTTAGAAAGAGAGGATATACACCTTCTGCAATAAGAGATTTCTGTTCTAGAATCGGTGTTGCAAAGGCAAATAGCGAGGTTGAATCTTCACTTCTTGAGCATTGCGTAAGGGAGGAACTTAACGAGACAGCTAATCGTGGTATGGCAGTACTTAATCCACTTAAAGTAATTGTTGATAACTACGAGGGCAGTGAGACTTTTGTTGTTACAAACAACCCTAACGATGAAAATGCAGGTTCACACGAAATCACATTTTCAAAGGAATTATTTATTGACAAAGATGACTTCAGCTTGAACCCACCTCCAAAGTACAAGAGACTTATGCCTGGTGGTAAAGTAAGACTTAGGGGTGCTTATATCATTGAATACAAGGGTGTTGACGAGGACGAAAACGGCAATGTTGTTGCAGTCCATGTAGACTATATTCCAGATAGCCAATCAGGTGGCACAATGGCAAAAGAAAAGGTAAAGGGTGTTATTCAATATGTAGATGCACAAACTGCTAAAGATGCTACTATTAGAATGTACGATTACCTACTATTAGATGGCGAAGGCGACTTCAACGATAGAATTAACGAAAATACCATTGAGATATTTAACGGTAAGGTAGAGCCATACCTAGTTCAAAAACCATATACAAGATTCCAATTTATGAGGGTTGGTTACTTTATGGTTGCTGATGAATCAACAGAAGATAATTTAATCTTCAACAATATTGTAAACTTGAAAGATAGTTTTAACAGTAAAAAGTAGGTAATAAGTTGTTTAGAATTTGCACGATTGCAAGTAGCAGTAAGGGAAACTGCTCATTTATTACCGATGGAGAAACTAATATATTAATAGATTGTGGTATCAAAATAAATGAACTGGAAAGATTTTGCTTAACAAATGATATAAAGTTAAGCGAAATTAACGCAGTCGTGATTACCCACGAGCATATTGACCATATTTGTGGATTGAAGTCACTTTCAAAAAAGATACAACCCAAAATTTATTGTCACGAGTTTGTATCAAAGCATATTAACGAAAGACTCAACATAAATTTAGAGTACGACAATGTTGATATGAATGGATTTAGAATAGGCAATATTGATGTTCTTCCATTTAGAACTTCGCACGATGCGATATTCCCACTTGGTTTTACCTTTGTAGAGGGGGACAAAAGGGTGAGTATTGCAACCGACCTTGGAGTTGTAAATGAGAGCATTGTGGAGAACCTAGAAAATTCCAATATGGCGATAATCGAGGCAAATCACGACAGACAAATGCTTATACAGGGTGTTTATCCTACTATGCTAAAAAGGCGAGTTATAGGGGAAATGGGGCATTTATCCAACGATGATTCAGCAAGGTTGATTAGTCATCTTGCCGAACATAAACTAAGAAAAGTTATTCTTGCCCACCTAAGTGAAAACAATAATTTGCCAGAACTTGCTTATAGCACGGTAAGTAGTTATCTACATAAAAACGAAAAACTAAAAGATATAGATATCGAAATTGAGGTAGCACCTGCAAAAGAGCCTTGTAAATTTTTAGAGGTCTAAATGAAAAGAAATTATTTTAATATGCACGATAGTGGGGTACTTTACCTACTATACTTGATAGTCAGTCTATTATTATCAAGCATTGTTTCTATGATATGTGCAAAAGCTGGATTAACAAGCCAAAATGAATATTACTCAATATTATTGCTTGCCCTAAACCAAATTGCAATACTTATTGCATTTTTTGGATATACTAGGATTGCGAAAATTAATTTTATCGAGGCATCAAACCTAGAAAATAAACCTACATTTAAGCAATCGTTAGTTGCAGTAGCAATAGCAATTAGTGCAATGATAGCATTTTTGCCTATTGCATATTTGTTCCTATACTTGCTTACTCTTGGTGGATTTAAGGTGGTTGAACCTATCAAAATACCAACAAGTGCAGGTGGCATTATTTGTGGATTGATTTTTGCAGTAATTATGCCAGCAATACTTGAAGAACTTATTTATCGTGGTGCAGTACTAAATGGATTAAAGCAAAAAAATTACTTGTTTGCAATAATTATGACATCGGTAATATTTAGCTTAAGCCACGGCAATGCAGTTCAAACAGTGCATCAATTTTTGGCATCAGTTGTAATTTGTATGATTGTGCTTTATGGAGATTCTATTTGGTATGGTATCATTGCACATTTTACAAATAATTTGGTTAGCTTTATATTCTACTTTGTTCCACTTGATTTGGAGAGTTTAGGTTACTACAATATCTTGCTTGGAATAAGTATGTTTATTGTGGGTATGATGTTGCTTTGCATACTTATGAAACTATTCAAACAACAAGCAAAGGACAGAATCAATGGACTTGAAGGTGTAATTGATGTATATCCAAATGGAAGATTTAGATATATTTTAAGTTCAATCTACGACACTTTTACAAAGTTCTTTAGATGTATTGTTTCTCGTGAGGATAGAAAAAATTGTAGAGAACACTTTGAGGAAGAAGTAGGTTTTTTGGATAAGGAGTATAGGGAACAGGAGTCAGTAATGGGCTCATCAACAAGTGTAAGCCTTATTGTAATTGGTGTAGTTGTGGTACTTGCTATTATGTGGATAGTATCACTTGTTAAAGGTTTTTAATGGAAAGAAAAACAAGGGTAAATTTAACATACTATATTGTACTGGTTGTACTAATGCTTGTTAGCATACTTGTGCATTGTATAAGTGACTATGTATCTAGTAATCAATTAGATGTGATTTTCACGCTACTTACTCAAGTATTGGGTATGTTTATATTGCCGATAGCTTTATATTTTATTTTAATTAAACCAAAGTCAAAATTCGTGGATTTGAAAGATGACTTTGGCTTTAAGCCTTTTAAAAAGGGCGAATTATCAAAGGTTTTTTTGCTAGGATTACTTGCAATCTTCCTTAATACCGTTTTTGCTGATATTAATTACGGATTTTTGCAACTGGTAGGATTTAAGTATCCACATTCAGCAAGTAATGACTATTTAGGTAATATCGGTTTATTTTTCTTGGATTTATTTTTGACAGCTATGCTCCCTGCAATTTGCGAGGAGACAGCACATCGAGGATTGTTTAGGTTGTCTTATAAGGATAAACCTGTTCAATATATTTTGTTATCTTCACTACTTTTTGCACTTATGCACCAAAATATCGCACAAGTTATATACACATTCTTTACAGGTATTATGTTTGCAAGTGCAGTAGTATTTACTGGCAATATCAAAGCAAGTATGATTATGCACTTTATGGTAAATGCTGTTGAGGTAATAGGCAGTTTGGGTATTCAGCTTAATTCGGTTATTCTTGCAATTAAGCCAGTATTTTTCAATTTGCTATATTCTAGTGTCTTTGGAAAAATAATACTTGTTATACTAACAATCCTTGCTTTGTATTTGTTTGTAAAAACCTTATATTCATTTAAGAGTGAGGATAAATTTAGCTTTCAAAAAACAAGAAGAATGTTTCTTGATGGCACACTTACAGTAGGTTACGAAGCATCTAACAAGGCAACCACAATGGCAAATGTTCTACTTGTTGCAATCATCGTTGTAGGCATTATGAGTGAGATATTTACTCTAATTTGGGGTGTAATAAGATGAGGATAAATATTGTTGCTGTTGGTAAAATTAAGGAAAAGTATTTTACCGATGCAATAGCTGAATATAAAAAGAGATTGTCAAGATTTACGGAATTTAATGTGATAGAGGTGGACGAGTATAAAAACAATAAGACTACTCCCGAGCAAATCAATATCACAATTAATACTGAGGGTGAAAGGCTACTTGATAAAGCAAAAGGCTACATTATCGCACTTGATAAAGGTGGTAAATTGATGTCAAGTGAGGAAATTGCAGAGGATATCAAGGATATCACAACATATAAATCTAGTGAAATTACATTTTTGATTGGTGGTAGCCACGGATTATCAAAACAGGTTCTTCAAAGGGCAGATGAAAAGATAAGTTTTGGTAAGGTTACCTATCCACACCAACTTATGAGGGTAATACTTAGTGAACAGATTTATAGAGCATTTACAATAATTAATGGAGTTCCCTATCACAAGTAAAAAGTTATAAACATATACTTTAGTATGTTTAGTTATAATGATTTACTTGATGCAATGAAGGTTTTAAGGGGTAAGGGCTATCAGGTTGGTAGTATTGGTAATACCACACTTAGTAGGCAGACTCCTTATGTATTTATTGGTAGAACTAGGACACCGTGTTGTTTGGTGATGGGTGGAATCCACGCAAGAGAATATATCACTTCGCAGGTGGTGCTAGAGTTAATAAAGTACTATACGGGTACTATGGGTATATATATTATTCCCTCTGCTAATCCCGATGGACTTGAACTTTGCCAAGATAACGGAAAGGATTTAGGCATAGTGCCACTTGACTATCTAAAGGCAGTTAATAAGGGCGATGATTTTTCACTATGGAAGGCAAATGCTAGGGCAGTCGACCTTAATGTAAACTTCAATGCAGATTGGGGACAGGGACAATTTAATGTTACTACACCTGCTCCTGCTAACTACATAGGCGAGTATCCAGAAAGTGAGATAGAAACAAGGAATTTGGTTCGATTTACTAATAGTGTTAATCCTATTGTTACTATCAGCTATCACACAAAGGGCGAAGTAATTTATTACGGATACAAAAACTATCCGGATTATTACGAATATGCAAAACTTTTTGCAGAAAGCACTGGTTATATTTTGGATAAAAGTTCGTATAGTGTAGGTGGATATAAGGACTGGTTTGTAAAGAGCTATCGTAGGCTTGGTATGACCTTTGAGGTGGGTAGAAGTGAGCTTTCCTATCCAATACCTTTCACTGAGCTTGATAGCATTGTGGAAAAGAATAAAGCAGTATACAATTTGCTAGATAAAGTGGGTAAGAATTTATGGATACAATCTTTATGGAAAGGGCGTTAACTCTTGCAAAAGAGGCAGAAAAGTTTGATGAAGTGCCAGTTGGAGCTGTTATTGTAAAGGATAACAGAATAATTGCAGAGGGTTTTAACCATAAGGAAATAGCTAATTGTGCCACACGCCATGCAGAAATTGAGGTTATAGAGAGTGCTAGCAAGGTGCTTAATAATTGGTATCTTGAAGGGTGTGAATTGTATGTAACACTAGAGCCTTGTATGATGTGTTGTGGGGCAATAATTAATAGCAGAGTGGACTATGTTTACTTTGGTGCATACGATAAAAAAACAGGTTGTGCAGGCAGTGTGTACAATTTGTTAGAAGATAAAAAATTTAATCATCAGCCGATGGTGGTTGGTGGTATTTTAGAGGAAGAATGCTCAAAAATTCTATCAGACTTCTTCAAAAAAAAGAGACTAGAAAAAAAGGAAAATAACAAATGAAAATAATCGTTGGGCTTGGTAATCCTGGGGAGAAATATCAAAATACCTATCATAATATGGGTTATATGGTTGTAACAGAGTTTGCAAATAGGCTTGGTAAAAAGATTGACAAAAAGGATTGCAGTAGTGTGGTATCAGTGTTTAGCAAAAACAACGAGAAAATTGTGCTTGCTTTACCAGAAACATATATGAATTTGTCAGGAGAGGCAGTAAACTCTTTACTTAAAAAGTACGATGCAACCGTTGAAGACTTGATTGTTGTGTACGATGATATCGACCTTCCTGCTGGTAGTTTAAGGCTTAGGAAGTCGGGTTCTGCTGGCACTCATAATGGTATGAGAAATATCCTAAAAATGATTAATAACTCTAACTTCAAGAGGATTAGAGTAGGTATTGGCGACAAACCTGAATTTATGGATATGGCAGACTATGTTTTGTCTTGTCCCGTTAAAGAAAAAAAGGAACTTATTGACAGTGCAATTAGCGATGGTGCAAGTTGCTTGGAGGAGTTTATCAAAGGGGAAAACTTTGATAATTTGATGCAAAAATATAATAGAAAAGTAAAAGAATAAGGAAATTTATTAAAATTATGTTGGAGTGTTTAAGCCCTAAAAAAATAGGTGGTACTGTTTATGATATTTACGATAAAGTAAGGGATAAAAATGTAACTGTTTACCATGCTAATACAGGTGCTAGAGAGCATATTTTAGCCACCCTAAATAAGAAACTAATTGTCGTTGCAACAGATAGTTTGCAAGCAAAAATGCTTCGTGACGACCTATTAGAGTTCGGCTTGAGGGTGGATTTTTTGCCTGAAAAGGAGGAAACACTTTATTCAAAATTTGCTTACAATAGGACAAACCTATTTACTAGGATAAAGGTACTTAATAATATCGCAACAGGTAGTGTTGATATTGTCACATTGTCCCCACTTGCTTTGCTACAATTAGTACCAAGAAAAGAGGAACTTTTAGCAAGAACCTTTTCCATTTCAACCGAAGATATAATAAAACCTCAAGAGCTTGCAAGTAGGCTTATTGATGCAGGATATACAAGGGTTTTTACGGTGGAAAATGAGGGCGAGTTTTCTCTTAAAGGCGATGTGCTTGATATCTTCGTTGGTGGGGAAGAATACCCTATTAGAATATCATTTTTTGATGAGCTTGTTGAAAGTATCAAAAGCTACGAGCTTGTTTCAATTAAACCGATTAAAGTGCTTACAAAGGTGGATATTTTGCCACTTAGCGATATTCTAATAACTGATAACGATAAGAACAGGCTAGTAGAATTTCTACAAAAGAATAAACTTAACGAGCCACTTGCCGAACTGATAGACAAAATATTACTTAAACTTGATAATAACAAAACCGACTACACTTTGTCATGGGTAATGCCACTAATAAATGGGATATTTTCTAATCTATTTGACTATATTTCAACCGACTATGTAATTGTATTTGACGATTGTAATAAGGTAAAAGAAAAATTAGAATTATACCTACTAGAAAATAGGAACAGAGTGCAGTCTATGATAGAGAGTTCTAGCTGTTTGAGTGAGCATAAAAACAACTTAATTAGCTTAAACACGGTTTTATATAGGCTAAATGACTACATAAAGTTGGGATTTATGCCACTTCAGTCACAAAATCTTATGTTCGAGCCAGATTATATCTACAAGATTACATCAAGACCTACTGTCAAATATTACTTGGAGCCGGATATGTTAATGAATGATATTCGTGCTAGTCAAAAGTCGGGTAATTTGATGATACTTTGTTCTGATAATATGGACAGGGCAAGGATTCTACAAAACAGCTTAAAGGAAAATGATGTATTTGTTGATATTGTAAATGAACTTCCAAAAAGCAATGGTACATATTTGATGCCTCTTACTATTAGGAAAAGCATTATTTACCCACAAAACAAAATTTTTGTTGTAGGTACTGAAGATTTACTTGGTAAAAAATCTTCTACTACAAAGAGCAGGAAAAAAGCCGTTTCGGTAATCAAAGAGGGAGATTATGTTGTTCACGAAAGGCACGGAATAGGACTTTGCGAGGGTGTAACTAAGGAAACTATCAATGGTGTTGAAAAGGACTATATTGTAGTAGGTTACAAGGATAATGCAAAACTTTATATTGCAATAGAACAAATGGATTTGCTAACCAAATATACTGGCGAAAGACCAAAGATTAGCAAACTTGGTGGCAGAGAATTTGAAAAGGTAAAAGATAGGGTTAAGCAGTCTATTAAAAAGATGGCATTTAGCCTTGTGGAATTATATAGAAAACGAGAACTTACAAAGGGCTTTAAGTATTCTGCCGATACAATTTGGCAAAAGGAATTTGAGGATTCATTCGAGTTTGTAGAAACCCCTGACCAACTTCAAGCAATTAGCGATATCAAAAAGGATATGGAGTCGGGAAAGGTTATGGATAGGCTGATTTGCGGCGATGTTGGTTTTGGTAAAACCGAGGTTGCTTTTCGTGCGATGTTCAAGACTATCGTTGACAGCAAACAGGCAGTATTGCTTGCTCCAACAACTATTCTTGCAAGTCAACATTACAATAATCTAAAAAAGAGACTTGAGCCTTTCAATATAAATATTAGGCTTCTTTCGAGGTTGCAATCAAACAGTGAAAACAAGGAAACTGTTGAATTATTGAAAGATGGCAAGGTGGAAATTGTAGTTGGTACTCATAGGCTACTAAGCAAAGATGTTCAGTTCAAGAATTTAGGATTACTTGTTCTTGATGAGGAGCAAAGGTTTGGCGTAGAGCAAAAAGAAAGGCTAAAATACATTGCTGATAATGTAAATGTACTTACCCTTAGTGCCACTCCTATTCCTCGTACACTTCATATGGCAATGAGTGGTATTAGGGATATCAACCTACTTGAAACACCTCCAACTAATAGGCTACCTATCGAAACCTATATTGTGGAGTACGATGATAATATTGTCGTTGATGCAGTTAATCGTGAGCTTGCTCGTGGTGGACAAGTGTTCATTTTGTATAACTATGTAGAAAGCATTGAGGGATATGCTCAACATCTTAGGGAGTTGCTTGGCAATGTAAAACTTACCGTTGCACATGGTCAAATGAAACCAGAGATTTTGGAGGATAGAATAGAGGACTTTTACAACAAAAAGGCTGATATTTTGCTTTGTACCACAATTATCGAAAATGGTATTGACCTTCCTAATGCAAATACACTTATTGTGTACGATGCAGATAAGTTTGGATTAAGTCAGCTTCACCAACTTCGAGGTAGGGTTGGTAGGTCGGGTAAACTTGCTCACGCATATTTTACTACCAGAAAAAATAAAGTGCTTACAAGTGATGCAAGTGAAAGACTGATTGCCCTTCAAGAATATACCGATTTTGGCAGTGGATACCAAATTGCCCTTAAAGATTTACAAATCCGTGGAGCAGGAAATATCCTCGGCAGAGAACAACACGGACATATGGAGCAAGTGGGCTACGAGCTTTACACAAAGATGCTTCGTGAGGCAGTTAGCGAAATTACTACTGGCAAGATTAATGAGGAAGTAAATACCGAGGTTAGAGTTGATGTTGATGCTTATATTGACGAAAACCTAGTACCAAAAGAGGATAAAATGGCACTTTACAACAAAATTGCAGGTGTCAAAACCTTGTTCGATGGGAATAACCTTAAAAATGAGATTGTGTCAATGTACGGTAGAATTACCGAGGGCATAAGTAATATGATAGACTTGTCACTTATCAAAACCCTTGCAAATAATATAGGTGTTACCAGTGTAATTATCAATAAAAAGGCTATGGGTATGGAGTTTGGCAATGTAAATGTGTTCAAAAATCCAAGGATAATTAAGGCAGTTAGCAAGTACAAAGACAAGTGTTTGCTTACCGATACTACACCTATTAGGGTAGTTTTTGATGGTAAATTACCAGATAATGAAAAGATAAAACTACTTATAGATTTTCTGCAAGAAAGTAATTAATTGTATATATTTTGTTTTTTATATTATATATGATAATATTAATATTAAATTTATTGTTGCTATCAATGAGTTTTTGTTGTAGAATATATAAGTACATTATAATATAATGACAATAGTATTTTGTTTTGACATATGGAGATAGCATGAAGAAAAAAATTGCGATTTTATTATTATTAGTGTTAGTTATGACCTTCGCTTTTGCAGGTTGTAATATGGTTACACTTGATAAAGAGGTAGACAATAACCTTGTTATTGCTAATATCAGCTACAAGGGGCTTACCGAAACTGTAACCAAAAAAGAATTAAATGATATGTTTAATACTCAAGGTCAACTATATATTTACTACTATGGTTGGTCAAAGGAGAGGACATACGATTTTTGTGCTGATGCTTTAGCTCAACAAAAGCTTGCTAAACTAAAGGCTCTTGATGAGTTATGTGCTATGCATAATGAGAAGTTCCCTAACGATAAGTTAGACCCAGCTTCAATCAAAGTTGTAGACCTTTTATCTTTCGCAGAGGGTACAAAACCTTCATTCAAGAACATTTACAGTGATATCTTGTATGTTGATGAAAGAATTAATATTCTTGAAAGCTACAATAAACAAATCAATGATGCTATTGATAGCATTGTAAAAGAGTTGGAAAAAGAGGAAGAACTAAATAAGCCAGAAGAGGACAAGCCTGAAGGGGAAGAGGATAAGGAAGAGCCAAAAGAGGAAATCGACAAGCCTGCTATCCGTGAACCTAGACCTGAAGAGGATAAAAAGCCTGATGATATCAAATCTGACGATGAGCGTAAAGAAGAGGGTACATTTGATGATAGAGTAACAAAGTTAAATGGTATTAAAAAGTTCGAGATTCAATGGAATATTGATAAAAATGAAGAGCAATCTAAAATTGATGCTGATAAAGTAGCTGCTGGTAACGATAAGGATAAATTAAAGGAAGTTGAGGAAAGACAAGCTAAACTTAATAGAAAGGTTAAGGCTCTTACTGAACTAGACAAAAGACTTAAAAAGAACGGCAAATCAAGAGATTCTTTATTTGAGGAACTTATTAATAATATGGTTGTTGCTCATTATAGATTAGTTGTAGTAAACAACAACAAAGTTGCTATTGATAATACTGTTAATAATGCTGATAGTACTAAAAAAGATGAAATTATCAAATCAAATAAAACAGATTTCATTATCAGCAACATAACAAGTAATGGTAGAGTAGATAAGTTCTTGCCAGAAAAGTATGAGGCAGCAGTAAAGGGTGAAAAACCTGTTTACTATCACCCAATCGTAAATGACCCAGAAAAAGAACTTGGTAGTGCAGGATTTGGATTTACATTCAATATTCTTCTAAACTTCAACAAGAACGATGCTGAAATCCTAAAACAACTTAAATCAAAGGCTGACCAAACAGGTGCTACTGTTGATATGGACTTATACGAAAGCAAAAAGTTAGAGTTTGCAAAGAGAATTAAGGTTAATATTTCTAATCCAAACTACAAGCCAGATGGCGAATGTGCAAGTGGTATTTCAAAGGCTGACCTTGATAAGAAAAATGCTAACGGCGAATATATGTACAAGGATAAGTATGGTTATCATAAGTGTGATAAAGTAGATTGCCCACTTAAGCCATTTGGTTATGATGTGAAGGATAGCTATGGCGCATTACTTTCAGCAGAAGAAGTTAAACTAATTGCAGAGGGTTATGATGTTCCAGTATTAACCATTCTAAAAATGATTAACTACGACCTATCTAAAATCCAAAAGGATACAACAATTACAAATCCATATGACAAACAAGTAAAACTTCGTGAGGAGTTTACAAAGTGGATATACAAGGTAAATGATGACCCAGGTATGTTCAGCAATGAGAATGCTAGAGGTTATATGGTACCAAAGATGGGTAAATCAAGCTTTGTTGATAGTTATACCGACCAAGCAAGAAAACTTATGGGTGGAGTTATTACTGACAATAAGGTAACATATGCTAATCCAACTTATGCACAAGGTAACAAACATTTCGTAGGTAACTACTATACTAGCGAAATTAAAGAAACTGCTACATTCGAAAACTTTATGCCTATGATGGCAATCTCTGAGTTTGGTATCCATATCATTATGATTAGTGAAATGCCAGGTTACTACCAAGATTCTAATCACATTTTACTAGATGATGCTCCATTTAGTTATGGCAGAGATAGTTATACATTTGTTGCAGATTCATTCAAGGACGAAGTAAGAAAGTACGAAGAAAGCAAAGTTTACGAAGCTGAAGTTACTGACCTTGTAAAGAACTACGACAAGTATGTAAAACTAGATAAGAAAAAATATGAATCTTTATATAAAGACTAATTATAAGAGAAACGAAAGTTTCTCTTTTTTAGTACAAATTTACTAATGAATAGTAAAGGTATTTCAAGTATGAACTAGCAATTAGTAATATATAATG
>JAHHUG010000031.1 GCA_020024085.1 Christensenellaceae bacterium | reverse complement strand
AAGGGTGCTACCCTTAGTCTTCGGCGTAGTTTGTGAAGTAATTTTGAACAAGGATAATAGGAGTACCCTTATCGCCAGAGCCACTTGTTAAGTCGCACAAGCTACCTAATAGGTCGGTAAGTCTACGAGGTGTAGTACCAAGAGATTCCTTCTTTGCAAACAAGTTCTTTTCCTTCTTTTTGATTAAATCTTTAATAGCGTTTTTAGCATCATCGCCAGAAAGGTCGCCAATAGAGTTATCAGCAAGGAACTTAAGTTTAAGCTCATTAGGAGTACCCTCAAGTCCATCGGTATAAGCAGGGCTAACAACTGGGTCAGCAAGTTCCCAAATACCACCAACTGGGTCTTTGAAAGCACCATCGCCATAAATCATTACTTCGATATTTTTACCAGTTTCTTCAAAAAGTCTGTCGTGAATTTTGCTTACATAGCTTTGGCAGTCACGAGGGAACAACTTTACGCTGTTATCGGTAGCAAGGTTAGAGCCTAGCAAACCACAAAAGTCGTTGTAACCAGAGCCATCAACAGAGCTTGTAAGGATATCATCAAGACCAAGAACAATTTTAGCACCTTTTTCTTTAAGGATTCTTTTGCTTCTGTGTCTTGTATGTATATCGGCAGTGATAACTGTATCGGTATATTTTATGATTTCGCCAAGATTATTTGCAAGGATAACTTCAGCATTAGGAGCAACAGTCTTGTAGATTTCAACATAGTCCATACCTGTGAATGGGTGTTTAATTTCGCCAAAAGTTTTGTAGATTTCATCACCAACAAAAACATCGCTATATGGATTAATGCCAAGTTCATCAATTAGGTCGATATCAAATAGAGCATTACCAACTTCGTCCTTTGGGTAAGAAAGTTGAATAATCAATTTATCAACACCCTTAGAAATACCTTTTAGAAGGGTAGCAAAACGATTTCTTGATAGGATAGGGAAAACAAGACCAACGGTACCACCACCAGTTTTTTCTCTAACATCTTTTGCGATTTGGTCAACGGTAGCGTAGTTACCTTGAGTTCTTGCAACGATAGATTCGGTAATACCTACAACATCTCTATCTTGAAGTTCAAAGTTGCCTTCCTTACTTGCAGCAAGCAAGCTATCTACAACAATTTCTACTAAATCATTGCCTTGTTTGATGATAGGGGCTTTGATACCTCTACTGATTACACCAACATTTTTCATATAAACTCCTCAATGTATTAAAATATATATAATATTATCAATAAATATTATCAATTTATTGATTTTTACCAACAATTACATTATAATGGCATTATAAACTAAATGCAATAGAAAATATATAACTATTTTTTATATGTCAATAATTTATAGGTAGGATATGAAAGTTAATTTTGAATTGTACAAGGTATTTGTAAAGGTAGCAGACAGTGGTTCATTAACCAAAGCTGCAAAGGAGTTGTATTTGTCGCAACCAGCCATTTCAAAGTCTATCAAACAGTTAGAGGAACAGCTTGGTGGAAAGTTGTTCAACCGTACTACAAAGGGTATGGAGCTTACAAAGGACGGCAAAATGGTATATGGTTATGTAAAAAAGGCAACAGAATTAATTGATATGGCAGAATATCGTCATAGCAGATTAAAAAATATTTCTACTGGTCTTGTTAATATTGGTGCAAGTGATACTATTTGTAAGGGATATTTGCTTCCTATTATCAAAAAATATCACAAAATGTACCCAGATATTATGTTCAATGTAACCAACAGAACCACAAAGGAAACCATCAGCCTACTAAAAACAGGCAAGGTAGATATTGGATTTGTAAACCTACCTGTTGCAGATAGTTACCTAGATATCAAACCGGTAATTAAAACTGAGGATATCTTCGTTTGCGACAAGGAATTTATTGACAAAATTGACCACCCACTTACATTTGAGGAGCTTAATGATTATCCACTTGTAATACTAGAGACATTATCAAACTCTCGACAACAGGTAGATAAATTTATCGAATCAAAAGGCGTCAGCTTAAAGCCACATATTGAGCTTGGAAGTTTGGAGCTAGTTGCAGATTTTGCTAGAATTGGTTATGGAATTGGACTTGTTACAAAGGAATTTGTAAAGCAAGACCTTGAAAATGGTCAATTATATGAGGTACCACTTGTAGAGAAATTGCCACAAAGAAACATAGGTTTAATTACACTTAAGGATACTAATATGAGTTTTGCAGCAGGAAAGTTTGTAGAACTACTTAATAAATAGAGGATAAAATGAAAAGATTAGCAGAAAGTCACAAAATAACCGATTTTTTTGGCGTTAATGTTTTTAACGACAAGGTGATGAAGCAATACTTAGATGAGGATACTTACCTAAGGCTTAAGGAAGTTATTGATAATAAAGGCACAGACCTAAATCGTGAGCTTGCCGACAAGGTTGCTCAAGGTATGAAGGAATGGGCTGTTGCTAATGGTGCAACACATTATACTCATTGGTTCCAACCTTTAACAGGTACTACTGCTGAAAAGCACGACAGCTTTATCGACTTTAATAATGAGGGCGAGCCTATCCTTGCATTTTCAGGAAAGAGCTTGTCTAAGGGCGAGGCTGATGCAAGTAGTTTTCCATCGGGTGGAATTAGAGCAACCTTTGAAGCAAGAGGTTATACTGTTTGGGATTGTTCATCTCCAGCTTTTATCAAAAAGACTGAAGGCTCTAATGCAGTATTATGTATTCCAACAGCATTCTGCTCATATAATGGCGATGTGCTTGATAAAAAGACACCACTTTTAAGGTCTATGCAAGCAATCAATCGTCAAGCCAAAAGATTGTTAAAACTTCTTGGAAAAGATGTCGAGAATGTTTATCCAAATGTTGGTGGAGAGCAAGAATACTTTTTGATTGATAAAAAAGATTACCTAAAAAGAGAGGATTTAAGGATAACTGGTCGTACATTGTTTGGTGCAAAACCACCAAAAGGACAAGAGAAAAACGACCAATATTATGCTGCTATTAAAGAGAGGGTTTCTAGCTTTATGGCAGAGCTTGATGAGGAGCTTTGGAAACTTGGTATTTATGCAAAAACCGAGCATAATGAGGCAGCTCCTTGCCAACACGAATTAGCACCTATATTCTCTACTGCAAATATTGCAACCGACCAAAATCAAATTATTATGGAGATGATGAAGAAGGTTGCTTATAAGCACGATTTAGTATGCTTATTGCACGAAAAACCATTCAATGGTGTAAATGGTAGTGGTAAACACGATAATTGGTCGCTTACTACTAGTGATGGACAAAATTTATTAGAGCCAGGAAAATCTCCACAAGAGAATAAGCAATTTTTATTATTCTTCCTTGCTGTTATTGGTGGCGTTGATGAATATGCAAACCTTGTTCGTATGAGTGCAGCTTGTCCAGGTAATGAATTAAGGCTTGGTGGAGATGAAGCACCTCCTGCAATTATCTCTGTATTTATCGGCGAAATGCTTGAGGATATCCTTAATAATATCGAAAAGGGTGCAACTAGCGAAAAGAGGAAAAAGGAGTATCTAAAGATAGGATTATCTGTTCTTCCAGAGCTTAAAAAGGATTACTCTGATAGAAATAGAACAAGTCCATTTGCCTTTACTGGTAATAAGTTTGAGTTTAGAATGGTGGGTTCATCAGACACACTTTCTACACCAAATATTGTATTAAACACAATTACAGCAGAGATGCTTGATAGAATGTGCACTGAAATTGAAGATGGTCTTTCAAAGGGTGAAACAATCAATGCCTTGACCTCTAGGATTATCATTAGAAATATCAAGGAGCATAAAAAGATTATTTTTAACGGCAACAACTATACAAATGAGTGGTACAAACTTGCAAAGGAGAGAAAACTTCCTATCCTTGAAAATTGTGTAGATTGCTATGATGTACTTACCGACCCAAAGGTAATAGAACTTTACAAAAAACAAGGTGTATTTAGCTTAAAAGAGTTAGAGAGTAGAAGGGAAATATACCTTGATAATTATATCAAAACTATTAGAATAGAGGCTAATACAATGCTTTCTATGATAAAGACTCAAGTATTGCCAGTTGTACTAAAATATGAAGGCAAACTTGCAGAAAGAACAGTATATTTAGGACAAATTAGTAACAGTGTTGGAACTGTTCATAAAGAAATTATAGAGACAATAGATAGCAACTTAAAGGGATTATACAATGTTAGCAATGAGTTAGAAAAAGCAGTTAACGAAGCAGAACTTATTGAGGATATTAAGGAGCAAGCTAACTACTTTAATAATACAATTTGCAAGTATATGAACACGGCAAGGGAATTTGCAGACAATTTGGAGTTATTATGTGATAAAAATGAATGGCCTTTCCCAAACTATGCTGATATATTATTTTACGAGTAGGAGGATTCTATAATGAATTGGGAACAAGTAGGTCAAGAATTTATGGAAAAATTGCCACAAATTGGTATTGCCATAGGTAAATTCTTGTTAGTAGTGATTCTTGGTGTTATTGTTGAAAAAATACTAATGGCATTACTAAAAAAAGTTTTATACAAGACCAAAATGGATGTTGCAGTTATATCATTCGTTTTAAGTCTTTCAAAAATAGCATTAAAAATAGCTATAATTATTTTAGCACTTGGTGCATTGAACTTAGATGTAACAGCATTGACTGCTTCATTAGGTATGTTTGGTGTTGCTTTATCGGTAGCCTTGAAGGATACTTTATCAAGTATTGCAAGTGGACTAAATATCATTGTCAATAAGCCTTTCAAAAATGGCGATTTTGTAGAGATTGGTAGTTATAGTGGTGTTATTCAAGGTATCAAGATTATGTCTACCGAGCTTTTAACTGGCGACAATAAGGTAATTGTTATACCTAATAGCGTGGTTAATACCTCTGCTATTGTAAATTATAGTACTCAAGATATTAGAAGAATTGATATGTCTATGGGTGTTGCTTATGGCACTGATGTAGATACTGTCAAAAATGCTATGTATGAAGTAGTTGCTACAAACGACCTTGTACTTAATGATAAAGGTATTATGGTTGTACTTGATAAATATGATGCAAGTTCTATTTCATTCAAGGCTAGATTTTGGGTTAAGAACGCTGATTACTGGACAGCTTATTGGTCAGTTCAAGAGGGATTTGTTCGTAGCTTTACAAAGTATGGTATCGAGATTCCATTCGACCAACTTGATGTTCACCTAAACAATCTTGTTGCTGATGATAAGGAATATCCAAAGCCACCTGCTATCCCAAAGGAAGAGCCAAAAAAGGAAGAGCCGGTTGAAGAAGAACCAGTTAATCCACTAAATAAATTTGATACTTTCTTTAATGAGAAGTTTGCTATTAAGCCAAAGAAAACTAAAAAGAATTAAGTATTGAGATTATAAAAAAACAAAGGTTAAATATTTTAACTGAAAATAAGGAAAAAGGCAGATAAATAACAATAATGAAAGTTACCTCTAAAGCTAAAAATTTTTTTAGCAAAAAACAACTTAATACAGAGGAAGAAAAGTTAGAAACTAAAGAGGTTAAAAAGGAAAATACCTTCGAGTTTATGCCACGAATTGAAGCTATCGAAGAAAAAAAGGTAGATAAAATTAGCGACAAGGAAATCTTGGATAGAGGGGTAGAACTTGTTGAAAGTATTAGTTCTAGCCGTATTCAAGGTAGCAAAGAGGAAAGGGAAGTAGCAAATTATTTGCTAAATAGTACCGAAAAATTCTTTGGGAAAAAAGGTAGCCTTGAACCTTTTTATGTAAGTAATTTTTCACATAATTATGGTTTAATGTTGATAGGTGCAATTTTTTTGATTGCACTTATCACTTTTGCTTTTGAGCCACTTGCAAGCCTATTTTTGTACATTATTGGATTGATAGTTTTGGTATGTAGAGTTTTCTTCAAAAAAGATGCTACTACAATAATCAAAAAAGATATTTCCTTTAATGTGGTAAATGAACTAGATAGTAGAGCAAAGACCGAAAATACTTTGATAATTTCAGCTAACTACTCAAGTAGTAGAAACTGGTTGCTTAATAGGTTTTTCCCTATCAATTCCAAGGCGTTCCTTTTCGCAAATGGAATAATAAGTCTAGTGTTGTTAATTGGTTTAATAGTGCTTTCAGCAGGTGTAATTAGTGTTGGGCTAGAGGTAGTTGTAGGCTTATTACTTGCCTTGCAAATGTTATTATGTTTGTGTTTTTATTCATTTGATAAACCTAACAAAAACAACAAGCACGGGCTACAATCTCTTGCCATTGCAGAAATGATTGTTGATTATCTTAACCAACATAACGGATTAGTTGGCGACAATACAAAGATTGTATTTGTTGCAGTTGGTGGTGGTACGGACGGAGCAAATGGTACAAAAGCATTTATTAGAGAACATTTCAAAAACAACAACGACTATCCAAATGCTGTTGCAGTTAGTTTTGAGTCGATAAATGAGAATACTTTGTTTACCAAAAATCCTAAAAATAAGGCTACAACCATAGCGTATGAAAGGTTAAACAAAACTCCTATCAAAAAGCATAGGGCTTTGTTGAAAGGGTATGGCACAAACCTATTCGATAGTATCGGTGTAGATGCTGTTGCAATAGGGGAGAGTATAGACAAAATCGAAACGGACTTCAATACCATAAAGGATAATGGTCATGTGGATAGAGAATTTATTGAAGAGAAATTTTATAGCTATTTGCCTATTATAACCGACCTATTAAATGAGTTAAAAGGTAATAAGTAAAATGATTCAAAAAGGGTGCAGTTGCACTCTTTTTTATTGCATAATAGTAGGTTAGTTCGCTTAAAATTTTGGTATGCGAACAAAATTTGTATTTATAATTAAGATGTGATAATTTATCACAATATCACAATAGATAAAATAAATGGGAAATGATTATGACAATATATGTAAAAAATTGTAAAAAAGTATAATTTTGTACTAGTGTATAATATATATAATAATACATATTAGAAATCATATTAAAATAAGTGGAAATTGTATGTGTAAAATATTTATAAAATAAAGAGCTATCCAAAACAGATAGCTCTATATTTTTTATAATTTAGTTTTATGTTTTTATACATCTAATTTTTGGTCGCCAAACTTTATCCAACCTAGTTTTCTAAATATCTCTGAGAAGATAAAGCTTAATAATGCAGGGAATACAAATAATAGGAAAATTACTCCACACCACATCATAGCAGGGTTAAGTCCAGCAGCAGTGCTTACATTGATTGCATCAATGACTCCTACGAAACCACTTGTTCCCATACCACCACCACTTGCACCACAAAGCAACTTAAATCCACAAGTAGAGATAGGTCCAAGAATAAAACTTGCTAGTATTTCAGGCAAAATAATAATTGGTTTTCTCATAATATTAGGAATTTGCAACATGCTTGTTCCAATACCTTGAGCAATAAATCCACCAAAGCCATTTTCACGATAACTTGCAACAGCAAAGCCCATCATTTGACAAGCACAACCAACAACAGCTGCACCACCTGCTAGTTGCATTGCATATACTAATTGTGGGTCGCCACTGTTAAGTATTGGAGTTGCAACAGAAATCCAAATTGCAGCAGAAGATGTTGGCATTGTTAGTAGTATGCCCATAATAACTGCAACAATCATACCCATTGGAGCAGGGGCAATGTATGTAGCCTTTGCAACACCTAAACCGATATAGTCAACAAGTTTTACAAAAGGCCAAGCAATATATATTGAAATTAATGAAACGATTGAAACAACAAAAGGTACAAGAATAATATCTATCTTTGTGCCACTTACTTTTTTACCTACTTCGATAGCAAGTACAGAACAAATATAAGCACCTATTGGATTACCAGGAAGTAACTTTAATGTTGTAAGTCCAAGCATAGCATCGGGACTCCAAAATGTACCATTTACAAAGTTCATTGAGAACGAACCAACCATACCGGCAATGATTGCACTAAACATTACAAGGTTGTTTGCTTTTAGGGCTTTTGCTATACCTACACCGACGCCTGCACCCATCAAAAGTGATGCTATTGAACCCATCATAATTAGGGCATTACCAACAGCAAAACCAGCAGGTGTACCAGCAGTACAAATAAGCTTGCCTAGTTCCTTAATAATGGTACCAATAATAAGTGTACAAAACAAACCTTGTGCCATACCAGAGAATGCATCAATAAAATATTTTGTGCAAAAGGCTTTAACTTTGGTTTTTAGCGGGCTAGTTTTTTTGTCAACATTTTCTTCATTTTGTTCTATAACTGCATTAGAATTTTTATTTTCTTCAACAGCATTAGAAATTTGTTGTTTATTAAATAAATTTTTCATTTTTAATCCTTCATAAACATATTAGTGATAGTATAGCACCTCGATAAAAAAAAGTCTAATTAGTTAGTGTAAAAATGTAATATTATTAAATACGATAAAATTTATCTTAAAATTGCGAAAAACCTAAAAAAATAATGAAATATTTTTTAAAAATGTTAATTAATTTTAAGGTTAATATTGAAAAGTCATTTTTTATATGTTACCATATTACATATATGTATAAAGATTACAGTATAGGAGGACATCTTTATGGAAAAAAATCCAGTTACAGTTGCTAGAATAAATCTATTTGCTATTCTTAGAAATATCCAAGATTTATGCGAATTTGATGCACCTTGTAAAGAGGCTATCAAAGGCAAGAAAATTTCTGTACAATTTAATGTTCCAGGTTTAGAGCCAGGTACACTAGTATTTGCAAATGACAAATGCGAGTTCTTTAGAGGACCACATTCTGCTAGCTTGAAATTATATTTCACTTCACCAGAGCATTTTAATAAATTAATAGATGGTGAAAAGACAGTACCAATTTTCTACAATGTATTCCAAGTAAACTTCTTACTTAAGGAATTTATGGTTCTTGCAGATAGAATTAAATATTATCTACAACCAACTCCAGCTGAAAGAGCTGAAAGAAACAAGGACCCAGAGTACTTTGAAAAGAGCACAATGCTTCTTGCTTATACAGCATTCTATGCAATGAGCGAGATTGCTAATAGTGACCCTACTGGTAAGATTATTTGTAAGAGTATGTATCCTGGTATTATCCAAGCTTCTATGGGCGACAAGATTGCTGTTTCTCTAGAAATTGAAAATGGTCATATGAGTACTTCAATCGGCAAAAAAGAGCCAGGTAGAGCATTTATGAGATTTGAAGATGTTGCAACTGCAAATGCAGTATTAAATGGTGAGTCAGATGTATTTACCCCAATCGGTGAAGGTCTACTTACTTTATATGGATATACACCAATGCTAGAGAGCATGAGCAAACTACTTGGTTTTGTATCTGCTTATGTTGGTTAATTAGGAGGAATTATTATGACAAAGTTAAACGATTATACAAAGTCAAGAGAATTATTCAAAAGAGCATTGAATGTTATTCCAACAGGTGTTTATGGACACCAAGGACCATCTAACTGCTGTGCTATTCCAGTAAGTGCATTCCCAATGTTTATGGACCATGGTAAAGGTTCTCATATGTGGGACGTAGATGGCAATGAGTACATAGACTATATGTGTGCATATGGTCCTAACGTATTAGGTTATTGTGATGAAGATGTTAATGCTGCTGCTCGTGAGCAAATGGAAAAATGTGATTGTATCACAACTCCATCATACAAACTTCTTGAGTTTGCAGAGTTAATGGTAGATACAGTAGATATGGCTGACTGGGCATTCTTTGCTAAGAATGGTAACGATGTTACTTCTCTTGCTGCCCTAGTTGCAAAAGCTGCTACTGGTAGAAAAAAGATTTTGATGTTTAAAGGTTGCTACCATGGTGTATCTCCTTGGACACAAAAATTAGGTTATGCTGGTATCGTTGAGGAAGACGTTGCTAACAGTATGTATGTAGAGTGGAACAACTACGATGCTCTTGAGAAAATGGTTAAAGAGCACAAAAACGAAATCGCTGGTTTAATCGCTACTCCATATCTAATGCCTTGTTGGGTAAATAGTGAACTTCCACAAGAGGGTTACTGGCAAAAAGTTAGAAAGTTATGTACAGATAACGGTATCGTACTTATCATTGATGATATTCGTAATGGTTTCCGTCTTGATGTACACGGTTCTGATAAGTTCTTTGGTATCAAAGCAGACTTACAATGTTTCTGTAAAGCATTAGCAAATGGTTATAACATTTCTTGCTTGTGTGGTATAGATGCATTAAGACCAGCTGTTTCAGATGTATTCTGGACTGGTTCTTATTGGATGAGTGCAGTTCCATTTGCAGCAGGTGTTGCTTGTGTAAACAAACTAAGAAAACTTGATTCTGCAAAATTGATGCAAGCTAAAGGTCTAAAAGTATTTGGTCCTGATGGCTTACCAAGAGTTGCAAAAGAGAATGGATTTGACTTAACAGTTTCTGGCGTATTATCAATGCCTTATATTAGACTTGAAAACGACCCTTCAACTGTGCTACATCAACAATGGGTAGCAGAAATGGTTAAGAGAGGTATTATGATTCATAATCACCACAATTTATTCATTAACTGTTCATTGACTGATGATGATATTACTAAGACACTTGAAATTGCTGATGAAGCATACAAAGCTGTAAAAGCAAATAATAAATTATAAAATTTTAGGAGGAAAATATGTTATCAAGTGAAGAAAAGGCAAGATTAAAAGAGATTGCCAAAGATTTAAGATTAGATATCATAGATACCATGGGTTATGCAGGTGGTGCACACGTAGGTGGCTCAATGAGTATGCTTGATGTCTTAACAGTATTATACTTTAAGTATCTAAATGTTGACCCAAAGAATCCACAATGGGAAGACAGAGATAGATTTATCCTTTCAAAAGGTCACTGTGCTTTAGGTTTTATCCCTACACTAATGAAGAAAGGCTTTATGAGTAAAGAAGGTTTGAAGACATTCAACCACTTCAAATCTCCATTCGGTATGCACCCAGATTCAAATAAGATTCCTGGTTGCGATGCTTCAACTGGTTCATTAGGACACGGTCTTCCAATGGGCGTTGGTATGGCTCTTGGTGGAAAAATCTTAAAGAAAGACTTTAAGGTAGTTGTAATGCTTGGTGATGGTGAGTGCGATGAGGGTTCTAACTGGGAAGCTTCAATGACAGCTAATCACTACAAGTTGAATAACCTTATTGTTATCGTTGATAGAAACCACTTCATGATTGATGGTAACACAGAAGATGTTATGAAACTTGAGCCATTAGATGCTAAATTTAGAGCATTTGGTTACGATGTAATCAAGATTAATGGTCACGACTATGACGAAATTGATGCAGCTTTAGAGAAAGCTTGGGCAGCAACCGATGGTCCTACACTTATTATTGCTGATACAGTAAAAGGTAAGACATTAGGTGGTTCATTAGAGGGCAATGTAGTATGCCACTATGCATCTTTAGACTCTAATCAACAAGCAGCAGCTAAGGAAAATATTTTAAGATTATATGAGGAGGATAAATAAATGGCAGAAGTAACTACAGGTACATCTTGGAATGTGTATGATGCAAATACTATGTCACCTAAAGAGATTTATGGTCGTGTAATGACAGAGCTTGCAAAAGAAAATGATAAAATCGTTGGTGTAACAGCCGACCTTGCTAAATCTACAAATATGGGTATCTTCTACAATGCTTTCCCAGAGAGAGTTATTAACGTAGGTATCGCAGAGCAAAATATGATGGGTGTTGCTGCTGGTCTTGCTAAAGTTGGCTTCATTCCATTTGCTTCTACATTCGGTGCATTCGCATGTATGAGAGCTGGTGAACAATTTAGAACAGATATTTGTTATCAAAAGTTAAATGTTAAAGTTGTTGCTACTCACAGTGGTATTTCATTTGGTGCTGCTGGTTCTACTCACCACTGCACAGAAGACTTCTCTATCGTTAAGGCTTTCCCTAATGTAACACTTATCGCTCCTGCTGATGGTGAAGAAACAGGTCAAGCTATTAAAGCTATCGTTGAGAAAGATGGTCCTTGCTATGTAAGAATCGGTCGTGGATTTGAGCTTCCATGCCCAGAGTCTGATGCTATCCCATTCGAAATTGGTAAGGCTAAGACAGTTGTTGACCCAGCTGGTGCTGATTGTACAATTATCGCTTGTGGTATTTGTGTTCGTCAAGCTGTTCAAGCTGCACAAGACCTACAAAAATATGATGGTATTACAGTTAGAGTTGTTAATATGCACACAATCAAACCTATTGATAAGGAAGTTATCATGAAGGCTGTTGAGGATACAAGAAGAATTATCACAGTTGAAGAGCACAATGTTATCGGTGGTCTTGGTGATTCTGTTGCATCTGTTATCGCTGAAAGTGGTAAGGGTTGTGCATTTACAAAAGTTGGTATTCCAGATTGCTTCGCACAAATTGGTTACCCAGAAGACCTATATGCTTATTATGGTCTAGATTCTGATGGTATTGCAGACAAGGTAAGAGAAGTAATGCAAAGAGACTTCGAACAAGACGAAGTTTGGGAGGATGAGGTATAAAAATGGCTGAACAAAGTACAAAAATACAAGCTGAATTAATCCTTCGTTCTATTTTCCCAGTAATGAAAGTATTAATTGCTGATGACCCAGCTGTTGCTAAAGCATTTGCAGGTGTTGACGCAGTAGTACAAGTAGGTGCTAGAGAGGAAGGTGAAGATTATTTTGGAGCATATCTTGTATTCGACAGTTCTCAAGAGCCAGAGGCTTGCCTACAAGTTAGACAAGGTGAATACTTAACCGATGCTAAAAATAATCCAGAAGGAAAAAAACCAACAATTAACTTCGAGTTTAAGAAGATTGCTGATTTATGTGGAATGTTTACTGGCAAAATGAATGGTGCTATTGTTATGGCAGTTGTTAAGACTATTTGTCATGGTCATGCTGGTTTATTCCTAAAGGTAGTAACAAAGTTGTTCTTAGGTCTAACAAAGATGTTACCAACATTTGACCCTAAGACACCTGAAGACAAAAAGATGAAATTAAAATTATCTTTATATATGGTTTCTTCAGCACTAAGTGTATACAACAAATTAGCAGACAAATATGATGACCTACAAATTCAAGATTATCATAATTGGATGCAACAACCAAAGAGAGTTTACCAATTTATCGTTGGTGACCCAGAAAACCCAGAGATAGCATGTTATGTAATGTGCCAAGCTGGTCAATCTAAATGTGGTCGTGGAGTTTACGAGAGAAGAAGACCTTTCGTTACATTCCAATTTAGCGATGTAGATGGTGGTCTTGCAGTTGTTGGTGGAACTGTTCCATTTGTTGAAAGTGCAGAAAAGGGCTATATCACAATGATTGGTTCTCCTGAATATAGTGCCGTTCTTAACGACTATATGTCAAGAATCCAAGGTATCCTTCTATAATAACATAAATAAAATGCGAGTAGAAATACTCGCATTTTTTTATGTAATTTTATATTGCATTTTAAAATAAGCATTAAAGCCTCAAATACTATGTTGATAATAAAAGCGTAAAGAGGACTTTTTTATATTTACATTTTATATTTTTAATCTATTTTAGCTATCATTTTATACTATATTAACGAACTAAAACATTTTTCAATTTAGTTATCGTAGTATTTTTTTATCAT
>JAHHUG010000030.1 GCA_020024085.1 Christensenellaceae bacterium | reverse complement strand
AAACACACATTCTGTCAAGTTCGGCAAATATTAAACTTATCGTTACTTATATTTTATAATATCCCAAAATTTTGTAACACAAATACATTCTACTGCATACTATATATTAGCTTGATACATACTTTTTTCCTAATCAGGAATTTCCTCTTAAAAATCGTACAAAAAAAGACCACAATTAAGTGGTCTTTTTTAACAAATTTATTAGGTAAATTACTTAAGTTCGATAGTAGCACCAACTTCCTTGAACTTCTCAACCATCTCATCAGCAGCTTCTTTAGCAACTGCTTCTTTGATTGTAGAAGGAGCACCATCAACAAGAGCCTTAGCATCGCCAAGAGGTAAACCAGTAACTTCACGAACTACTTTGATTACCTTAATCTTTTGAGCGCCAACTTCCTTAAGGATTACGTCGAACTCTGTCTTCTCTTCAGCTGCTGGAGCTGCACCACCTGCTGCTGGAGCTGCTACTGCCATAGCTGCAGCACTAACACCAAACTCTTCTTCGATAGCTTTAACGAAATCGTTAAGCTCCATAACTGTCATACCTTTAATATCTTCAATCATCTTTGCGATATCTGCCATTTTTATATCCTCCAAATTCTAAATTTCTAAATTATTCTGCTTTTTGTTCTGCGATTTGTGATAAGCAACTAGCAAGGCCACTTAAACCACTCTTTAATAAACCACATAATTGTCCAAGTAATACTTCTCTTCCTGGGATAGCTGAAATAGCTTCTACACCAGCTTTATCTAGGAATTTACCCTCGAACATACCACACTTTGTTTCTAATGCTTTGATGTTCTTTGACTCCTCAACCATAACTTTTGCAGCTTGCATTTCGTCGCCGTTAGCAAAAGCAATAGCAGTTGTACCCTCAAGATAACTATCAAAATCATTAATACCTAAATCGTTGAAAGCAATCTTAACTAATCTGTTCTTTAATACTCTGTATTCAACATCGGCTTCTCTACATTTCTTACGAAGAGCTGTATCGTCGTTAACATTGATACCTTTGTAATCAACAAGAACTAAAGATTTACAATTTTGAATCTTAGATTTGATTTCTTCAACAACTTGTTTTTTACTTTCTAATGCTTGAGACATTGTTACCTCCTATATAAATTTGTTATTTAATAATAAAAAGTGCCTTATTCCAAGACCGAATAAGGCACAAAAGTACTTTGTAATGATTCCTAGGTAAGATTTATGCCTACGGCACTTACGGTCTTTGGATATTTAATTCTTATATATTATATAAAATTATAAAATAATTGTCAAGCAATTATTAGCCTTTATAAGCAACCTTTACACCAGGTCCCATTGTGCTTGCTAGAGTAATAGACTTAACATATTGACCCTTTGAAGTAGATGGCTTTGCTTTGATAATTGCATCCATCAAAGTTTCGTAGTTTTCTACTAACTTTTCTGCACCAAATGATTTCTTTCCGATAGGGCAGTGAATAATAGCAGACTTATCTACTCTATACTCAACTTTACCAGATTTAATCTCGTTAATAGCCTTTGTAACATCAGGAGTAACTGTACCACTCTTTGGGTTTGGCATTAAGCCCTTAGGTCCAAGTACACGACCTAATTTACCAACGTATCTCATCATATCAGGAGTTGTAACTACTACATCGTAATCAAACCAACCACCCTCAATTTTAGGGATAAGCTCTTCACCACCTACAAAGTCAGCACCAGCTGCAACAGCAGCATCAGCAGCAGGACCTTTAGCGATAACCAAAACTCTTTGAGTTTTACCAGTACCGTTAGGAAGAACTACTACGCCTCTAACTTGTTGGTCAGCGTGACGAGGGTCTACACCAAGTCTTACATGAAGTTCAATTGTTTCGTCAAATTTTGCCTTAGCTGTTTGAAGTACTACTTCGATAGCTTCTTTCTCTGAATATTGTTTAGATTTGTCGATTAGCTTTACAGAATCAACATAATTTTTACTCTTGTTCATTTCAATTCCTCCTACTAATCTTCAACTGTAACGCCCATTGAACGAGCTGTACCAGCAACCATACTCATTGCAGCCTCAATAGATGCAGCATTTAAGTCAGGCATTTTTGTCTCAGCAATTTCCTTTAATTGCTCTTTTGTTAATTTTGCTACTTTTTGTTTATTTGGTTTTGCAGAAGCAGTATCAATACCACAAGCCTTCTTAATAAGAACAGGTGTTGGTGGTGTTTTCAAAATGAATGTAAAAGAACGGTCTGCATAAATTGTGATAACGCAAGGAATAATTAAACCTACTTTATCTTGAGTTTTAGCATTGAATTCTTTTGTAAAACCAGGAAGGTTAATACCAAAAGGACCAAGTGTTGAACCTACTGGTGGTCCTGGAGTTGCCTTACCTGCTGGTAATTGTAACTTTACTACTGCTGTAATTTTTTTTGCCATAGCGAATACCTCCTTCACTACACAAATGTGGTTTCCCGAATGCATGAAAAGTATTTACATTCTCCCACATGATACTAAAAATAGTACCACTAATACCGTTCCGTTCGATATTAGATTTTCTCAATTTGACTGAAGTCTAATTCAACCGATGTATCACGGCCAAACATTGAAACTAAAGCCTTAATTTTTTGTTTATCGTTATATACTTCTGTAACTTCACCTGGGAAGCCATCTAAAGCACCAGCGATAACTTGAATTTTGTCTCCAACATTAATGCTGAAGTCATCAACAACAATGTCTTCTAGTCCCATTCTTCTTACTTCATCTGCTGTAATTGGAATTGGTCTACCTTTTGGTCCTACGAATCCAGTAACACCTCTAGTATTAGTGATAAGATACCAAATTTCGTTGGTATATATCATCTTAATAAAGACATATCCTACAAATTTTTTTCTTTGAATAACTTTACGCTTGCCATCTTTTTCAACGATATCATCCTCAACTGGAACTTTTATGTCGAAAATTTTATCTTGAAGATTATTATTTTCAATCATATGTCGCAAGTTGTTTTCTACCATATTTTCATAGGCAGAATATGTGTGGATTACATACCATTTTGCTTCATTATTTTCCATAAAATCTTCCTTATTATCCAACTAATAGGCTTAATAAATAAGCCATCAAACTATCAAAACCCCAAATAACTAAGAAGAAAGCCAAAACTACAACAACTACAATTCCTGTATTTTTAGCAACAGTTTTAGCATCTGGCCAAGTAATTTTCTTTAATTCAGACCAAAATTCCTTGAATTTACGGCCAGTTCTTTTAAAGAAACCTTCCTTTTGTTTTGTATTTTTCTTATCCTTTTTGGTGGATTTAGTTTGTTCCATAAAAACCTCCTAATTTACTTGGTTTCCTTGTGTAATGTTGTCTTTTTGCAGAACTTACAATACTTGTTTACTTCAAGTCTATCAGGATTGTTTTTCTTGTTTTTTGTGCTGGTATAGTTACGATGTTTACATTCAGTACAAGCTAATGTTATCTTGGTTGTATTTGTTCCTGCAGCCACAGTAACACCTCCGTAAAATGCTCTCCTAAAGCATAACACTAAAAAAATGCAATAAAACGCATTGTCCCTACGATATTTTGTAAGGATTTAGTGTAATAAATTATCTCTTATTATAAATTCACTCGTGTGTTAGAGCTTATACTCTAACACACAGTGATTATTTCATGAATTTGCAGATAATTAGCCTAAAATTTTTGCTACAACACCAGAACCAACTGTTCTACCACCCTCACGAATAGCAAAACGAAGACCTTCTTCGATAGCGATTGGTGTGATTAGAGTGATTTCCATATCAATGTTATCACCAGGCATTACCATTTCTACTCCCTCTGGAAGTTTGATAGAACCTGTAACATCAGTTGTTCTGAAATAGAATTGTGGACGATATCCATCAAAGAATGGAGTATGTCTACCACCTTCTTCCTTTGTTAATACGTAAACTTGAGAAGTAAAGTGTGTGTGTGGGTTGATTGTACCTGGTTTAGCAAGTACTTGACCTCTTTCTACATCTGTTCTTTGGATACCTCTTAATAGAGCACCGATGTTATCACCAGCATATGCTTCATCAAGAAGTTTTCTGAACATTTCGATACCAGTAATGGTTGTCTCTGTTGGTTTCTCTTGTAGACCAACGATTTGAACCTTATCTTGCATGTGTAAGCAACCTCTTTCTACTCTACCTGTTGCAACAGTACCACGACCTGTGATTGTGAATACGTCCTCGATAGGCATTAAGAAAGGTTTTTCTGTATCACGAACTGGAGCTGGGATATAATTATCTACATTGTCAAGTAAGTCAGCAATAGCTTGAACCCACTCAGACTCAGCAGCTGTCTTACCAGCTTGTAAATCTTCGATAGCCTTAGCAGCAGAACCTACAACGATAGGTGTATCGTCGCCAGGGAAATCGTACTCGTTTAATAACTCTCTGATATCCATTTCTACTAATTCAAGTAGCTCTGGGTCATCAACAAGGTCTTTCTTGTTCATGAATACAACAATCTTTGGAACACCAACTTGTCTAGCAAGTAAGATGTGCTCTCTTGTTTGTGGCATTGGACCGTCTGAAGATGCAACTACTAGAATAGCACCATCCATTTGTGCAGCACCAGTAATCATGTTCTTAACATAGTCGGCGTGTCCTGGGCAGTCAACGTGAGCGTAGTGACGAGTAGCTGTCTCATACTCAACGTGAGAAGTATTGATTGTAATTCCTCTTTCCTTCTCTTCTGGAGCCTTATCAATTTGGTCATACTTCATAGCTTCTGCATTACCTAAAGATGCACAATACATTGTGATAGCAGCAGTTAAAGTTGTCTTACCATGGTCAACGTGTCCAATGGTACCAATGTTTACGTGTGGTTTTGTTCTTTCAAATTTAGCTTTTGCCATTTTGAAATCCTCCTACAAATTCTTAATTTTAATTTTATTTTTATTATTTATTATAACATACTTTTTGAAAATATGTTATATTATTTTTTTGCTCTTTCGCCAATAATTTTTTCAGCTATGCTATTTGGCACTTCAGCATAGTGAGAGAATTGCATTGAGTAGTTACCTCTACCTTGAGTTGCACTTCTTAAGTCGGTTGCATAACCGAACATCTCTGATAGTGGAACATCAGCAGTTACAAGTTGTACACCGTTAGACATTTCCATACCCTTTAATTGACCTCTACGAGAGTTAAGTCCTCCCATAACATCGCCTAGGTACTCATCTGGTAATGTAACATCAACCTTCATAACTGGCTCTAGTAGAACTGGGTCAGCAGCTTGAGCAGCAGCCTTAAATGCCATACTACCAGCAATCTTAAATGCCATTTCTGATGAGTCAACCTCGTGGTAGCTACCATCAATAACAGTTGCTTTGAAGTCAACAGTTTCATATCCAGCTAGAACACCACATTGAGAAGCCTCTTGAATACCAGCTTGTACTGATGGGATATATTCCTTAGGAATAGAACCACCAACAGTCTTATCTTCAAATTGGAAACCAGAACCTGGCTCTAATGGTTCAAGGATAATTACGCAGTGACCATATTGACCTTTACCACCTGATTGACGAACAAACTTACCTTCCTTTTGAACGGTCTTTCTAATAGATTCACGATAAGCAACTTGTGGTTTACCGATATTAGCTTCAACCTTGAATTCTCTAAGAAGTCTATCAACGATGATATCTAGGTGAAGCTCACCCATACCAGCGATAATTGTTTGACCTGTCTCTTGGTTTGTATATGTTCTAAATGTTGGGTCTTCCTCAGCAAGTTTGATTAGAGCTAAGCCCATCTTCTCTTGACCAGCTTTTGTCTTTGGCTCGATAGCAACATTGATAACTGGGTCTGGGAATACCATATCTTCAAGGATAATTGGGTGGTCAACATCAGATAAAGAGTTACCTGTTGTAGATTCTTTCATACCTACGATAGCTACGATATCACCTGCATAAGCCTCTTCAATTTCTTGTCTTGAGTTAGCATGCATTCTAACAATTCTACCGATTCTTTCTCTCTTACCCTTTGAAGAGTTAAGAATATAAGAACCTGTTGTTAATTTACCAGAATAGATTCTAACGAAAGCAAGTTTACCAACGAATTGGTCTGTCATTACCTTGAATAGTAATGCACTGAATGGCTCATCATCACTAGAGTGTCTAACATCTGGGTCACCACTTGGAGTTGTACCTTCAATACTAGGAATATCTAGTGGAGATGGTAAGTAAGCGATGATAGCATCTAGCAAGTTTTGGATACCCTTGTTTCTGTATGCACTACCACACATAACAGGAGTCATTTCCATTGCGATTGTAGCCTTTCTAATAGCAGACTTAATTTCATCAACAGTGATTTCCTCTTCCATCAAGTACTTCTCTGCGATTTCATCATTAATATCAGCAAGTGCTTCGATTAATGTGATTCTAGCTTCAGCAGCTTCATCAGCCATATCAGCAGGGATTTCTGCCTCGTGGAACTCAGTACCTAATTCGTTATCGTAGATAACTGCATCTTGCTTAATTAAGTCGATAATACCGATAAATGTATCTTCTTTACCAATAGGTAATTCAATAGGAACAGCATTTGCATGAAGTCTTGTCTTCATCATATCAACAGCATTATAGAAGTTAGCTCCTATAACATCCATTTTATTTACAAATGCGATTCTTGGTACATGATATTTATCAGCTTGTCTCCAAACAGTCTCAGATTGAGGCTCAACACCACCCTTAGCACAGAACAATGCAACAGCACCGTCTAGTACTCTAAGGCTTCTTTCAACCTCTACAGTAAAGTCAACGTGTCCTGGAGTATCAATAATATTAATGCAATGGTCTTTCCAGTGACAAGTAGTAGCAGCAGAAGTAATTGTAATACCTCTCTCTTGCTCTTGTGCCATCCAGTCCATTGTAGCAGCACCATCGTGGGTTTCACCAATCTTGTGAGTCTTACCTGTGTAGAATAAGATTCTCTCGGTAGTGGTTGTCTTACCAGCATCAATGTGAGCCATAATACCTATATTTCTTGTTTTTTCTAGAGTAAATTCTCTTGCCATGATTCCTCCTACACTCTCGTTAGATTACCAACGATAATGTGCAAATGCCTTGTTAGCTTCAGCCATACGATGTGTATCTTCCTTCTTCTTAACAGCATTACCTGTGTTGTTGTAAGCATCCATGATTTCGCCAGCTAATCTAGCATCCATTTTCTTTTCGCCTCTCTTTCTTGCGAAAAGTACTAACCATCTAATACCTAATGTTTGTCTTCTCTCTGGTCTAATCTCTAGTGGAACTTGGTATGTTGAACCACCAACTCTACGAGCCTTAACCTCAAGTACTGGCATAATATTTTCTAAAGCCTTTGTGAAAACATCCATTGGATTTAGTGACATTTTTTGTTCAATTATATTAAAAGCCCCGTAAACGATTGCTTGAGCAGTTCCTCTTTCGCCATCATACATAACTTGGTTAATTAACTTTGTGATAACCTTGCTTCCGTATACTGGATCTGGTAGAACATCTCTTTTTGGGACTCCTGCACGTCTTGGCATATTCTTATCTCCTTATAATTTTATTTGGTTGTTAATTTCATCCGAAATTATTTAGCTTTTTTTGCACCGTATTTTGATCTTGCTTGTTTTCTATTAGCAACACCAGCAGCGTCTAGAGCACCACGGATAATGTGATATCTAACACCGATCAAGTCCTTAACTCTACCGCCTCTCATTAGAACAACGCTGTGCTCTTGTAGGTTATGTCCAATACCTGGAATGTAAACTGTACCTTCCATACCATTAACTAGTCTTACTCTTGCGATTTTTCTAAGAGCAGAGTTTGGCTTCTTTGGAGAAGTAGTGGTTACACTAAGACATACACCTCTCTTTTGAGGGCAATTCTCTAGAATTGGAGAATTAGATTTCTTAACTTGTTTTTGACGGCCTTGCCTAATCAATTGATTAATTGTTGGCATACTTTACCTCCTGTAAAATTTTCTCGGATGAGCGTCCAGCAACCCCGAAGGATACCCATTCTTATTGCTGTTTAAGTACAGCTACTCGAATTGTTACTTTAGTCCTGCAACTGCTGTTGGGACATCGACCTTGCAGTATTTACTAAGTTCTAACCTAGTTGGTACGGTTATTACCTCTACTTTATGGCTTTCTGCCTCCTCAAGCACGCATTCCTTGAAATAACTATCTGCATCTTCGGCTAAAATTACACACCTAATTTCGCCTTTATCTAAACATTTTAAGACTTGTTTTATTCCAACAATTCTTAAATCCTTGTTAGCTAATTTTGTAATAAAATCTTTCATAAACCTAATTTTTTACAATATTATAGTACTTGTACCTATTACAAGTTATTACATTTTATCAATTATCAGTCAAAAAGTCAAATATTTTTACTTGCTTTTATTTAAATATCACAATATAGTAAAAAAAGATGCTATAAAACATCTTCTTATGTATTTTCTGCAATATTTTACCCTAATTTTGATTAGATTATACTGCAAACTTCTTTTATAAAATAATGAATACAATCCATCTATTATATTATATAATACTATACGATTTTTACTGTTGAGCTTGCATCTAAATCTATTGGAGCAAGAGAACAACCCGACTTAATCATAAAGTATCCTGCACTTGCAATCATAACAGCATTATCGGTACACAAATTTAGTGGTGGATAGTATACCTCGATACCTTTTTTTGAAGCCTTTTCCTTAAGCATCTCTCTCAATCGTTTGTTAGCACCAACGCCACCTGCAACAACGATTTTTTTCATATTGTAATCCACTGCAGCCCTTACAACATTATCTACAAGCATAGATACTGCTGTCTCTTGGAATGAGCAAGCAACATCGGCTTTGTTGATTTCTACACCCTTTTCCTCATTGTTATGGATATAGTTAATTACACCTGTTTTTAGTCCACTATATGAGAAATTATAAGTTTTCTCGCCCTTGAATGGTTTATTAAACTTTATAGTTGGCTTTCCACTTTCGGCAAGTTTTTGAACTTCTGGTCCACCTGGATAATGCAAACCAAGAACCCTTGCAACCTTATCAAAAGCCTCGCCAACAGCATCATCAAGTGTACTACCAATCAATTCCACCTTGTCGTAATCGTCAGTTTTGATAATTGCAGTATGTCCACCCGAACATAACAAACACATATAAGGTGGCTCTAATTCCTTTGATGCAACATAGTTTGCAGAAATATGTCCTTTGATATGACTAACAGCAATTAGTGGAATCTTTTTTGCAAAAGAAAGAGCCTTTGCATAACTTACACCAACAAGCAATGCACCTAGAAGTCCTGCTCCATAAGTAACAGCGATACAATCAATATCCTTAAATGTCATATTTGCATCTTTTAGAGCATTATTTACAACATTATCAATAGCAGTTATATGGTTTCTACTTGCAATCTCTGGCACAACCCCACCAAATCTACGGTGAATATCAATTTGCGATGCCACAACATTAGACAAAACCTCTCTGCCACCCTTTACAACAGCAGCAGCAGTTTCATCACAACTAGACTCAATACCAAGTATTATGATATCTTTTTTATCCTTTATTTTATTAAACTTTTCATTAACTATTTCTTCGTAACTCATATTAACATCTCTTCAAATATTCGTAAATAAAATCTTCGATATCGCCGTCCATAACGGCACTAATATTACCTGTTTCGTAGCCTGTACGGTGGTCTTTAACCATTGTATATGGGCAAAAAACATAACTCCTAATTTGACTACCCCACTCAATTCTCTTAAGGTCACCTTGAATACTTTCTGCCTCTTCCTGCTGTTTTCTTTCCTTAAGTTCAGCTAGTTTTCCCTTAAGCATATTAAGTGCAGTTTCTCTATTTTGGATTTGACTTCGTTCGTTTTGGCATTGAACAATTATTCCAGTTGGAATATGTGTCATTCTAACAGCAGAAGATGTCTTGTTTACATGCTGTCCACCTGCACCACTACTACGATAAACATCTACCTTTAAGTCCTCTGGGCGAATAACTATATCGTCATTATCAATAATTTCCGGCATAACCTCAAGCGATGCAAAGGAAGTATGTCTTCTTTTATTTGCATCAAATGGAGAAATTCTTACAAGCCTGTGAACACCCTTTTCTGCTTTGAAAAATCCGTACGCATTATCACCCTCAATTCTAAAGGTAATAGATTTGTACCCTGCCTCATCGCCATCAAGTACATCAAGTACTGTAAGGGTATATTTATTTGATTTTTCTACAAATCGAGAGTACATTCGGTATAGCATACTTACCCAATCTTGAGCCTCTGTACCACCTGCACCTGCGTGAAGGGTTAAAATGGCATTCAAGCCATCATATTTACCCTTAAACAAGGTCTCAAGTCTATACTTTTCAAGGTCCTTTTCTAGTCTATTTAGCTCGATTTCAAGCGATTTTGACTCCTCCTCATCAAGTTCCATTTCTACAAGCTCAAGCATAGTCTCATTATCCTCGATTCTTGATAGAAATGTCTTGTTTTTTTGAATCATACTTTGCTTTCTTTTAAGCTTACTAGAAACGACTTGAGCTTTTTCTGTATCTAGCCAAAAGTCCTCTTTTTGTTGCTCTTTTTCAAGCTCTTTAATTTCTAACTCAACCTTATCTAAGTCAAAGAGAACCTCTTGCAGTTTCTACAATATCTCTAAAATTCTTTAGTTTTTGTTTGGTTTCAAAAAAGTCTAACATAACACTCCTAAAGTAGATTATTTGTTTCTACCACAACAGTTTTTGTATTTTTTGCCACTACCACATGGGCATGGGTCATTTCTACCAACCTTTTTTTCAACATGAGCTGGAGAATTTTTTACAAGTTCTTCTTGATTTTGTTCCTTCTCATCTAAACTAATCTTAAGTAGGTAACAAACGGTATCAGTTTTGATAGTATCAAGCATCTCCTCAAACATATCAAAACCTTCCTTTTGGTAAGCAATAACTGGGTCTCTTTGTCCGTATGCACGAAGTCCAATACCGTGGCGAAGAACGTCCATATTATCAATATGAGCCATCCATTTAGAGTCGATTACCTTTAGCATAATAAATCTTTCAATCTTGCTAAAGTCAACTCCTGCCTCTTTTGCCCTTTCTATTTTTTCTTCATATTGCTTTTTAGCCTCCTCGGTAATCATTTCTGACAACTTGTAAACATCATAAACAGATGCTCTTTGAGGATTCATAAAGTTTGTGTTAGCATTAAGCAATCTTGCTTCAATAGCTCTATTAAATGCATCATAATCCCAGTTGTTATAGTCGGTATCATAATCGGCATAATACTTAACTACATCTTGAGATACCTCGTTAATCATATCAAGGATTTGACTATGCAACTCTATACCATCAATAATCTTGTTTCTTTCTTGGTAGATTATCTCTCTTTGTTGGTTCATTACATTATCGTAGGCAAGCACTTGTTTTCTAATAGAATAGTTTCTGCCCTCGATAGACTTTTGAGCTCTTTCGATAGACTTTGAAATAATAGAATTTGTGATAGGTTCATCTTCCTCGGCATTAAGAGTTTGAGCAACGGCTTGCATCTTTTCTCCACCGAATAATCTTGCGATATCGTCCTCCATAGAGATATAGAACACACTAGAACCCTCATCGCCTTGACGACCAGCACGACCACGAAGCTGATTATCAATTCTTCTACTTTCGTGTCTTTCAGTACCGATAATTCTTAGTCCACCAACAGCTTTTACCTCTTGTTTTTCCTTATCGGTTTGCTCTTTATATTTTTTATAAAGTTGATTATATTTATCTCTAGCCTTTAGTATTTCCTCATCGGTAATAGTAGCAAATGAGGTTGCTTGCTCGATAACATTATGCTCATAACCAAGCTTTAACATCTCCTCTTTTGCAAGGTACTCTGCATTACCACCTAGCATAATATCAGTACCACGACCTGCCATATTAGTAGCAATAGTAACTGCACCTTTTTTACCAGCTTGGGCAACAATTTCTGCTTCTAAAGCGTGGTTTTTAGCATTAAGAACTTTGCAAGGAATATGCTCTCTACGAAGCTCACGAGCAAGTTGTTCACTCTTTTCAACAGTAACAGTACCAACTAGAACTGGTTGTCCTCTATCGTAGCAGTCCTTGATATCCTCAATTACACACTTAATTTTGCCATTAACGGTAGGATAAATTCTGTCATTTTCATCAATTCTCTTGATAGGTAAGTTTGTAGGTAGGACAACTACATCTAGTCCGTAAATACCCTTAAACTCATCTTCCTCAGTTTTAGCAGTACCGGTCATACCACTAAGTTTTTCAAACAATCTAAAATAGTTTTGGAAAGTGATTGTTGCCATAGTTTTGTTTTCTGCCCTAATTGCAACATTTTCCTTTGCCTCGATAGCTTGGTGCAATCCATCAGAATATCTACGACCAATCATAAGTCTACCAGTGAACTCATCAACGATAAGTACTTCACCATCACTTACTATGTAATCGCTATCCTTTTTCATAATGATATTAGCTTTTAGTGCTTGACGGATATGATGAACAAGGTCGGTATTATCTGGGTCTGCAAGGTTTGTTAGTTTGAAGTATAATTCAGCCTTTGCAACACCAACTTCAGTTAGGTTTACTGTCTTGTCCTTTTCCTCTACAAAGTAATCTTCCTCGCCTAAAGTTTTTACAAATCTATTAGCCTTTACATACAAATCACTGCTTTTTGAACCAGCACCACTAATGATTAATGGAGTACGAGCCTCATCAATCAAAATACTATCCACCTCATCGACAATGGCAAAATAAAGTTCCTTTTGAACCTTATCCTCTTTTTCAAGAACCATATTGTCACGAAGATAGTCAAATCCAAGCTCATTGTTTGTAGCATAAATAATGTCACATGCGTATGCTTGTTTTTTAGCCTCTGGCTTCATATTGCTTACAACCACACCAACGGTCATACCTAAAAACTTGAATATTTTGCCCATCCACTCAGCATCACGGCTAGCTAGGTAATCGTTGACAGTTACAACAAATACACTTTTGCCAGTAAGAGCATTTAGGTAAGCAGGAAGTGTTGCAACTAAAGTTTTACCTTCACCAGTATGCATCTCTGCGATTCTGCCCTCGTGCAAGCAAATACCACCCATAATTTGAACTGGGAAATGCTTCATTTTAAGCACTCTTGATGCAGCCTCTCTACAAGTAGCAAAAGCCTCTGGTAGTAAGTTATCTAAACTCTCCCCGTTAGAATATCTATTTTTTAGTTTTTCGGTCATAGCCTTTAACTCATTATCAGTTTTTTTGGTAAACTCCTCATCTAAAGCAAGTACCTTATCGGCTATTTTTTTGATTTTCTTTACATTCCTATCATTTTCTGAAGGAAAAATTTTATTAAATAAACCCATATTCTCTCCTCTTGGTTTTATACATATAATTTTACACTAAATCCCCAATTTTAGCAATCCAAATAAATATAAAGTTATGTATAGTAGTTATTTTATAACTACATTTTTGTCGCATAATAAAACATTTAGCATTAAACAAGATACAATTTTTCTTCAACGGTTGCAACAACAAGCACTTTTACCGACCTTGCACCTGCATTTAGTAACACCCTACTGCACTCGTTAGCAGTGCTACCAGTAGTAAGTACATCATCAACTAGCAAAATATTTTTGCCCTTTACAATGTCC
>JAHHUG010000003.1 GCA_020024085.1 Christensenellaceae bacterium | reverse complement strand
CCCGTATAATATTACTAAAAAGAAGTTTTGTATGGTTATATATAATATAATAATGTTAATTAATCTTACAAATTATATATTATTTTACGACTATTAGTACAATATCAGTACCCCCCTTAAACAACTATTTTGCATAAAAAAAGAGCTATATTTATAGCCCTAAATTTATATTTATTTATCTATTTTGCTTTAATTTTTCTTGATTTCATCAAGTAATTTGATATAATCCTGAATACCAAGTGCCTCTCCTCTAACCTTTGTATCCAGTCCAACCGATTGCAAAATTGCCTCTGCTTTTTCTCTATCCATACCGTAGGTAGACTTAAGGTTATTTGTTAGTACCTTTCTTCGCATAGCAAATCCACACTTAACAAGTTTCATCAGTTCTTTCCTATCTATTCCGTCGTATTTTGCCCTATTTACATCAATTTTAACAACGGCTGAATCGACCTTTGGCATAGGATAAAAGTAGGTTTTTGGCACATTTAATACGATATTTGCATCGCCATACAATTCAACAGCAACAGTAATTACACCATAATCGGCAGTATTACTACTTGCAACAAGTCTATCTGCCACCTCTTGTTGAATCATAATAGTGATACTTTCGCAATCCAAAGAACTTTCCAAAAACCTCATAATAAGTGGGGTTGTGATGTAGTAAGGAAGATTTGCAACCACCTTAAACTTACCACCAATAATCTCGGCAAGTTCCTCATCTTTTAGCTTTAGTACATCTTTGAAAACCACCTCTACATTATCAAGACCTTGCAAAGTGATATTAAGTATTTGGATAAGGTTTTTATCTAGCTCAAAGGAAACAACCCTTTTGCAAACAGATGCAAGCTCCCTTGTTAAAGTACCTGCACCAGTACCAATTTCAACAACGATATCCTCGCTTGTAATGCCACTTTTTGCAACAATGTCCTTAAGCAAATTTTCATCAGTAATAAAGTTTTGACCAAGGCTATGGTTGAACCTAAAGTTATTATCTTTTAATATTTGTCTAATATTCATAATATAATTTTAATTTATTCACATAATAAGATTAAGGACAAAGTACAAAAGATAATGTACAAAAGATAAAAAATTATGTCCTTAAAATAATAGGTAGAGAAAAATCTCTGCCTATTTTACTTTATATATTCTCTAATTCTAAGTGTTACACCGATATCCTCTGCAATTTGTTTGCACTTTTCGATATCCTCTTTTGGAATGGTATCAACAATACTAAATATAACTTTTGAGTACTGTTTAACCTCTCCTGCGAACTTAAGCAAAGCATCATAACCCTTTTCGCCAAAAGCACAATGGCAAACCTTTTGATACTTTTCTCTGCTAGCCTCATTCAAGCTGATATTTACAATATCAATTAGTCCATCAAACTTTTTAGCAACACCCTCTCCACAAATCAAATCTGCTTGACCATTGGTATTTACTCTTGTTTTAAGACCGTAACCCTTTACAAATTTTGCAACCTCTAGCATCGCATCTAGGGCATATAAAGGCTCTCCGTATCCACAAAAAACAATCTCGTTGAACTGCTCAAAATGTTGATTTTTTAGTTCTTCAATTATTTCCTTTGCAGTAGGAGTTTTAGATAACCATAGGTTATAATCAACCATTCCGTCCCTGTGATTTCTAATACAAAAATCGCAGTTATTAGAACATTTGTTAGTCAAATTGATATATAAACTTCCCTCAATTTCGTAAACTATTGTATCCATTATTTCAACCTTCCATATATTGTTTTTGCATTATTTGTAGTAATGCTTATAATTTCTTGCTCACTAACTTCCCTTACCTCTGCTAGTTTTTTTGCTACAAGTCCTACATTAAGTGGGGTATTTGTTTTGCCTCTAAAAGGAACAGGTGTAAGATATGGGCTATCTGTTTCAAGCATAATTCTATCCGTTGGAACTGCTCTTAACATATCGTATTTTGCGTAATTTTTGAAGGTAATTGCACCACCAAACGAGTAAAACGCATCAAACTTGTTATACTCCCTTAACATTTCCCTACTACCACTATAACAATGCAACACCAAACCATAGCCTAGCTTTGATTTGTTGTCACGAAGAATATTATACATATCCTCATAAGCATCTCTTAAGTGGATAACCATAGGCAATTTTAGATAGTTCGCAAGCTCGATTTGCCTACAAAATATCTCCTTTTGCATATCTCTTGGGCTGTTTTCATCTTCATAGTAGTAGTCAAGCCCGATTTCACCAACAGCTACAACCTTTGGGTTAGATGCTGATTTTATGATAAAATCCTCCACCTCGTTATTGTATTCTGCCACTTCCTCTGGGTGAATACCAACCGTTGCGAATACTCTGTCGTGCTTTGATGCAATCTCAACAGCTCTTTTGCTACTTTCATAGCTAGAGCCTGCATCAATTACCTTTTCTATGTCATAATTGTCAAATTCTTGTATAATTTGCTCATAGTTAGGATAGAGTTTGTCATCATCTAGGTGACAATGTGTATCTATCATTATCTAACCTCTGTACCACATGGCATCTTTTTGATAGGAGCAACAATTGCAAGGTCATCATCAGTACCTGCACAAAGTATCATACCCTCACTTACAATGCCTCTAAGTTTTGCTGGCTTTAGGTTAGCAACAAGTACAACTTGCTTTCCTACCATTTCCTCTGGCTTATAGAACTTTGCAATACCACTAACAACAGTACGAACTTTAGTACCATCATCAATAGTCATCTTTAATAATTTATCAGCCTTTTCTACCTTTTCAGCAGTAAGAACTGTACCAACTAAAAATTGACATTTTGCAAAATCATCAATAGAGATTTCCTCAAATTTAATTGTATTCTCTGGCTTTTTAACCTCTTTTGGTTTTCTAGCCTCTTCCATTGCTTTAACCTTGTCGTTAATTTCCTTAGCATCAAGTCTTGCAAAAATAATTTCAGGCTTTTCTGTAACCTTTGTACCATTTTCAAGCAAGCCGAACTTATCAAGGTCTTCCCAATCTCTCATAGATACACCACACTCTTGAAGAACTTTGTTGCAAGATTCTGGCATATATGGTTCAAGTAAACAAGTACCTACAATGATAGCCTCTGTCAAGTTGTATAGAACAGTTTTTAGTCTTGGCAATGTGCTTTCATCTTTTGCAAGAATCCAAGGTGTAGTCTCATCAACATACTTATTTGCTCTTCTAAAGATATCGAAAATATCGTCCAAGCTATCAGCAATGTGGAACTTATCAACCTTTGCTGCAACCTTATCACGTGTAGCGATAACTACTTGCTTTAATTCCTCATCAATAGGCTCTGCTACGCCAGTATTTTCCAATACACCACCAAAATATTTGTTGGTCATAGCAATAGTTCTATTTACTAGATTGCCATAAATATTAGCAAGTTCGCTGTTATTTGTATCGGTTACGATATCCCAATTAATGATACCATCGTTATCAAAAGGCATTCTGCTAAGTAGAAAATATCTAACAGCATCTACGCCATAAAAATCTACTAAATCATCAGCATAAATAACATTACCCTTTGACTTACTCATTTTGCCACCATCTTGAAGCAACCATGGGTGACCAAAAATTTGTTTTGGAAGTGGCTCTCCAAGTGCCATTAGGAATATAGGCCAATAAATACAGTGGAAACGGATAATATCCTTACCAATAACGTGTAGATTTGCTGGCCAATAGTGATTGTATTTTTCACTAGATTCGCCATCACAATTATATCCAATACCTGTAATATAGTTTGTAAGTGCATCAAGCCATACATATACTACATGCTTGTCATCAAAGTCAACAGGTATACCCCACTTAAAGCTTGTACGAGAAACACAAAGGTCTTGTAGTCCCGGCTTTAAGAAGTTGTTTACCAACTCATTTTTCCTTGAAACAGGGGTAATGAAATCAGGATTATCCTCATAATATTTTAATAATTTGTCGGCATATTTGCTCATTTTGAAGAAATAAGCCTCTTCCTTTGCCATTTTAACAGGTCTGCCACAATCAGGGCATTTGCCATCAACAAGTTGGCTCTCTGTCCAGAAAGACTCACAAGGTGTGCAGTACCAACCATTGTACTCACCCTTATAAATGTCACCTTGGTCATATAGCTTTTTGAAGATTTTTTGAACTTGCTTTACGTGGTCTTCATCTGTTGTACGAATAAACTTATCGTATGAAGTATTCATTAAGTCCCAAATTCTTTTAATTTCGCCAGCAACATTATCAACATAATTTTGTGGGTTAATACCAGCATCTTTTGCCTTTAACTCTATCTTTTCGCCATGCTCATCTGTTCCAGTTTGGAAAAATACATCATAACCTTGTTTTCTCTTCATTCTAGCAACAAGGTCTGCAAGCACTATCTCATAGGTATTACCAATATGAGGCTTTGCAGAAGTATAAGCAATAGCAGTAGTTATATAAAATTTTTCTTTCATATTACCTCCAAAGATTTTCAAATAGATATACATAGTATATTATACAATTTTTTACCTTAAAAGTAAAGATTTTATGCATAACTATTAATAATAAACATTTATTAATATAGAGGTATATATGAATATTGTTTTTGTACTAATTGTAACAATTAGCTTAATTATGCTGACAATTCTAAATCCCGATTATGCACTCAACACTATGGTAACAGGTGGAAAGAATGGGCTAATGCTTGCTGTTACATTATTCCCTATATATTCTGTGTGGTTAAGTATACTTAGGCTAATTGATAGTACTGGATTAAACAAAAAAATTGAACGATTATTTCGTCCAATAATAAAAAAATTATTCAAAAACACAACCCCACAAGCCAACGAACAAATTGCAATAAATATGACTGCAAATTTTCTTGGTATGGGTGGTGCTGGCACAAAGGCAGGAATACAAGCCATCAAACTTATGGATAACGGCTACACAAAAGCAACCGATGATATGTTAATGCTATTTGTACTAAACTCTACATCAATTCAGCTGTTACCAACAACACTTATTGCACTTCGTGGAGTAAATGGTTCTGTTTCTCCAAGCGACATCATATTGCCCTCTTTAATTAACACCATTATCACAACAACTATTGGAATACTACTTGTAAAAATATTCAGCAAAACAACAAAAAAACAAGTTAACAATACAAAATAAAGACTTTAAGTCGCCATTATGTAAAAAAGAAGTTTATTTATGAGTTATATAGTACCAATAATTATTATACTAATTATACTATACTCCTTTTACAAAAAGGTAAATGTATATGACAATTTTATAGGTGGAACAAAGGATAGTATGGAGCTTATTATCTCTATTTTGCCTTATCTTGTAGGGATTTCCATTATGATAGAATTATTTAGATACTCCAATTTATCTAGCTATTTAAGTCAGTTTTTATCCCCTGTTTTTGCAAAATTAGGCATACCAAGTGAACTAACTGAACTTGTTGTACTACGACCATTTAGTGGCAATGGTACAATAAAATTACTTGAAGATATGTACAAAACTTATGGTGCTGATAGTTATGTTTCAAGGGTTGCTAGTGTACTTATAGGCAGTAGCGACACCATATTTTATATAGCTGTTGTTTACTTTGCATCAACCAAAATAAAGAGCTTGAGGTATGGCGTTTTTGTAGCTTTTATTTCTACATTTATAGGTACAATTACTGCTTGCTTACTATGTAGATATATCTAAATTTTTCTTGCTGTCATTATTTCTATTTTTTAATTTTATCTTAATAAGCAATCATTCAAATATATTATTGACAATATTATTATCAATGCTAGAAAATTTTCAATAAAAAAAGAGAGCCTAAAAGCTCTCTTTAATATATTAGTTATTAATTATTCTTCGCAAACTTTTTTGATAGCATCAATAACTACATCTGGGGTTACACCATGAACAGCAGCAGCATCTTCTAATGTTTCACCATGAGCTAATGCACAACCGATACAATGCATACCAAAATCTTTTTGTAGAACTTCTACAATTTTCTCTGGGTCACCGAACTCTAAAACATCTCTAATTAAAGTATCCTTTGTTAGTTCCATAATATTCTCCTTCTAAATGGTATTTTATAAATATAGTATACCACCAAAACATAATTATTTGCAACAAATTAAGGCAATAAAGTTATAAGTGGAATTGTTAGTGTAGATAGTATTGTGCCCACAATAACAACGGTTGAGGCCTGTCTTGCAAGCTCGTCCTTGATATCTTCTCTGCCGAAACATTCAACGGTTGTAAGGCAAATTATAGCAGGTGGCATACCCATCAAAATAAGCAAACTCATTCGTGCTGTCTCGGTGATAGGTAGTGGTATTTGCAATAGTCCATACATAATAAGAGGAGATACAAGCAACTTAATAATAATCGCTATGTAATTTTTCCAATTTACAAATATATCCTTAAAATGCACTTCACTAAACCTCATACCAAGTACCAACATTGAAAGTGGTGTTGTAATATTGCCAATATACTCACAAATTTTTAACATTTGTGCTGGCATTTTGGTTTCTGTTACAAACAATGGTATTGCGATAAGTACTGCAATAACTGTTGGGTTGATAATAACCTTTTTTAAGCTGATATATTTTTTATCCGAGCTAACAAGGTATGCTCCAAGTGTCCAACTAAATAGGTTAAGCACCAATAAACAAGAGGTTGAGTAAATAATTACTTCCGGAGTATTTGGGAAAAGTATCTCAAGAACTGGTATGCCAAAAAATCCGTAGTTTCCACAAATTGATGCAAAAGTTAAAAGCCTATTACCATAGTTTGTTTTGAAATTCTTTGAAAAAATGGTAAGTGAAATCGCACTTACAATTAGTACACAAACTAATGTAAATAGCATCAAATATCCCATATTTATCATAATTTGTGTCTCATATTTTACCTTTTGGAATGATGCCACAAGTAAAAATGGTTGGCTAACATATAGTAATATTATGCTAAGTTCTTTAATCATTTCCCTTCGCACTATATTAAACTTCCTAAGGATATAGCCTGGGATTGTAAGAGCAAGCAGTGTTATTAAGCTAATTAAAGTTACTGTAAAATCCATAAATACCTTTTCTTAAAATTTCCTCATAAAATAGTATAACATAAAATAGCACAAATGTAGCAATAAAGCAATTAATAAAAAAACCTCAACAATTAAGTTGAGGTTTTTTGTTAAGTTATTTTGTAACAATTACTTTGAATGTATATGGACCACCAGCATATGGACCTACAAATACACCTTCGTAAAGTTTTGGATTTGTAGCACTTTGAGTTAATTCAATAATCAAATATTGTTCTTTATTAACTACTGGATTTCCATCTGCATCAACCTTGATTTTACCATTTTCAAATACTGGAACAACGAACCTTGCTGTTACATTAATCTTTGTTTTGTCTGTTTCTTCAACAGGAAGTTTTTCAACAAAGCTGTATTTGATAACGAAGTTACCATTCTCATCAATACTGAATACTCTATTTTCGCCACCAACTGTAAACTCTGTAATCATTGTGATATTGTCATTTACAGCGATATTGAAGTTGTACAATCCAATAGAAATTGAAGTTTTCTTTGAATGGATATCAAAGTTAAGTGTTACTTGTTTTGATTCGTTTACAATCTTGCCCTCATCGTTATAGTATCTAAACTTCAACTCACCAGTATTTGTTTGAATATCACTTGCCAAGATGTAATCACCTGTTGTACGGTTGACTGTTAGGTCAGAACCTGCAAACGATACAAGTCTCATACCATAAATCATATCAACCTTAGAAATCTTAAGTTTTACTCTCTTATTCAAGTAATTATTTAAGTTTTGTTTAGATTCGCCAACGATGTTTCGTTTTGGATTACCTTGTTGCATATAACCGATAACTGCATCAATTTCAATATTTGTTGCACCTGTGCTACTTGCATCAAGTAATGCTTTTTCGTCAAACCAAACGATATCGAAGAAGCCATTATCCTTTGTGCTACCAATTCTTACTGGAATCTTAACCTTTAAGTCTTTTTGGTCTACAAGTCCAGCATTGATATCTTCATCAGTAACATTTGTTAATGAATCAGCACGAAGTACATTTACAGCTTTATCAGCATTGTAACCTAAAATATCAATATTCAAATCTCTTGGGTTGATATTTGCTTTGCTGATACTTACTGGAACAAATCCTTCGATATATCCGTGTGAAGCAGAACCAACCATAATCCTGATATCAAGGTCGCTACCTGAACTACCATATGCACCATATAGTGAAGCAATATCAAGTTTTACTCTTGAGTCACTTAAGATATTTAGTGCATCTTGTGGAGCTTCTTTTGTACCTGCAATAGGTAATACAATTTGTTTTACATCACCATTAGCAAGTCTTACAAATAGCATTACGCATGGTTCTTTGTCTTCAGATTGTTTTTTACTAATCATTTCATCAAATTGTTGTTCAAAACTCATATATGGATTTAATGAAATATTAATATCTCTATATGATACTGTTTCGTATCCAGTTGATGAAATTCTTGTAATCTTATCAACAAACTTAGCATTTAGTAGTTCAATACTTTCAATATTGATAACTAAATCAAAATTAAACTCAATAGCTTCCTTACCACCAATCTTACTTGCATTAGGGATATCTCTCTTAATAGATACTGGAACTTTGATAATCTTACCTTTATACTTGTTCTCTGTTCTATCATTTAGCCATCTATCTAGTGCTGTAAAGTCAAAGTGGATTTCGCTTGGGCTAATATTTAATTTTTTACCATTGACATTAATGCTTAATCCTGTACCCCAATAAGATGTGGCATTAGTATCTTGTATACGATAACTAATATCTTTAAGGATATTCATGAAATCAGGATTTGCCATAATGTTGACATCTAATTGTTTGTCACCATTTTTGCCATATAGTTTATTGATAGCAGCAATTACTTGCTCTTTGGTAATAAAGTTTTTAACTTCAACTTGAATCTTATCAAGTACAAAAGTATCAAACTTACCTGTTATTAGCTTCATGGCAACTGTCTTAATAGGACCACCTATATCCTTGTTTACATCATATGGATTAGATGTAGACCATACAAGGTTTGAAGTATCCCATTCAAGTTTACCAGCAACCTCGGTCTTGATATTAGCACTATAATACCAATCGCCCTTCCAGCCTACCATTTCTACCTTAACATTCCTTTGTAGTTCATCGTCCCAAACCATTGGTAAGTTTTCCTCTGTTTCAGTGTTGTAGTCCTTAACAACATCTGGTTCGATTGACCTATAAACTATTCTCTTAACAGCAGTAGTTGTATAAGTTTGTTCCTTATTTGTCCTACCTTGACGGAATGTAATAGCAGTTGGCAAGTTCTTTGTAATGTAACTATCCAAAGTAATCTTCAAGTTAGCATAACCAGCATTTGCACCACTAGTTAAAATATCAATTCTTTGATTTGGGTCAAGCATTTCGATATTAACAGCTTTTCTTTCCTCACCAGTAGGCATATCGAAGCCTTTTAATGAGTTCAATTGGTGAGCATCTGGTTTAACAATAACTGGTATTTTTGCGATTAGGATATTTTGTACCCAACCATATAAGTAGTTATCGTTGCCATCTGGTTTACTACCATTAGGGTTAATGTTGATACGAGAGTCGTCCCAAACGATGCTTATTGGTAAAGCAGTATCTGGTTGGTCAGCAACAGCACCACCTGTTGAAGTACCATCGGTATATAGAACATCTGCCTTTGTAGGAAGTTTTCCATTAGCAAGTTGAGCATTAATTACTACCTTCAACTCATCTACACTTGTTAGAGGGTCCTCAATAACGATAGGTTTTCCTGCACCGTTTTCTACCCATTGCTTTGTTGAGGTATTATAATAACCACTTGCCATATCTCTAAGTGCATTATTGCCACCGTTGTTATATGCTTTAACTTCTTGAACAGACTTGAAGCCTAACAACTTATCCTTATTATCAGCACCGATATTAAGTAATACATAACCTAAACCGTGTCTTACAGCCTCAACAGCTTTTTGTGGATTACCATTCTTATAGTAAGATTGGTTCATAGCATCTGCACTATTTGCAGCTACTCCACAAGGAGCTTTGTTAAATCCGTAATCATTACCAAACTCTGCCCTGATAGACTCTAGTGCACCAACGATTTTAACTTTTTCAAAATTGTAATCAAGTGTAATATTAAGTTCTGCTCTAACTTTTTCTGTTGCATTACCGTCTTGGTCATTTGTTGTATTCATTGCCAAACTATCAGGAATACTATTTTCTGAAGTGTTTAACTTAGGCAATGGTAACAATGAACCAATAAAGCCAATAAACTCTCTTCTAGGACCACGCATTATTGGTGTTGAATCTGGACCTAATGCAGCACCTAAAGTATCATTTACATTAGCTCTAATAAATTTAACTAGAGCCTTAGCCATAAATTCTGGGTGACTTCCAATCCATTCAGGAGTCTTTGAAGGGTCTGTTGCAACTGAAGGGTCAAATATATTACTTAATAGTAAGTTTACACCTTGGAATAGATTATCAATTGTCTTAGGGTCAACCTTTACTTGAACAATTGTTTTTGGAGCTGTACTATTTCCAGTTTGAGCAGCAGTATAAATTCTTACGCTAATTCCCTTAATTAATTCATTTATCTTTAGGTTAGCAAATACAGAACCTAGTGGGTCAAATTCAGCAGTAGTAATAGCACTTTGTCCTGGTAATACCATATCGCCAATACTTGGAGCATTTAGAGGAATAGCAATGTTCTTCAATGCACCAATACCACTTAATCCTTGAGTAAGAGAAATTGCACCTACCAAGTTAGCATGTATCTTTGCATCTGGAGAAACTGTTACTGAAACATTATTATGAATTCCTAATGAACCAGCTTGAGCATGAATATTAAGAACTAGGTTTTGAGCTGCATTTCCCTTGGCACGAGATAAGTAAATTTGGTTCCATGATTGACCAATTCTTGCAATAGCCCAGTCATTATTATTTTCATTAGTAGAGCTATCTCCAGGGAAATCTTGAGTTGCTTGTCGTAATACTCTATCATATGCTGTGGTATGGTGATGCCAATTACCATAATATGACATTGAATTACCTCTCTTTTGGTAGTCAATCAAGACATTAGGATTTAGAGAGTCAATAATAGAACTCAACATATCTGATGCAAAACTTGTACCAATATGAACTGAACCGAATGTACCAAAGTACTCTTCGCCACAAATTCTTACATTGCCAGATTTTACATTCATCTTATCGCCAATATTATCCCAATTAAAGAAGCCATTTGATACTTTAACTTTATCGTTATCGCCTAGGTGGATTTCATTTAACTTCAAGCTAATACCTAGGTAATTTTCAGTATCTTCCTCAAGTCCAGCCATTAAGTCAAGTCCACTTATTCCGTTGCTAAAGTCAATACCAACTTTAACGCCTGCAATCTTTGGTAATGGTAATTTCATACCACCAACAACGATTAATCCATCTTGGAACATTTGAGGCATCAACATCTCTAGTACACCGTACAAGAAACCACGGTTTAACTCAATAGATAGGTTGTTATCCTTAACTGTAATATTGTTGTAAATCTTTTGAGCTGTTTGCTCTGCTATATCATAGTTACCTGTACCAAGTACTTCATATGCTGAAGACTCTGATACTGCACTACCAAGTAAACTATCAATACCAACAAGTTTAACTCTTGGTAAACCTAGATTATTTAAGTCTAAATACAATGATGGCAAACCATTTGTAACATCTTTCTTTAGGTAAGCACCTAGTAACATTACATGGTTCTTAGTTTGTCTAGTTCCATTGAAGTTTGTAGGGTCGGTAACAATACCTTTGTTGGCACCATTTACCATATCCATCTTCCACAATTCAATAGCTAGATTTGATTTACCAAAGATATCGGTAATATCTAATATACCCTTAATTGTCAATTTGTATTGAAGTACTCTTGTTGAATCATTACCATTCATATTGCCTGAACCAACAATCATTACTTCATATTTAGCAACATTTTCAGGAGTATCCTTGCCATCAATTAAGATTGCAAGCAATCTACTGATGTATCTAGTAAATGAATAATCTTTACTACCTCTATTTGTGAAGTCAAGGTTAAGGTTTAGCTCTGCATCAATTGCGATTTGCTCAAGTTGTAAAGCGTGCTTCTTCATATCAAAGATAGTAGGATATGTATCAATATTTACTGTTTCTCTGCCTGTTGTACCTACTGTGAAGATACTATCTCCACTATCAAGTTTAGTGCTCATTCTTGCATTTTGAACACCAATTGCTAGGTAGTTATCATCTTTTACATTAGCTGTTCTGTAAATTCTAATATCAAAAGCAGATGTATTTGCCTTATCGCTTGAAGTAATCTCTATCATACCGAATTCTGGTAGTTCTAATCCTTGTAAGCCACTAATAATAGCATAGTTAGGACTAGCATTATCGGTCATTTGAAGTACTAAACCAAGCACTAATTGTAATAAGCCATTGATTAAGTCAGCATTAAATCTAAGTTGTGTCATCTCCTTATCTATACCTAAATATAGTAAAGCAGACAATTTGTTTGTTTGTAATGAACCAGCACCTGCAGTTGCAGTAGCAGGGTTAACTTGCTTGTTACCACCAACATAAGGGCTAATTACATTACCCAACATTTGTGCAAGGTCAAGACCTGTCAACTTTAATTTTGGAAGATTCATACCTGTTAAGTCAGCATAAATACTATTTGTATTAAAGTCAAGATATATAGCAATTAAATCCTTTGCTGTATATGCCTTACCCTTTGCATCAGTACTTAATCTACCATCTTTTGATAGAGATAACTTTAATTTAGATGTTTTGTTTGGTCTTGTTATTAAGTTTCCTTCGCTATCCTTATTATCGCTAAGTTGGAAATCTTGCATATCAACAAAACCTTCAAGTTTTAAGCCATATCTTTCAGTATTAATAGTATTAATATTGAAATCAACCTCTCCACCTAAGTTTTTGTTTAACAAACCAAGGATTGTAGTAATCAAACCACCAATACTAATTGGGTCTGGAGTATTATGGTTGCTTACTTCTACATAACCTTCAAAGTCAAGGTTTAGTTTTAAGTCCTTAACTGATGTGTAATCAGTCTCTAATCCAGAAGGTTTAACAAATTTAGTTTGGTCAGCTAGTTCTGCACTATTTTTATCTAGTACTTGAACACCAGCAATATCAACACCAAATGCCATTCTTGTCATACCATCAAAGGTTAAATCAATACCTACACCAAGACCTACTCCAGCCTTGTCGCCAACGGCTTTGTTGTTTTGCTTAAATCTTAAGTATAATCCACCATCAGTAATGATAGGAAGATTAATTTGTTGTACCATCTCTAATACCTTTGCTACTGTTGCATTATTCATGTCAGCTAATAGGATAGGTAATAGTTTGATAATATTATCAAGTACATTAGGCATAAAGTTTACATTTGCTCTAATGTATTCAGATGTATTATCTCCTGTGATATGTATATCTTTGATTATAGTATTAATAAATTCAGCAAGAGCAGTACTTGAGCTTGCAGTAGACAACGCACTGGTTGATTGAGGTTGTAAGCTACTGATTAATTCCATGATGTTGATTGTATCAATCTTGATATTCAAGTCTGACTTTCTGCCAGCTGCATCTTCATCAAAGTCCTTAATCTTAATATAGATTACATCTTTAACTGAACCATCAGTTTCTGTCTTTCCACCACCTACTAGAGTAAGTTCAAATAAATCGTTTTCACCTTCAAGTTTAGATAAGTCCTTAACAGAAAGTTTAATATTTGTACCCTTTAGGCTAGGCTCACCTTTACCAATAATTGGAACAACCAAATTCTTGATATTGATTTGAGCATCAAGACCAATTCTTAGATTTAGCTCTTTCTTTTCGTATGCTTTAGCAACAGCAGTAACCTCTGCAGTTTCACCGAATATTTTTTCAAAGATATAACCAAAGTTGTTTGTACCCTTATTCATACCGAAAGCAAGGTCGATAGATAGGCTAAGTTTAACTTCTTCTGCTATAATTTCTGGTTTTAAGTAACCCTCTGTATCAAATGCAACATGAAGTACTTCAGGGAACTTATCCATTTCTTCAGTGATAATTCTGTATTCAGTTTTTGCTTGGTCTTTATTAATTATATTAATATATGTACCACCAACAGCTACGGTTGTATTGCCATCGGCTGTTGTATTGTTGATAGGTCCTAGATAAATCTTGGCAGCAAGGTCGATTAGGAATCCTTCGCCCTCTACACCACCATTATTTTTACCTAAACCAACTTGTAGAGTAATGCCAAATGGATTGTAATCGCTTGATGGATTTCCACCTGGTTTTAGCGATACACCGTCCTTTAATTCTCTACCTATTTTTACACCAATCTCATAATCAGGTAATACTGGAACCTTGTTGATTACATCAATACCATTGATTATTTGATTGATAAGTTCGCTTGAAATTGCAACTGCAAGATATTGTTGAAGTGCAATTGTTACCTTAACAGCTGGATTATCAGTATTCTCGTTGAAGATATCACGATTTAGGATAGGTCTAATACCTGCAACAGCAGCTACTGCAAGAGCATCTTCTGATGTCAATCTACCTATTAAGTCGCTAAGCTCGATACCTGTTACCTTTAGGTTAGATAGAATACTTGACTCTAGGTATGCTGTACCCTTGGTTGAGTCATAGTAAACACCAAGTACTGTCTTAACATCATCTGGTGAACCAGGTGTAACTAGGTCAATCTTGCCGTCATTATTATTATCAAATTGCTCAAGAATTTCAATACCTAAAACGATTGAGTAGTTTACAATATCAACTTGACCACGGATTCTTAATAAGAAGTCCTTAGAAATTGTATTATCTACCTTATAACCAGCCTCAAGGTTGCCTAGTAAACCACCGATTAAGTCAGATAGGTTTCCGTTTGCCTTATTAAGATTTAATCCTAATTCAGCCTCAACATTTAGGTTAATTATACTATTTTCGTTGTCTAGCTTACCCATATTTGGGTCCTTGAATGCATCTTGTATCTTTTGGTCTAAAATGATAGGGAATTGTTCCTTTGAACCAACACCTAGGTCGATACCCTTAACAGAAACAGCAGTATTAACACCGAACATATCAAGGTTAATTGTAAGTGCAGGTTGAACCTTTTCGTCTCTTATCAAACCAATCTCAATGTAGTTTTCCTCGGTAAGAGTAGGATATCCATACTCTGGGAAACCTTGAATACCAAGCATCTTTGTAAGTTGAGGTATATAAGATAAAATATTATCTGTAATACCAACTCTAATGCTATACATAGAGATTGTAATAGCTTTAACTAGGTTATTTAATAAACCAACAATATCAAGACCTTGTGCTTGTGCCTCTGGAGTAGCAGCTTTTTCAGGTTGGCTCTCAGGAGTTGTACCTGCTGTTGCATAAGCAACTGAACCGAATGTAGATAGTGCACTACCCTCTGAAACAGAAGCAGAACCACCGATTAATGAAGTAATTGTCTTTGCAATACTTTCAACACTTGACTTCTCAATAATGAAGTTGTTTAGTCCAAATGGCTCACCATATACCTTGATTTCGCTGTTTTCCACATACAAACCAAGCAATACTGTTGGTGTTGTTGTTACTGAACCAGCAGAATCTGAATCAATAACATTCTTATTATTTCTAATAATTTCAATAGCCACATCCATATCGTTTAGATAGAACTCTCTATTAACAATCTTGTCAAGTGGAGCATTACAAGTAGGGTTAGGACATACATGATGATTTACAAATGCATCTTCCTTACCAGTAAAGTCTTTACCACAAACTGTACAAGTTTTGTGATTGATTAACATACCAATATTAACATTAGCTTGTAATCTAATAGAATGTGATGTGAAGAAATCATCTTTATTTGCTGAACCTAATACCTCAAGTTGAGCTAGGAAGTCAGGCATCCAAGGAACTACATTACTGAAGAACTCGGTAAGTAGCTTATTCATAATAATGCCATTGCCATTTTCGTTAGGTTGTACTGCATCTGGTTTATTATTAATTACACTAGACCTCATCATTGCAAGGCTAGCTTCTAAGCCTACATGAACAAATTTATTGTATAGTTGGCTTAAGTCCATAGCACTAGTAGCAATCTCAACTGAAGGAACTGGCCTATTTATATTGATATCATTTTTGTTTACAAACTCTAAATCACCAAGCCATACATACAAGCCTAAACCATTGACTAGTTTACCACCCTCTGTTTTTATATTTAGACCGATACCAAATCCATTTTTGCTATTTGGAACATCAATCTTAACAGCACCAGCAATATTACCTTGAGCTAGGAAGTCTAATCCAAGCATTGCAAAAATCTTATTGATTACACCTGCACCAATTTCTGCAGAGATACTACCTAATTCTTGGATAGCACCCTCACCTGCATTTGTAAAGCTTAGTTTAATCAAATTAGATAGAGCTTGTGTTTGAGTTGCAAACTCGTTATTCTCAACCACTGGAGCAGTTGCAAGAGCATCAGAAACAGCAGGAGCATTTTGGTCAGCTGGAGTTTCAGTCATTGGCTTTTTAATAGCGTCCATAATGCCATTCATTGCCAATTTATTTAGGTAAATTGTACCGATAGAGATAATTTCGTTATCTAAATCTAGGTAAACGGTACTTCTTGTAATATATACTGCAAGCAATTCACCAATTTTATCTGCTTCGCTAAGTGGCGCATCTGTAAACTTTTGAGCATTTCTATAAGCATTAATAGCAAGCTTAATATTACACTTGTTAAAGTCGCCCAAGCATAACTCTGCATCAAGTTCTAATCCTAAATGTAGGTTTAGAGGCTTATGGTTAGGGTCGTTAGGGTCCTTTAGGCTTGCATTAAAGTTAAGTCCCTTATTTACACCGAAGTCTTTTAACAATTCGTTAAGCTTTAATTCTGTATTTTCAGCTTCAATACCGAATCTACCACTAGCTTTAATTCTAAATGTTAAATCCTTGTAGTGAACAGACTTTTCTTTCCAAGATTTTTTAACACCTTGTTCTTCTTCAACCGGCATTAAACTCTCTTCGTTTGCTACTACAACCTCTGGTTGCTCTAATCTTAAACCTAAACCAAGAGGTCCCATATTGATATTTACACTAGCATACAAATCAGGTAGATAGATGTGTCCATCGCCATCAGGCTTAATAGAACCAAGTTCAATACCGATACCGAAGTTTTCCTTTAAGGCATCGAACATTGTTTCATCAAGAGTTAAGCCTTGACCTTGTAGCATTGTTAGTAAGATATCAAATATACCACCAACAACATTGATACCAACAGAGTTGCCACCAAATACAATTTGTAAAGCAGCAAGTCTTTGAGTAGTTGTTGTTTCAGCAGGAGTATCTGTTGGAGCTTGAGCAGAAGCACCATTACCACCGAACAATGAATTTACATGTTCGATTCTCATAATATCGTTTAGATAATTTGGAGCTTTAACATATAGTGTGTTATCTGCATAGAATACTCTTACTAAAGTATTATTGTAATCATAAGTTTTATCATTCTTATTAAAGATAGTTAAATCTAATTGTAATTTGTTAAGTACTGAAGATAGGTCAATATTAGCAGCAACCTCAAAGTGTAATGTTTGTGGGTTATTTTGATTATTCAAATCAGATTCAAGCTTCATACCTAACTCTCTAAGTGGAGCAATACCAAGGATTGAACCAAGTACATTTTTAACAAGTTCACTTAAATCGGTATTTTCACTCTTGAATCCAGCACTCAAACTACCCTTTACTCTCACTTGAACATTTTGTAATTTTGCAATATCTTTATAGATACCACCATCATCAAGAGTAAAGTTAACAAGTTGTTTTAGACCTTCCTTATCTTTAAATGGAAGAGTTGCTTTATCAAAATCAGCAAGTTTGTTTACAACACCTGCAGCGTAATGGTTAAGTTTAATATCAATTCCACCAACACCAACTAAACCATATCTTAAACCGATTACTGGAGTAGTTTTGTTATCTACATTAACTGGATAATCAACATAAATACCACTACCTGCTTCAGTATCAGGGAATTCAGCAATAATGCTACCTAAAGCCTCTGTTAAACCTGCATCTAGTGAAGGTACAAGACCTAAAGCTGATGCAACAGCAGTAAGAGCCTTTGGACCAAGACCTAATTGAACACCATTTCCTGTAAACTTAATCTCGCCGATAGCCTTATTAGCAATATCAAGTACTGTTTCGATAGTATTATTAGCTGTACCAGTAGCACAAACTGAAGAAGCAGGTGCCTTTTGAGTTGCAGCCTCAATCATTTCGATTAGGTTAATACCAGTAATCTTGATGTTTGTTAGAGCCTCGCCATTACCAGTGCCATCTACTGTACCAAGCATTGGAGCAGATACATATAAAGCACCAGTTAAACCAGTGTTACCAATTAGGTAAGCATCTAATATTGTATTATTTTTTGTATCACTAATCTTCAATCTAAATGAAGAATCGTGTAAATCAAGTGCTTGCCAACTCTTCCAGTTAACATTAACTTGAAGTAGTACATTTAATGTCACTGCAAAACCGTTATCAGGATTGCCTTCCTTTGACATAATATCAACATATAGGTTTTGGATAACTTGATTTAGTGTTTCACGAAGAGGTTTGTCAATAGAATCAATACTATTAATTACACCACTTAATTTACCGAAGATATTATCAAGTGGGATAATAGGCTTGCCATAGTTAGGGCTAGTTTTGTCGTCATTAACCTTAACTTCCTTTCTCTCTAGGGTAACACTTGCACCAAGTTCAGCAAAAGCATTGTCGATAGCCTCTTCATATTCGCTTTCATTGATAATATGAGTATTTTTATCTTCAAAAGCACTAACCTCTAGTCCGTTTAGAGCAAGAGTGAAGTCAACTAAATGAGATGCACTTGGCTTTTCTTGTTGATTTTTGATTGCTGTTACATTAACTGAAGCAGACATTGTCTTTAAGTTAGCCTCAATCTTTAAGCTACCAAACAAGTCGTCAATTACTGTTTTCAAGGTCTCTGCTGGAACAGATGTAACAAGTTTTGTTAATAGCTCTGTTACAAATGCCTTACTTACCTCGATTTCCATTTTTCTGTCGCCAATTAGGAAACTTAATGGTTCATTAGCAGTAGCAATAGCATCTTCACTTTGAGCTGAACCGACACCTGATAGGATAGGCTTAATTTTGTTTGAAATAAGTTGACTAAATCCTACCTTAGGTACTTTAATTTTGTTTATATTTAATATGTCACTACTTATATATAGATTATCTCTATATAGATATACATCAAGGAATAGTTTAGCATCTTTGTCAGCTAATCTATTATCTTTTGATGTGTAAGCACTAATTCTTACATGAACAAATGTTTTTGTAACATCAGTAATACCAATAGTACCATGAATTTTTACACCAAGATGTAAACCATTCATACCTGCACCATTGATAAAGTCAATGCCTTCCTTTGTAGATGCCATAGCAACTTGAACTTGACCGAAGAAACTATTGTAGTAGTTCATAAGGTTAAGTGTATGTTTACCCTCATTCAAGTCAACATCTAAACCAAGGTTTGCATTTAATGAAATTTGTTGTAAATCTCTAATAGCTACGAAAGTAGTAGCATCAAAGTTTTCTTCGTGAAGGAATGTACCACCCTTCTTGCTAAAGCTTAAGTGTAGGTTAGAAATACCAATACCAAGCTCTATGTTAGGTTCAACAGCACCTTTTTCTCTTAAACCAACTTTTGCATAAATACCTGGAAGGATTGTTTCTTTGCCATCTTTATGCTCTTTGGTATAAATAGTAATATTACCTGATGTAAGAGGTAATACCTCGGTATTTGCAGAACCATCTTGCTTTGTTAATATTCCAAGAACTAAAGCTAAAATATTAGAACCCAAATCGACACTAAGGCTATCATTAGTAATAGATATCATACTTAAAGCATTATTAAGTATAGATACAATACTATCTACTTTAGCCATTGTTGATGGGTAGTCAGCAGGTTCTCCAGCTTGAGCAGAAGCCTTATTATTCATATTAGAAATAATTTGGTTAAGGTCAAGGTTGTCAAGCTTAATTTTACCATTAAGTAGTCTACCACCCTCGGTTGTACCAAAACCTACTGCATCAATATAAGCTGTTAGGGTTGTTCTGCCGTTATTAGTTTCTGGCATTGCAACAACGCTTAAAATCTTGTTATTTTTGCTTGTTTCGTAATCTACAAAGTTATCACGATAAATTCCAAGAGATAGTGAAATTGCACTGTTATAGTCACCAGCAAGTAGTTTACCAACATCAACTGATGCTGCTAGGTGAATATGTAAGTTAACAAGTTCCTTTCTCTTGTAAATGATATTACCACTATCATCTTTTAATGGTTGACCTAAAGCATCAAGTTCTGGCTCATCTAAAGCACCAAGTCTAATAAATAGGTTTGGTAATGTACCAATAACTTCGTTTAAGCCGATAACAATATCGTTAGGGATAGTGATAGGTTTACCCTGTTCATCAGTAGCACCGATAATACCTCTCTTTGAAGAAACAGCAAGAGATAGATTTAGCTCTACTGAAAGTTTTGTTTCCTTTAAGATTTTGCCGATATCTGCATTAGTAATAGAATCAATTTTGCCCATATAGTCAAATTCATTATTTGTAAGGGCATCTTTGATAACCTTAATTACACTTGTAGATTCGTTAAACTCTACATAAACATTACTTAGATTTAATCCAAGACCAATTACACCTTGTTGAGGCAATTTCAAATCTTTACCATCTTTGTAATCTTGTAATACATTTTTACCAAGGTAAACATTTAGGTCAACTGCTAAATTCTTAAGTAATTTATCCTCTTTACCACCGTAGTTAATGGTGCTAAGTACTAATAAGTCGAATGGTAATGTATGTACCATTTCGATTAATTCATCACCAACACGAGCATTAAGTTTTGGTTGTGTACCAGCTGGTGCCTTTGTCATATTGCCTAGTAAGGTAACAATAATACCCTTTAACATATCAGAAGAAATTCTAATCTCTGCAGCCTTATTTGTAAGGTTGATAAGTGATGTTAAAGCTTGAAGTTCTGTACCTGTACCATCGTTAGCAGTAGTAATTGCATCAACTGGAGCTGCGTCTTTACCTCCAAGGTTAATGTCGCCATTAATAATACCAAATACAAAGTTTGCTACATCAAAATCAACTTTGAATGGGTCCATTAATAGAGGAATATTTACATATACTGCTTTGTTGTAAACATAAATACCTACTAGAACATCATTTTGGTTAGTTTGAGCGTTTAATGTAGTAATTTGTAAAGCTATTTGTGAGTTGTTATCAATTTTATTTGTTAAATCAAGTGCAGCATCTAATGTAATGGTTAGTTCCTTATTTACATTATCCATACCAAGTACTAAAGCAAGAGTATTTAGCATTGCACCGATTTCGCCATTTAGTTTGTTATCTCCATTTGCGTTGCTTAAGGTAAATTCGCCATCACCTGTCAACTTAAGAGTTCCTTGCAATCCTAATGTTAGTAAAGTATTACCAAATGGATTGTTAAATTTAGAGATATCTCTATTTTGGAAGTAAACACTTTCAACTTTATATTTTGCCTCTGTTGAAGTATCTACAATACCGATATTTAGTCCACCAAGAGCAACTGCTGCCTTTACATTTAGTCCTGCAAAATCTGTTGCAAAACCAACCTTTACTTCTAGTTGATTTAGTAAAGACTTGTTTGCCTCATCTGGAGTAAATGTATCAGACTTAAACTTAATACTTGCACCAAGTTGATTTAGTGTAGCATCAATGTTTGTATTTGGCATTAATATTGGAAGCAATACATTCAAGAATGCAGAGTTAAGTCCAATAGCTATTTCATCTTGCATTATAGTCAAAATATCAACATTTGAAAGTAATGCAATAATTAATTTCTTTGTTGCGTTAGGGTCTTGTGGAGCTGCTTGTGTACTTGCATATGATTGTGCAGCAGATTGTGGGAACATATCAAAGATTGTTTGAGTATCAATGACAGCCTTTGGAATACCGATAGCCTCTGCATCTACATATAATTTGCCACCACTTAGTAGGATTGCAAGTATTTCTTCCTTACTTTCTTCTGCAGTATTTCTATTCTTGATAGACTCAAGGGTAATCATAATCTCTTGGTCGCCAATGATTCTTTCAAGGATTTGCATTATAGGTGTTGTATTGAAATCAAGACCTACAAAAGATGCAAGGTTAATATTTGCAACTAAAGACAATGTGTAATCTGCATCAATTTGGCCTGTTCTAAGTTGTAAATCAGCAAGGGCTGCACCAAGTGCACCACCGATAGAGTTATTAAGAGCAGCACCAATATTAGAAACAGAATCTTTAGTACCATCTACATGAACTTGTAGATTTGCACTAGCAGAAAGATATACTTTCTTGTTTTGTAATGATGCAAATATTGTACCTAATAGGTCAATACCACCATTTTGATTTGTCTTTTTAACAATTTCAAGATTTTGCCAGTTGCCATCGTATCTATCTTGAGGAAGCCTATTTTCGTCAAAAGCTGCGAATGGTTTAATATTAGCGTGAATACCAAATTTAACAACTGGGAATCCTTTTACAACATCAGAACTATCATAGTCGTTAGCATCAAGTGTTGCTTCAATATCAAGTCTTAATCCATTATCAATATGAAGTCCAACACTAGCACTATCAATTAGGAAGATATCTCCTAGATTTTGACCAACTAAAGCCTCTTTGAAGATATCCTTAAACATTTGACTAGAAATATTAACACTGATACCACTTAGGATATCGGCAGAGTTTTTGTCAAAGTTTAGTTCACGCAAGATAATTTGTACAATCTTCATAACATCAGGTTGTGCATTACCTTGTTGGTCAAGAACTAGAGGAAGTGAATTCTCTAGCAATTTATCGTTAAGTGCATCTACCTCTGCTGAAGTTGCTTGAGCAGGAGCACTCTCTGGCTTCATAAGATTTTGAACCATTTCAATAAGTGGTCTAAAATCAAGTTTGCCATTAACAATGATTAATTTTAGGAATTTGTCTGTAAATATGTTGGTTAAGTTGATAGGATTTCCATCTAAATCCTTATCAATTTTAAGTTTGTTAGGTAAAGTATTTGTTTTGCCAAGACCTGTTAAATCAATATAGAAGGCTTGGTCCTTACCTACATAGTAAATTTGTAATAACGCTTCGCCAGCATCACATTTTTGATTTGGCAAAATGCCATCGTGAGCTTGGTCAAAATATATTTCAAGTAGAAGGTTGGTTTTACTGTTGTCTTTTACATCAAGTTGGAAAGATGCACCAAGACGAACGTCCACTGCAACATTATTTTGTACATGGATATAGTTTTTGCTAAAGTCAATTTTGCTCCTATTAGGGTCATTAGCATACAAATCGTTTGCTAGCTTATCTAAAATACCACCAAGAGCATGGTCGATATCGGCAATAGAAATATCACCTTCGGTCATTTCAACACCTAGGCTGATATCCATACCAAAACCACCAAGTTTTGCTTTTTCAATATCGTTGTAATCGGTTGGCTCATTTACTGGAGTAGCAATATTGCCTGCTTGGTCACCAAAATCCAAGTCAGAACCATTGAATTCCATTTTGATAATGTTAGAATCAAACTTGAATGAACCATTTACAAGCTCATATGAACCATATGAACCTCTAACACCAACACCGATATTAAGTGAGCTGTTGATTGGAACAGCATTATATACCTTGTCTAAGGTTTGGACAATAGAGTTAATTGTCTCCTCAGAGAAGCCTGCAATCAAACCACCTAATGCACCATCTTTTACATTAAGCAATGTTTTTTGAATGTACTTAACAAGGTCTCTAACATACAAGCTAACGGTAACTTGAGTAGAATTATTTTCCTCTATGTACTTTTCGTAAACTTGGATAACTCCACTTGCTACCATACCCTTAACTAATTGTTTAACACCTTCAGTTATTGTGGTTTCGATATCAATGCCATCAGCAGTAGCAGTAGCAGAACCATTGAACTCATTAGCCAAAAGGTTGATTAGATAAATGATATCGGTATCAACAATAGTGAACTTGCCACCAATACCTCTGTTATCTACTTTAAGTGTTTTACCATCAAAATAAGCACCCCACAATACCTTTGGATTAGTATTTACATCGCCCTTGCTATTTAATACAATGCTAAACCTTGATGCAGATGAATCTTTTCTGTCAATGCTAGCACGAACATCTAAATAAAGATTGACAATATTGTTTTTGCCAAGGTTCAATTTGAAGTCGCCACTAAAACCTGCATTCAAGTATTTTTCCTTATCATTATCGGCGAAAATAGCAGAAACAATTTTGCCTATTGAATCAGCAGGGTTTTTAGCCACTGCACCGTGATCGGTATAGACAGGAGTTTCTGCTCCACCATTACTATTATTGCCAGTATTTGCACATGCAACAAGTGTGAACACCATACATACACAAAGTGCTAACAAAATTAGTTTTTTCCAACTTACCAACTTTCTCATATTTGCCTCCTAAGATTTCGAAATTATATATAATAATATAATTACTCTTCTATTTTAGACTATGAAAATGAATAAGTCAATATTAAATCAAAAATATATCATTATATTTTGCTAATTAATATTCACTTTTTTTCTCACACCACAAAATGTAGTGTTTAACCCTCGATTTTGCCACAACTCGATTTTTCATTTCCATTTTTTTACTACAAACTGATAACAAAGTAATAACTAATTTTTTACATATTGCACTTTCAAAACGCACACAAAACCTTAAAATGTTGCTAAAATATCGTATTTTATGTAATTTTTTGTCTTTCAATACGACCTAAAAAACACCTTTTTGACTATCATTTTTTGCAAAAATTTGCCCTTAAAATACCCCCCATTTTAGCAAAAAAATCATACCAAAATCATATAGTTAAACGAACGGAAAACAATGAAAATTTGCACTAAAAGATTGCATTTTTTATTATAATTTTCAATAAAAAAACACCTCAAAAATAACAAAAAAACAATATAAAAATAGTAGAAAAAATATTGAAAAATTGCCCAAAAAATCACTAGAAAAACCACAAAAAAATAAGTAAAAATATTGAAAATAACATATAAAATTTAGTTAAAAACAGGTGGTTTATATAAGCTAAAATACCAATAAATTACCAAAATTTTTACCGAAAATTATTCATTTTGGCATTAAAAAAATACTAAAATCAGCATAAAAACCTTAAATATTTCAAATAAAATTAGTATTTTATTCCCAACTTTTACCCCAGCAAATTATTATCTTTGCAAAAAAATTGCAATAAAAAAAGGCTACAAAAATGTAGCCTAGTTTGTAAAATTATTAGATTAGTCAACGATTGACTTGATATATTCCTTAATTTCGTCAAGGTTTTTATCCTTTCCAATGCCAAAGCAAGCAGACCATTTTTCAGTATGAGATTTCTCCTCGTTTGGTTTGATTACATATAGTGGGCTTAAAGTTTCCATTTCCATAAAGTTCTCTGAAGTGTATGTCTCAAAGTTGCACTCATAGTCAGCAAACTTACCATCAAGTCTTTCGAATCTCTTAATAAACATATCGCCATCAACTAGGTAGGTTGAAATGCCCTTTTTTGAATACATACCCAATTTGAAAGCATTAGTATTTGTATTATCTTGTTTCAATGTTACAAAGTCGTTTGTGATGTCTAGTCTAGCATCTTTTAGGTCAGCATAAGGCCAAAAAACAAAGTTTTTGTTAGGAAGAAGCCCTGTTTCATCATTATTAAGGTAGATTAGTTCTGTTCCTCCTTGTTTTAGTACCGACAATGCCCACAAACTATATTCAAGGTCAGTTTCTGTTACATTTTTGAATGTGTGTTTTACTACAAATTCGCCACCTTCAAACCTAACCTCGATTGTAGCCTTTAAGCCTGTCATTTTTTGGTTTGGAGTGGTAAATCTTGCACCATTTTCAAGGATTTCCACATCAACTGGATAATTTTCTGGCACATAGCTTGCAAGGTCCTCTGGAGACTTCCATAGTCTATGACCACCATATATATTCCATTTTTCGCCTTTTTTGAAATTGGTATCAAAATACTCGCCACCTTTATCAACCACTCTATCAAGGTCATTCCACATAAAGTTCACATTTTCGTTACCAAAATAGATAATTCTAGGTCCTACATCTACTGTCACCATTGCCACAAGGTTGCCATCTGTCAATTTAATTACCTTGCCATAGTTTTTATAATCTTCATAATTGTAACTAAACATTATTATCTCCTCTCGCCAAGAATAAAGCATTTAGCCTTGACATTAAACTAGTTATAATGTTATCATTTTAACATTAAGAGGTAAATATGGCAACCAAAAAGAATATTTCTAAACAAACAATTATTAATGCGACTATAAGTTTAATCAATGAAAAAGAGGTAGAAAACATCTCTCTAGGCGATATTGCAAAAGCAGTAGGTATCTCTAAAGGTACACTTTTTTATTACTACACATCAAAAGATTTGATTTTTGCCGATATTATTAAAGAGTATTTAGATGACCTAGCTACCGATTTTCTTATTTGGATAGATAACACTCAAAAAGATACCTCTATGAAAAGACTTACTAAATATGTTATTGAGTATGGTGCAAGAGTTACCCCACGAGGAAAACTTCACTTGTACCTAATCAACAAGGCTCTTTCTAATGAAGAACAGTTTATGACACTATTTAGAAATAACTACATTATGTGGAGAGATTTACTTAGTGTAAAGATTGCCGAAAGAATAAAAGATGACAAAATTAGCGAAGATTATGCAACCTTGCTACTTGTTTTAATTGATGGTATCATTATTCAAGACCTTGCAGGTATTCAAAATATAGATATTGCAAACCTATTGCAATTTATAAAAATAGATTAAGCACTTTAGGTGCTTTTTTATTTACAAAGTTATAGATTTTTGTAAATATTTTGTATTAATATAGAATGAAAAATAATTTTTTACACAAAAACATTGATAGAGTGTGGGAAATCGACTTTATTAGAGGTTTTGCTGTTGCACTACTTGTATTTGACCACCTGCATTTTTTAATCGCATATATTTTTGGTCCTGCTTGGAAAGAAGTAGGCTTTAACAATATCGGTTTTTTTAAGGATTGGTATATTTTTGCCCTAAACTACTGGGAAGGCTCTTTAAGGCATATATTTGGACCATTTTTTGCAAGTGTATTTATCTTTATAAGTGGATTAAGTACCACCTTTTCAAAAAACAATTTTAAAAGAGGCTATCTTCTACTACTATTTAGTTTCGCATTAAGTATTACATCATACTATGTGATGCCCGATAATTTTATCCACTTTGGAGTGCTAAGTTTATTATCTGTTTCAATGCTTATTTGGGAATTTATTAATAGGTTGTTTGACGGAAACAAAACAGCAATAATTGCAACAAATCTTGTACTATCAATATCATTATTTATAGCCGATTATGTAATAACAATAAATCATATCCCACCTAAAAATTCTTTTTCTGGTGTACTTACTATGGAGTGGTATATGAACCAATTTGGGTTTGAATCTCCTGGAGATTTCTTCCCATTATACATCAATCTTGCAACATTTATGCTAGGTGCTGTAATTGGAAATACAATTTACTCTACCAAAAAAAGTTATATCCCAAAACTAAATTGTTTTATCACAAAACCTATCAACTTTTTGGGTAGACATTCATTAGTTTTTTACATTGTACCACAATTATTATTTATGATAATACTTGCACTTATTAGCAAAAATTTTATAACAGGAACTCTGGTAATTATCTAAAAAAATATACTAAAATTATAAATTTACGGGCAAAATATAAAATTTTGCCTTTTTTTATTTTCTTTTTTCTTCAATGAGATTTCTATCAAACATTTCATCATTTAATAGAAACATTTGGTATCTCTCAAAATTTACAGCCTGTTAATTTTATCAAATAATAAGTTATCTTTTTTATGATTTTTTATTTAATTCATTACTAGATTTTTCATTTCATACGACAAATTGATAATAAAAAATACTCCTAAATCTAGGAGTATTTCTATATTGTATTATTAACTTAAAATTTATACTAACCTATTTTTTTACTGTCTCTACAACTTTGTAAGGAAACTGCATTATACGATTTATTGTATTTGCATATGGTACAAGTGTAATAATATCCATTGAATTACCAAACTTTGTATTCTTTGGTATTGAGCAATATTCAGTTGCACTTTTTGACCAATTAATCGCAATATCTGATACAAGTTTTACGGTATAAAATGGTTTATTATAGTCGTACAAAGTAGCAATATCTGCCCTTTTTGTAATAGATTTTATCTCTAGTTTATTATCCTTAATTACTGGTGCTTTTCTAAAGTCTTCCCTACTTTCAGCAACAAAACCTTTCTTTGTTTCAACAATGTTTGTATTAACTGGATTACATAATATCAAGCCACCCATTCTAAATGTTAAGCTACCATCATCATTGAAAGTCGCCCTTAGTCCATTATTTATATCAAGAGTAAAGACATCTCCTATTGAACATAGTTTCTTGATTTTGATTACACCACTTGCACTACTTGATACCTTTTCGCCATTAACAAGTAAATTGACCGAGGTATATTTTGGTACAGCAAACCTAAATTCTATCTCCTTATCGCTATCCATTAATAAAATTTCAAAATTTACCTTATTATCAAATGGATAATTTGTACTTTCAAGTATCTCAATAAAGTTATTATTAAGGCAAACTTTAATTTTGCAAGGTGCATAGTGATGAAAGGCTAGTCCATCATCTGTTTCATAAGCTAGAGAGCTTACAAAGTGGTTAAACAAATTACTGCTTGCCACCATTCCACTATCACTAATAATTGCATTAAAGTTGTTATCCTTTTTGTTTGCAGTATAATAATCGTTTGTTTGCAATCCTAATTGATTAGGACCTGAAATACCCTGCACATAGGTATAATCCTTAAAAAACATACTAGGGAATACATTATAGAAAATTTCATCAGCAAAACTTGAGTAGTAGTTATCTGTTGATAATTTTTCTAATTCCAACATTGATTTCAACGTATTTGCAACCGTTTCAATATCGGTTGCACCGTTCATTTCTCTGCCATTTAGGTGATTATCAGCACTAAAGCAACCATTATTCAAACCGTGATTATTATACAAGTTTTCGACAAATTTTTTTGTCCTTTCCGTTTCATCGCTATCAGAGTGTTTTGCCCTTTCTAAAAGTACTGGCATATTAAGTGCAACCACCCTACCTAGACTAAGCAAATATTTTTTTACATTCTTGTCCCTATTATCCTTCATTACCTTTTCTGAAGCTTCCAAATCCTCATCAACGGTTTGCTTTTTGATAAAGTTTGACTTAAAGTAAATTGTGCTTTTTGATAGGTATTTTTTTGTTTCATCTTTATATTCAAACTTATCAAAATACTCGCCAAAATCGTAGCTAAATCTTACCAATTTTTGTTTAAGTTCAAGATAAAATTCTTTCTCTGTTTCTTCATAAAAGTAGTTTAATAGTTCAAATTCGATAGATAAACACGCCATTGTGTTAGCTGTTGGTGGTAACATATCAATTTCATTAAACTGATATTTACAAAAATTATACACAAAATCTAGCACTCTATTATCAGCTGTTGCATCATAATAAGTTGCTAGTACACCAAGTGCAAAAATCTTTTCTTCCCAGTCGGTTTCACCCTCTTTTCCAAAATCGCCATTGGTTTTTTGAGTAGCTAAAATACCCTCAACCCAAGGCTTAATTTTCGCCTTTAAGCTATCATTATCTGTCTCGTAAGCTAGCATAACAAGGTTTGTTATATATTGTAATGGTAGATATCCACCCTCGTTTTTTCCACCTATCCAAAAGTTATTTTCTAGTGGTTTCCAGCTAGTATTAATCTTTGAAATATGGTTTTTTATATATAACTCAATCTCATCTTTTAGGTAGCCTTTTGGGTTAATTGCACCCAGTGGCAACGAATAGTAGTTCGGCTTATCCTCACATATTTCTTTTTTCTTTTTTCTTAGCATCTCTCTCCCCTGATAACAGCTCAACTGCCATATCATATTTTGTACTCATTAGCTTTTCTTTAAATATAAATTCGTAATTAACTCCGTCAATTAGCAAACAAATTCTTACACCTACAACAAAAGGGATAGCCTCCACCTTATCAATTTTATAGGTAAGCACTTCACCTTTATCGCTAGTAAACTTTATTTGTTCCTTATCAATAGTTAAAATACCTTCGCCAAGGCTATCGTATCTGTTTTTCTTCTCGTTTTCAATCATAGCCTCAACTCTACCTGAAAGCAAGAAATTGTCCTGTTGCAACTCCTTATATAATGAGGCTTTTTCATAATCAAACCACTCATCAATACGGTTAAACTTAAAACTCTCGTTATCGCTTGTAAGTAGTCCATTGTGGTTATATTTTGCCCTAAATCCACACTCGGTACAATATAATTCGTCCCCTTTTGTAGCCATTGCAAACTCTTTACCACAAAATGGGCATTTATACAAAACCTTTTCCAAGCCCTCTGCAAAACCATATTGTTTTTTGATATTATGAAACTCATAGTTATTGTTAATTTGGTACTTGTTTTCGTTATGATTAAGTTCTTTTTCTATAACTTCTTGTATCTCATCAGCCTTTAAGTTTTTAATGTCCTCTTCAGTCAAAATTAACTTTGATTTCACTTCAACCGGACCAACTCTAATATGACTTGCCCAAGAAGGTTTCATCAACCAGTTACCACTGCTAACAATAGTTAATACTGGCACTTTGAACATTTTTACAAGTTTACCTGTTGCCTTTGGAATCCTATTTGTAACACCACAAGTAGACACTTTACCCTCTGGATAAAGCACAATATTGTATCCTTGTTTGATTGCATCTCGCATCTCCATAATACTTTTTACATCGGCAGTAAATTGGTCTCGAAGAATATGTGGCGATTTATTAACAACCCAGTTTGCACCCTTGTTGAACATTGTTCTTTTAGTGGTAACAAATACGGCTTTTTTAGGCATAATTACACTGCCAGCAAGGATAAAATCAAATACCGAACCGTGATTTGCAAAAATTAAGCAAGGTTGGTCAATTTCCTCCATTGCTTTTTTATCAATTATAGGCTTATACTTACCCTTGAATAATTGAATGGCTAGTTTATAAACTGAATAATAGTATCCAAAATGATATTTCGTTTGTTTACTATTAGTTTTATCTTTTTTAGTTGAATTTTCTTTCTTATTATCCATTATATTTTGTCACCGTGATTATATATTATATTTTTATTATATACCATTAATTTTAATTATACAATAGTTTTTATTTGACATTTTATAAAGTTAATAATACCATATTATTATAGGAGTTATTTATGAAATATGCATTAGTTTTATGCGATGGAATGGCTGACCTTCCAATTGCTGAATTAGGTAACAAAACACCTCTTGAGGTGAGCAATAAACCTTATATGGATATGCTAGCTAAATCTAGTAGACTAGGTATTGTAAAAACTATCCCTGATGGATTTAAGCCAGGTAGCGATACTGCAAACCTATCTGTTCTAGGCTATGCACCAGACAAATATTATACCGGTAGGTCTCCACTTGAGGCTGTAAGCCTTGGCGTTAAAATGGAGGACGACGATATTGCGATTAGATGCAATCTAGTAACACTTAGCGATGAACAAAACTACGAAGATAAAACAATGGTAGACTACTCAAGTGGCGAAATTTCTACTGAGGAATCTAGCGAACTTATCAAATATTTAGAGGCAAACCTTGGTTGCGATAAGTTCCACTTCTATCCCGGTATTAGTTATAGACATTGCTTGATTATCAAACACACAACAGTAGGTACCGATTTTACTCCACCACACGATATATCAAAGCAACCTATCAAGACTCATCTTCCTAAAAATAAGGATATGGAGTTTTATACCGAACTACAAAAGAAGTCATACGAACTACTTAAGGACCACCCAATCAATAAAAAGAGAATCGAGGAGGGCAAAAACCCAGCAAACTCTATTTGGCTATGGGGCGAAGGTACTAAACCTATACTAGACAACTTCAAAGAGAAGTTTGGACTAAATGGTGCTATGGTTTGTGCCGTTGACTTGCTTAAAGGTATCGCAATTTCTGCTGGACTAAAACTTTATAAGGTAGAAGGTGCAACAGGTGGCATTGTAACCAACTTTTTAGGTAAAGGCGAAACTGCACTAAAAGCTCTACAAGATGGTAACGACTTTGTATATGTACATATTGAAGCACCCGATGAAAGTGGACATCAAGGCAACATAAAAGCAAAAATAAACGCTATCCAAGAGATTGACAAAAACATTGTTGGCACACTATTTAATGGTCTATTAAAAATGGGCGAAGACTTTGCAATTATGATTCTTCCTGACCACCCAACACCTATTGCTACAATGACTCACTCTAGTAATCCAGTACCATTTATGATATATTCTAACCAAGTTGATAGGGAAGGAAAAGATATGTACTCGGAAAAAACTGCTGCCGAAACAAACGACTTTGTTGCAGTAGGTAGCGACTTAATCAAGGAGTTTATCGCTACAAAATAGCACATAAACTACCGATTTTGCTATATTTTATAGTTAAAGCACTTTGTTACTAATATTATTATGCCAACTTTACAAATAAAAATTATTATTTTCATTTGCATTAAGTTTGACAAAATAGTATAATAAATTTACAATTAAATAAATCAATTTTTGGAAGACTAAAATATTGTGCGTTAAGTATCAGTAGGACGTGGGGTGCCTCTGGGCGAAAAGCAATTTTGCTTGCGGTACAATATTTGCTCCAGCTTCATTCTCATACCGGGGACCTTCCAAATATTTGGAGGGTTATGAAAAGTTATAATTTTAGTAGAAATTATCTAAATAATCTTAGTAAAAAAGGTAGTGATTTTACCATTGCTCCCGTTAAAATTTTACTAGACAAACTAGGTAATCCACAGAACAAATTGAATATTATCCATATAGCAGGCACTAATGGCAAAGGCTCTACTACAACCTACCTTTCTAGCATTTTAACTAAGGCAGGTTTTAATGTAGGTACCTTTATGTCGCCTGCTGTTTTTTATTATAACGAGATGTTTAAGATAAATAATATCTCTATTTCTAATGAAGATTTTGCAGATTGTTTTAGCAAAATTTATCCACTTTTACAAGAACTTTCTAATACTTACAATTTTACAAGTTATATGATAGAAACCGTAATTTGCTATCTTTATTTTGCAACAAAAAAAGTGGATTTTTTAATCGTTGAATGTGGGCTTGGTGGTAAATACGATGCCACAAATGTAGAGGAAACTAACCTATTTTCTATCCTTACATCAATTAGCCTTGACCATACAAAAATTCTTGGTAACCTTAGAGAAATCACACAAAATAAATGTGGCATTATTCGTGATACTGTAATTACATCTAATGTCAACTGCGATGTAATGGATATTATCAACGACAATGCACAAAATGTAATCGTAACTAAAGATGCAACAAGCACCATAAAGGACAACTTGCAATATATCACATATAATGGCACAACCTACTCAACTAAAATGCTAGGCGAATACCAAAAAGTCAATCTGCCACTTGCTATTGAGGGTGTAAATTACCTTAAAAAATTAGGTTATAATATCAGCGATAATGCTATAAAAGATGGTATCAGTTCAGCTCAAATTAATGGTAGGTTTGAGGTTGTTAGCACTAACCCAACCTTTATAATTGATGGCTGTCATAATCCTAATGCTAGCCTATATCTTGAAAATTTTATCAAAAATAAAAAAGATATTACACTGATTATAGGTATCTTTAAGGATAAAGATTATACCAGCATTATTAAAAACACCGTAAAATATGCAAAAAAAATATATACTTTCGACTGGGATAACCCAAGACACCTTAGTGGATTAGAACTAAAAAATTTGATTGAGCAATATAACAAAAATGTAGAATACACTACCCTTAAAGATGCAGTAGCTAAAGCTAAAATGGATAAATCAACAACTGTTGTTGCTTTTGGTTCATTGTCATTTTTAAGTGAAATTAAACTGGAGGTACAAAATGGTAGATAAGCAAAAGATAGAACAAGCAGTATCAATGATACTAGAGGCACTTGGAGAGGACACCTCAAGGGAGGGTTTAATTGACACCCCCAAAAGAGTTGCTAATATGTTTGAAGAACTAACAAGTGGAAATAATGAGGACTGCAAAATACATCTATCAAAAACTTTCAATGTCGAAACTAGCGACTTAGTACTTGAAAAGGATATCAATTTTACCTCTACTTGCGAACATCACTTAATGCCTTTTTTTGGTAAAGTAGCAATTTGCTATATCCCAAACGGGAAGGTTGTAGGGCTATCAAAACTTGCAAGAACGGTAGATACTTTTAGCAAAAGATTACAACTTCAGGAGCAACTTTGCAACCAAATTGCATCTGCCGTATATACCGAACTTAATGCAAAAGGTGTAATGGTCGTAATAGAAGCCGAGCACACTTGTATGACTGCAAGAGGTGTAAAAAAGATTGGTTCAAAGACCACTTCTATTTCAACTTTTGGAGTATTTAAGGATAATGAAAACTTGCAATTAAAAGTTTTGCAAATGATTAAGTAGTATGAAAACGGGTTTTATATTGCAAAATGAGCATTTTAACTTGCTTTTATGCGAACTTAACAAATTAGAAGAAAATAGGATTTATTGCAAACACGATATATCACACCTTGTTGAAGTAGCACGAATTATGCTTGAAATAAACAATAGCAATAGTCTATCTATCCCACACGATATCATTGTTGCAACTGCTCTATTACACGATATCGGTAGAGTAAATGAGTACAAGTTTGGTACTGACCATAGAGTTGCAGGGACAAATGATATTACACAAATACTTACTGAATGTGGCTACTCTAACAAGGATATTCCAACTATAATTGATGCAATTTCAAAGCACGACAAACAGTCAAATGATGGTTTATCTAACCTACTTTATAAGGCAGATAAACTAAGTAGACCTTGCTATACTTGCAAGGCAAAAAATACTTGCAAATGGGATAAAAATTTGCAAAATGAGAGGTACTATAATGAAAATAGGTAACAAAGAATTCGATTTAACAAACGGTTGCTATATTATGGGTATACTTAATGTTACACCCGACTCATTTTCCGATGGCTCACAATTTAACAGCCTAGATAATGCACTATTTCATACCGAACAAATGATAAATGAGGGTGCAGATATTATTGATATCGGTGGCGAATCAACAAGACCAAACCACATTAAAATTTCTATTCAAGAGGAAATTGATAGGGTTGCACCATACATTGAAAAAATCAAGGAAACCTTTGATATTCCAGTATCGCTAGACACCTACAAACCCGATGTATTATCTGTTTTTGTAGACAAAATTGACCTTATCAACGATATATGGGGACTAAAGTATGACAGCAGAATGGCAAACATTGTAGCTAGCAGTAATTTGCCTTATATTTTGATGCATAACCGTAAAAATATCGACTACAACGATTTTCTAACCGATGTTGTAAATGACATTAAAGATAGTTTAGAAATTGCAAAAAATGCAGGCATAAAAAGAGATAAAATCATTATTGATGGTGGCATAGGTTTTGCAAAGACTTATGAACAAAATTTGCTACTTTTACAACATATTGACCTACTAAATCAATTTTCCTGCCCGCAAATGATGGCTACAAGCCGAAAATCAGTGTTTGGACTTACCCTTGATAATGAACCAAAAGAAAGAGATTTGGCAACTGCTGTATCTACAACAATAGGTGTTCTAAATGATGTAAAATTCTTTAGAGTTCACGATGTAAAATCAAACCTTGAGGCTATAAAAGTGACAAAATCTATAATGGAAGGCAAAAAATGGATAAGATAACAATCAAAGGTTTGGAGGTATTTGCAAACCATGGAGTTTACGATTTTGAGAAGAAAAATGGTCAAAAATTCTATGTTGACCTTGATTTTTTCCTTGATACCTCGGTAATTGTTGACAACATTGAAAAAACTGTTCACTATGGTCTTGTGGCAGAGGAAATTAAAAGATTTCTTGTTGAAAACAACTATGATTTAATCGAAATTCTTGCAAACGACCTTGCAAAAGACTTGTTACACAAGTTTGACAAAATCCATCACCTTACTCTTACAATCAACAAACCAAATGCACCTATTGATATCCCTTTCGAAGATGTTTCTGCAACAGTTAGCAGAGGTTGGCACACTGCATATATTGCAATGGGTAGCAATCTTGGAGACAAAGAAAAATATATCAATAATGCTGTTGAAAAAATAAAAAATAACGAATATATTAAACTGATAAAGGTTTCTCATTTGATTGAAACCGAGCCTTACGGAGTGGTTGACCAACCTAATTTTATTAATGGTGCAATGAAAATTGAAACCATACTCACTCCATTTGAGCTACTTAATTTCTTGCATTCTTTAGAAAAAGAGGCAAATCGTGTAAAACTTCGTCATTGGGGAGAAAGGACACTAGACCTTGACATTTTAATGTACGACAACGAGGTTATTTTTACCGAAACATTAAAAATTCCACACCCAGAGATGCATATTCGTGATTTCGTCCTTACTCCACTACAAGAAATTGAACCTTATCTTGTACACCCTATTAAAAATAAATCGGTAAACGAACTTTTATGCGAATTAAAATCAAAGCATTAAATAAATTTTATGATACAAATTTAAAAATTATGGTACAATATACTTACAAACTATAAAAGAGGTTTTTATGCTAGACTATTTTAAAATTGGACATTATTCTGACAACGAGAACGGAACAGGTGTTACCGTAATTTTGCCAAAAAAAGATGCTATTGCTGGTGTTTCTGTTAGAGGATACTCTCCTGCAACAAGAGAAACTGAACTACTTCGCGATGACAAGACTGTTCAAAAGGTTAATGCAGTAGTACTTTCTGGTGGTTCAGCTTTTGGACTAGAAAGTGATTGTGGCGTTGTTGATTACCTTAGGGAACAAAATATCGGCTTTGATACTGGCAAGTTCAATGTACCTATCGTTGTTGGTGCAAGTATCTACGACCTAGAGTACAAAAACTTTAGCTACCCTGACAAAACAGCAGGATATTTGGCTTGCAAAAATGCAAAAAAAGACAACTTTGAAACTGGTAGCATTGGTGGTTCGACGGGTGCTACAATTAGCAAGGTTTTAGGTAGTCAATATGCTGTAAAAACCAATCTTGGTGTATCTACTTTCAAACTAAACGATATAGAAATAGCTGTTATCACCGTTGTAAATGCACTTGGCGATGTTGTTAAAAATGGCGAAATTATCGCTGGTGCAAAAAAAGAAAATGGCGAATATGTTGACTGTAAAAAAATATTTAGTATGGGCAGTATCCCCGTTAAAAAGACAAATACAACAATAGGTTGCATTATTACAAATGCAAAACTTACAAAGCAACAAGCAAATATTTTATGTTCACTTGCTCACGATGGATATGCAACTTCACTTTCTCCTTCTCATACACTATTTGACGGAGATTGTATGTTTTTGATGAGTTCTTGTGAAAAAGAAATCGAGTTTAATATGCTTACTGCAATTATCCCAGACTTAACTTCTCAATCTATTCAAAGCTCTGTTGAGGGTATAAAGGAAAACGAAACAAAGGTAAACGGCATTATGTTTAAGGCAATTCAAAAAATGTTTAAATAGAGGTGTTATATGTTTAATCAAATTGATAGAATACGAAGAATGGAAGCTTTACTTGATGAGGCAACTCTAGTTATTGATGAGTTATCTATTTCTTGCGAAGAAGGCAAAATTACCCCCGAATTTATAGAAAAATTTAACAATATCCAAGATAAAATTGATATTCTTTCTACCTATTATCAAGGTCCTGAATGGAGAGAAGATTTCAATGCTGACTGCGACAATTTATTACCACCTTGCTTAAAAAGAGGGGTACTAACTGAAGATGCAGTATTTGATTTACTTACCGATAATCTAGTAATTAAGGAACAAATTCAAGCAAGTAAAAATGAGCTATAATTACATAACCTATGGTTTATATATCAAATATAATCAATAAACACCCGTGTATGCTATATAAACAGGTGTTTTTATTTTTAATATTTTAGGAAATAAATTAAAATTTTTCTACTTAACCATCAACTACTTGTACTATTTTAAGAATATCCTATTCTTAATTAAACTTATATTATTATAAAAATAACTATAACTTAACAAATAAAGTAAACTTC
>JAHHUG010000029.1 GCA_020024085.1 Christensenellaceae bacterium | reverse complement strand
ATGTTCAAATTTGCAATCAATATCAAGCATTTTTATATGTTCATATTACAAAATTAATTAGTTTTAATATGATAACTTGTTGAAATAGTAATTTTAAAGAAAGGATAGTTATAATTTTAACTTAAAATGGGATAGTAAGTAAATATGCAAGCGAAAACTATTGTATATATAGTAAATAAATGATATAATCTATATATTATCAAATTACACGGAGAAAGTGAATGAAAGAAAAATTTATGGGCAAATGTAAACGATGGAAGAATGAGCCTATTGAAATTGTCAAAGATTTTAAGGCTATTAACATTGTAAGAGTCGTCGTAGCATCAATTTTATTTTTAGTAACTATTATTGGTGGATACAACTTTATGACTGAAGTAAATATGGTATTGTCTTGCTTTATAGCATTATCACTATTTATTCAAATTGTAAAAAATAACAAACTTAATCTATATGTAATTGCCGAGTACGGTATTATGGTATTTGGTGTAGCATTTACATATATTGTTCGTGGTGCAGATAGCTTTTGGTATAGATTCGGTTACAACTTTGGTTTAAGTTTACTTGCAATAGTATGTATTACTTTGCTTGCTTGTATTCCAAAGTTCAAAAATCACAAAGCAAGTTATTATGTTACTAGGGTAACATCTTTTGTAATGATAGGTGCATCACTAATTTATTTCCTATTTATGAATATTAGATTAAAGCCTACATGTTACAGCCTTCAAGCTGGTCATGATGACTACTTAAATAAAGTTAAAAACAGTGGTAGTGCGACAAAAGATAATCCTAATGTTCTATTAATTTTAATGGACGATATGGCATTTAGCGACTTATCAAGTTATAGCTATATGGCAAATAATCCAACTATCAAAACACCTAATATCGACAGTATTGGCGAAAATGGTGTAATTATGGATAATTGCTATGCAGCATCTCCAGTTAGTTCTCCTTCAAGATTTAGTATTTTAACAGGTAGATATAGTTGCAGAGGATATCTTGATAACGTTGTATTCAATACAAAACAACAAAATTTCCCATTCTCTCAAACAAGATTTTTCAACCCATTCCAACTTGCACACAATGTTGATGGTTTAATCGGTGATGAAATCACTATTGCAGAGGCATTAAAAGCAAGAGGATATAATACAGGTTTATTTGGTAAATGGAATCTAGGTGACTATGGCGAATATCTTCCTACAAATCAAGGTTTTGATTATTTCTTTGGTAGCCACTACATTAATGATATGATTCCTTACAATGTTGTTCGTGAGGAAAATGGTGTATTTGAGGAAGTTTATTCACATAACGATATGTTAGACCAATCATTGTCAACCGAAAGATTTACAAAGGCAACATATGATTATATGAAAGATTGTGTTGATGGTCAAAAGGCTGCAGCAGAGCAATCTAAAAATGCAAATCCATTCTTTATTGAATATGCATCTCCATGGCCACATTTCCCAATTTTCAGTAATAATAATGGTAATGGCGAAGGCGACCGTACAGATGACAACTATGTTGAATGTATTGAGGAGTTTGATAGAGCAGTTGGTTCACTTCTTGATTATTTAAGAAATACCGAAGACCCAAGAAATCCTGGACAAAAGCTATATGACAACACACTTGTTATGTTTACATCAGATAATGGACCAGGTCGTGAGGGTGTAACAGGTAATCTTCGTGGTAGAAAGAATACTCCATTTGAGGGTGGATATAAAGTTCCATTTTTAGCAAGTTATCCAAATGGATTTGCACCTATGGACGAAATTATTACATCAAGATGTATTAATATGGATATATTTGCAACAGTTCTTGATTTTGCTGGTATTACAATTATGCCAGAAGATAGAGCTATTGACGGTAAATCTATGAAACAACTTTGGAAGGGAGAAATTCCTCAAGATAAAAACCTACACGATAGAATTTACTACTTCAAGGGTGGTTCAGCAAAGGCTATTGCAGGCGAGTTTGAATCATATAGCTTTATTAAAGCAGAAGAAGATTGCTATATGCTAAATGGTGTAAAGGTTGCAGAGGGTACCGAAGGAGCAGTATTTGTTAAAGAAGGTCAAACTATCCGTGAGGTTGATGCATTAGGTAACCCAATTATTAGAAAGCAAGATTACAAGTATTATAGAAATGTTCAAACAGAAAATGCTGCATTCTTCAACCAATTCTACAAGGATTACTTGTTCAATTTGGATACTGACCCAGCAGAAGGATACAACATTGCAATGAGAGATGATATCAGTGTTATTCCTATGACTGATGCTGATAGAAAAGTTAAAAAGCCACTTAACCCTATCGCAAAGCAATTAAGACAGGAATTAGAGGAGTTTAACAAAGCAATCAAAAACGATAAATATCGTAGAACACACGAGTTCAAATAGAGGAAAATATGCAATTATCAGTAATGCTAAAGCCAGTTTCAAGTAGTTGTAACTTGGATTGCAAATATTGTTTTTATCATTCTTTGTCTAGTCACAGAGAGCATGAAAACTATGGTATAATGAGTAATGAAACACTAGAGACAACTATTTCGAAGGCTTTAGAGTATGCTGATGGCGACAGATTTTACCTTTCATTCCACGGTGGAGAGCCATTGCTTAGAGGAATAGACTTTTTTAAATCGGCAGTGGAGTATGTAAAAAAGTACAACAAAAAAAATAGTGAGGTTATCCTTGCAGTGCAAACTAATGGAACACTTATCACTGAGGAGTGGTGCAAGTTCTTTAAGGAAAATAACTTCATTGTTGGTGTTTCGCTAGATGGCACATATTTTGCAAATAGATATCGTGTAGATAGGCAAGGCAATTCTACTTTTGATAGAGTTGTAGAGGCACTTGATGATTTGCAGTATTACGAGGTTGACTTTAATGTACTTACCGTTGTTACAAAGTATGTTGCTACCCATATCAAAGATGTGTACGAGTTCTTTACTTCAAGAGGGTACAAATATTTGCAATTTACACCTTGCTTAAAGCCTTTTGAAGATAAGGTTGAAGATGAGGATATGTATATGACTGGCGAGGAGTACGGCAATTATTTGATTGAACTAACCCAGCTTTACTTTAACGACTACATTAATCACAACTATGTAAGTATTCGCCAATTTGATAATTTTGTTAGGCTTGCAGCACACAAACCTGCTATGCAATGTGGTATGAATGGTAATTGTAGTTACCAATTTACAATAGAGGCAGATGGAACAGTGTTTCCTTGTGACTACTATTGTGTGGATAAATATATTTTGGGTAAAATCCAAACTGATACTTTTTACAATATGGCAAAAGGCAACAAGCAAACCGAGTTTGTATTAAAGTCGGCAGAGGTTGAGCCTAAATGCAAGAAGTGTAAATATTACGCCCTATGCAAAAATGGTTGTAAAAGGGAACGAAAAGATGTAGACAAATGTGTGGCATACAATATGTATTTTGATAAAATGCTACGACATTTACAATTTTTAGGTCAAGGGATTGAAGACTGATAAGGAGAAAATATGAAAACAAATGTAATCGCTTATGACATAGGTACAACAGGTGTCAAAACTTGTTTGTTTGAAATCGACGAAAAGATTAAACTAATAGCTTCTGCAATGGCAGGCTACAATCTTTATGTGTACGAAGATGGTGGTGCAGAGCAAGATGCAGAGGAATGGTGGGACGCAATGTGTTCTACCACAAAAGAAGTTGTTGAGAAAACTGGTATAGATGTAAATTCTATCGAGGGACTTTCGTTCTGTTCGCAAATGCAAGGTATGGTGCTTGTAGATAAAGATGGTAATGCTGTTAGAAGACCTATGAGCTATATGGACCAAAGAGGTAAAAAAGAAATTAAAGAGAATTTTGCTTACGGTCTACAAATTGCAGGTGGTAATATTATCAAACTTGCAAGAGCAATGTATCACACAGGTGTTAGCCCAGTTAGTGTAAAGGACCCAGTTTGGAAGTACAAGTGGGTAGAGGCAAACGAGCCAGAAAACTTTAGCAAAGCTGCATATTGGTTAGATGTTAAGGAATATTTAATTGGTAGATGCACAGGTAAATTTGTTATGACCGAGGATTCTGCTTTTGCAACACTACTTATGGATAAAAAGACTCAAGATTGGTCAATACCAACTGCAAAAATGTTTGGTGTAAACCCAAAACATCTTGCACCTATTATTAAATCTACCGACCTTGTTGGTGGACTTACAAAAAAGGCTGCCGATGATTTAGGGCTAGCAGAGGGTACAAAGGTATTCGGTGGTGGTGGAGATGCTTCACTTATCGGTGTAGGTTCTGGTTGTGTAGATGTAGGCGATACACATATTTATTCTGGTACATCAGGTTGGGTATCTACAATTATAGATAAACAAACCGTTGATATTATTACAATGATTGCTGCAATTCGTGGTGCTCAAACAGGCAAGTTCAATTACTTTGCTGAAATGGAGACATCAGGTAAATGCTTGGAGTGGGTTAAAAATCACTTGGCACTTGATGAAATCGGTATCTACTTAAAGAAGGAAGATGTTGCAGAAAGTATCGAGACAGAGTACACAAGTTTGTATCAATATATGACTTCAGTTATCGAAAAAATCCCAGCAGGCAGTAATGGTGTAATCTTCACACCTTGGCTACATGGTAATCGTTGTCCATTTGAGGACCCATTTGCAACAGGTATGTTCTTTAATATAAAGATTGAAACTGGCAAAACCGAACTTATTAGAGCAGTGCTTGAGGGTATTTGTTTCCACAAGAGATGGATGCTTGAGTGTGAAGAAAAGAAGTTTAAGGTAAGTGATAAAATTAGGTTCGTTGGTGGTGGTGCATTAAGCCCTGCAACTTGTCAAATACTTGCAGATATCACTGGCAAAACTATCGAAACTATTGAGGACCCTCAAAATGTTGGTTCGGTTGGTGCTGCTGCTATTATGGGTGTTGGACTTAATATAATTCCTTCATTAGAAAAGGTAAAAAACTTTATTACAGTTACCGGTACATATACACCAAATCCAGCTAATAAAGAGGTTTACGATAGACAATATCAAGTGTTTAAGAAACTATACAAATCAAACAAAAAGAACTTCCATATGTTAAATGAAATTTAGTTGAAATTTTAACAATTTTCAATATAGATTTTTAATATAAATTATGGATAAAAAAATTTTTAATTTTATAAAAAATAGTAGAAAAAATGTTTGTAATTTTTTTCTATTAGTGATATAATCTAAAAAAAATAAAACAAAACGATGTTTTGAACAAGGAGAATAATATGACAAATCAAGTAGTTTTGGTCTTAGATTTCGGTGGTCAATACAAGGAATCAATTGCAAGACGAATAAGAGCAATGAAAGTATATTCTATTATCAAACCTTGCACAATATCTATTGAGGAAATCAAAAAGATTAATCCTATCGGTATTGTACTTACAGGTGGAGAGGATAGTATAAATGATGATTATTCACCAGTTTGCGACAAGGAGTTGTTCGAGCTAGGTATTCCAGTACTAGGCATTTGCTATGGTATGCAAGTTATGGCAAAGGTGCTTGGTGGCGAGGTTAGAGCAGAAGAGAAAGAGTACGGTAAATTAGATTGCAAAGTTGATACTACATCTGTTTTGTTTAATAATATTCCAGAGTCTACAAAGGTTATGATGAACCATATTGATAGACTTAAAGTTCTTCCAAAAGGATTTAGACCTATTGCTTCAACCGAAGGAACAGAGTTTGCTGGTATGGAAAATGCTAGCAAAAAGTTGTATGGTCTTCAATTTAGACCAGAGGTTGACTTGACTGTAGAAGGTAAAAAAATATTCAAAAACTTTATCTACACAGTTTGTGGTGCAAAAGGTGACTACAATACAAGAAAGTTCCTAGAGGAAACAAAACAAGCTATCCGTGAGCAAGTTGGCAACGAAAAGGTTGTACTTGGTTTATCAGGTGGTGTTGATAGTTCAGTTTGTGCAGCACTTCTTGAACAAGCTATTCCAAATCAAGTAGTATGTATCTTTGTTGACCATGGTTGTATGAGAAAGAACGAGGGCAACGAGATTGAAGCTGCTTTCAAGGATAAAAACTTAACCTTTATTAGAGTTGATGCAGAGCAAAGATTTTTGGATAAACTTAAGGGTGTAACTGACCCAGAGCAAAAGAGAAAGATTATCGGTAAGGAATTTATCGAAGTATTTAGAGAGGAAGCTAAAAAGTTTGACGATGCTAAGTTCCTAGCTCAAGGTACAATCTACCCAGATATCGTAGAGAGTGGTTGGGTTGGCAAAAAAGCTGTTGTAAAATCTCACCACAATGTTGGTGGACTACCAAAGGATATCGGCTTTGTTGGTATCGTAGAGCCACTTAAGAGCTTATTCAAGGACGAAGTTCGTAAAATCGGTAAACTATTAGGCTTACCAAAAGCACTTGTTACTCGTCAACCATTCCCAGGTCCTGGTCTTGCAGTAAGAACTTTGGGTGAGGTTAATAAGCAAAAGCTAGATTTAGTTCGTGAAGCTGATGCAATTTTCAGAGAAGAATTAGAAAAAACTAATGTAAAAGCTGACCAATATTTCGCAATACTTACATCTGTTCAATCTGTTGGTGTTCGTAACGAGGCTAGAACCTACGATTACACAATAGCACTTCGTGCAGTTAAGACAAATGACTTTATGACTTGCGAATATGTTCCACTACCACATAGCTTACTTAACAAAGTTTCTATGAGAATTACAAGTGAGGTTGAGGGTGTAAACCGTGTAGTTTATGATATTACTGGAAAGCCACCTGCAACTATCGAGTGGGAATAAGAGAAACAAATATGTTACTGTTGCAAAACCGTTGAAAACACAGGGTTTAAGCGATTTTGATGTGGCAAAATTCTCTAAATGATACTGTTTTGATACTAAAAAGTTGGAAAAGTAGGTCTGAAAGAGAGTTGTTGAATTTAGGTAAAAAGTTTACAAAGCCTCCCATCTTTTGGTGGGAGGTTTTTGTAGAAAATAATAATTGGAAAATTTGAATTTGAATGGGTAAAGGTCATGCATGATAAACAGGTATTGTTAGATAACATTGATAAAATTCACACAACTAAAATGGGATTAGACAGAATTAAACGAAATTTAAAACTTGAAGAGCAAGATGCTGTTGAGTACTGCAAAAATAAGATTTCAAACCAGAATTGTAATATTTATAAACAAGGGAAAAATTGGTATTGTGAAGTAGAAAATATTAAAATAACAATTAACTCATTTACTTATACGATTATTACTGCTCATCTTATCAAGTGATGTTAATAGGGACAAATCCCGGTTTACCTCAATAATCGAGTGGGAATAAGATTTATTCAAACATAAAATATGCAAAAATAAAACCACGATTAATTTCGTGGTTTTTTTGTACAATTTTATTAAGTAATTATTCTAAAATTTATAAATATATAAGCAAATTTTATCTATTATGCTACTTGTATTTTTGTGCTAAATAGGTCAATAAATTCACTTTTTACATTGTTTTTATCAAGGTTTAAGCTCAATATTAATTTTACAGTATCAAGGTCGCTTACTAAAAAGTCCCTCATAACAATATTTGTTTTAGCAAGGTTTTCGCTAGATTTTAGGTCAATTAAATACTGATTAAATAAATGTTTAGCCTCAATTTCAATATGGCTTGGTTTATCAATTAGCATTGGTGCAGTTCGTTGAGATTGAAGCACAAAGAAACCTTTATTTTCGTATCTATCGTAGTATGTTTGGAAGTGGTTGATTAGTTCCTTTACATCTTGTTTTCTATGGAATTTGCTATCGTAGAATGAGAATAAATTTGTATCTCTATAATACAAATAATCAGCATTTTTACTTTCAATTTCATTGTTCCAAATAATTACAAAATTGATATTATTATCCCTAATATCTTTCATTGTAGTATCTTCAATATTTGCAAATTTAGACTTTATCATTGCTTTATTCATAGGTAAAGTGCTGGTTATCATATCAAGAACCTTTGAATTTACATTTTTACCAAGATGTTGAAAGTCCAAAATTAAAAACTCACTTGGGTTAGCAGTGATAAAAGTATTTATCTCATTTAGTACCTTGCTAAATCTTTGTCCCTTAATTGGTCCATGAAAAATTACAAGGTCATCAGCCTTACTTGTAACCCTCAAATCAAGGTATCTTGCACCACCATTTAGTTGTTCAATAATATCGTGTCCTTGAGTTCTAGCAAGTGGCATCATATTATTACAGCCTGCATCGTGTGTGCCGGGTATAACCATATTGTTTAGGGTAGTGTCATCACTAATATATTGTTGCCATTCGCTTAGGAATTTGTCAGGATTAGTTTTTTTATACAAAATGTCAGCATCATCTGTGTATATATAGATTAAAAGTCCTATGGCAATTGATAAAATTATTGTTAATATTACTACGATTGATGTTAAAACTTTTACTTTCATATTTACCTCTAATTAATGTTAACATACTAAAAATGAATAGTAAATATTAAATTAAATAATTAATAGACAATTTGTATAAATAAAAAGATAAATCTATGTACTATAATCAATATATAGTGTATAATAAACATATTAAATAAAATTTTTAGGATATTATGTATAAGGAAAGAGAAGAAATAAGCAACAACACAGAGATGGATAAATTTGAAATGAATGAAAATGATATTGTTGAAAAATCAATTTCTAATGATACAAATTTTAATCAAAGTGTTGGAAATAAAGATTTGATGTCTAATGATGTGGACAAAACCGATTGTGAGTGTGCTGAAGATAATATAACAGATACTGCAATTTCTAATGAATTGGATACTGATGGTAGTCAATTAGTTGTAGAAAAACAAACAATCACAAATGGTGCAAATGATGAAATAACTAATCCTCAAGCAGTAGACACATCTGATAAAAAAGTATTAAGAACTAGGATTTTAAAAACAATATTATTATTGTTATTTTTTGGTGCAACATTTTACACTATATATGCAGTAAGTAAAACATTATCGGGTGGTAATATTGCTTCCTTGAAAGAAGTATTGTCTACACCAAATCCATTATATATGGCTATGCTATTTGTAATAGTTGGCGTGATATTTTTGACAGATGCATCAAAATATGCAGTGGCATCAAAAATCACTATGGGTAAATTTGATTATCGGTTTAATATTGGTGTAGGTGTTATGGGTAGGTTCTATGATAATATCACTCCATTTAACACTGGTGGACAACCTTATCAAGTATATCAATATTACAAAAGAGGTTATCCTGTAAGTGTATCAACAGTAATTCCTCTTGTAAAGTATATGTTTGAATTAACTACAAGAATTATTGTTTGTCTTGTATTGTACATTGTTAATCACAATGTTTTGGATATGCTTCCATCGGCACAAGCAACAGCAGTTGCATCTCTTACATATGTTGGAATAGCTATTGCATCGTTTGGACCTGCTACACTAATTTTGTTTTCTCTTTTTCCAAAAGCAATAAATAAAATTATAAGATTTGTACTTAAACTTGGTTACAAACTCCATATAGTTAAAGATTTTGATAAGAAATCTGAGGAAGTTTTGGAATTTTTAACAAATTATAGCAAAGCATTTAAGCAAGTTGCAGGCAATTTCAAAGGAATTGTCTCTATGTTTGCTGTGTCTACAATTGACTCTTTGTTGGTAATGTCTGTGCCTTTTTTCGTAATTATTGCATTAGGCAAAACAACACCAAGTATGGAATTGTTTTGGGATATGGTTACATTAAATGCATATTCATTTTTTGCAGCATCACTTGTACCAACCCCTGGTAATAGTGGAGCGATTGAGGGTGTGGCATCAATGGCTTTTGCACCTATGCAAATGGCAGATGGAGCATTGTTTTGGGTAGTATTTATTTGGAGAATATGTACTTATTATATTTATATAGTACTAGGATTAATCAAAACATTTGTAGACTTTGTTAAAAATAGAATTACTAAAAGGAAAATGAGAAATGGCAATTAAAATACTTCAAGTAATAGACAACTGGTATCCGGTAGTAGATGGAGTTGTAAATGATGTAAACAATCATGCGAGGATTCTAAATACATATGAGGGTGTGGAGTGTGATGTACTATGCCCATACTATCCAAATACTAACGATGGCAGTGGTAATTATAAAATAATTAGATGTCTATCAATGTCGGGTGGTAAATTTGGTGTAAGACTACCACTACCTATGTTTGATGTAAAATTACATAAATATCTTAATGAGAATCACTATGATATTATACATGTCCATTCTCCAGTTACTTTGTCAAGAACAGTATTAAGGTATGCCAAAAAAAATAATATTCCGGTTTTATTTACAGCACATACCAAGTTTCACGAGGAAATTAATCGTAGTGTACATCTAAAATGTTTGCAAAAATTTGCACTTAATTTTTTATTATATTCTATTCGTAGAATGGACTATGTTTGGTCGGTATCCGATGGAATGACAGAGTGTATGCAAAATGAATACAAAATTGATTTGCCTTGTAAAACAGTTCGTGACGGTGTCGAAATTGTCGTTCCTGATGATAATTTGGTTTTGGAACTAAAAAAATCAATATATCAAAAATATAATATTGCAGAAGATGAAAAACTTTTACTATTTGTTGGCAGAGTAGTTGTTGTAAAAAATATATCATTTTTGATAGAATCTCTAAAGGTTTTAATAGATAGAGGCGAAAAATATAGGCTTGTTATTGTCGGTGATGGCGATTATAAAAGTCAATTGGAAGCTCAAGTTGAGGAATTAGGCTTGCAAAATAAAGTTATTTTTGCAGGAATGGTTAGGGATAAGGCTATACTTTCAGCATATTACAAATTATGCGATTTATTTGTATTCGCTAGTACTTTTGATACATTTGGATTGGTTACAAGAGAGGCAGCAGCTTTTCATTTACCAGCTTTATTTGCAAAAGGTTCAATTGCATCAGAGCAAATCACTGATAATCGTAATGGTTTTATTGCAGAGCTTGACAAGGAAAAGTGGGCTGATAGAATTGTAGAGATATTTAAAAACGATGAAGTTTTGCAAAATGTCAAAAATACTTGCAGTGTAGAGCTTTACAAATCGTGGGAGCAAGTCCTTGAGGAAGTACTTGTAATGTATAAAGAAATTATAAAAGAGGGCAAAAGAAAACCTAATAAATAAAAAATAAAACACTAGTTTAGGAAAACCTTTACTAGTGTTTTTTTGGTGTACCCGATAGGACTTGAACCTATATCGACAGCGTCGGAGGCTGTTGTTTTATCCAGCTAGACTACGGGTACAAAATATTTTTGTTTATATATTGTATATCATACTAGATATACATTATATTATATATATTACAATGAAATCAAAAAATAAGTCAATTTGTTCGATAAAAAAAGCCCTATTTTTCAAGGGCTTTGTTTTATTTTACTGTTATTGACCACTCAAGGTTGTATTTTTCATTTTTGCCTAGTTTGAACATATCTCTTTTTGTTTCAAGGTCATCAATTACTCCATCATAAGCAGGAACGCTAGTCCAAGGCTCAATACATACATAAGGTGCTTCAGTTTTTGGAGCGTGCCACAATCCAACATATTTCATTTCATCGGCAATATCAACAATAACTTCTCTACTATCTAATTTATTTTTTAGTTTGATAGGTGATTTTAAGCCAGCAACAATAATTGCATCTCTATCAAAAAGGTCGTGGGTTAGTGGAAGTGTATTGTTTACGACTTGCTTGATTTCACAAATATCGTTTGTAGTGTAGCAAGTGTCAGATAAACATAGAGCATAAGGGTTGCTACCATTTTCAAACTCTAGGTAGTAGTCGCTAAAGTTACCATTTTCTAGTGGAACATTAAATCCAGGGTGACCACCAAGTGCAAAATACATTACTTTGTCATCTTTGTTTAGTACGGTAATATTCATTTCGATTTTTGTATCTATAAGTTTGTAACGAATGTGATATTCAAAGTCGAATGGGTACATAGAATAAATTTCGTCGGTTTTTACAAGTTTGAAGTCGATTTCATCATCAGCAATAACGGTTGCTTCAGTTTCTCTCTTTCTTAAAAAGCCGTGCAAGTTCATTTCGTACTCTTTGCCTGCATAGTTATATTTACCATCAGTTAATCTACCACAGATTGGAAATAGGTTATAAGCTCTTCCTCCCCAAAAAGTTTTATCACCTTGCCATAGATACTCTACATTTTGATACTTAATTGATTGTAGTTCTGCACCAAGAGAACTAATTTCAACGGTTAATTTGTCGTTAGATATTGTGTACAACATAAATTTTCCTCACTTTTGGCAAAATTGCCACTATAAATATGATATTATATCTATATTCTAATATATTTATTATATATAATCAATAAAAGTTAAAAAATTAATTTTTTAACTTGCTAATTTTGTACTGATATTATAAAATAATCATAGAGGTAATTATGAAAAAAGTAGTAGTTGGAATGAGTGGTGGTGTAGATAGTTCTGTTGCAGCATTATTGCTTAAGCAACAAGGTTACGATGTTGTCGGTCTTTTTATGAAAAATTGGGAAGAAACCGATGATAATGGTTGTTGCACTGCCGAAGAAGATTATAAAGATGTAATGAGAGTATGTGCAAAATTAGATATTCCATATTATAGCGTAAATTTTTCAAAGCAATATATGGATAATGTTTTTAAGCACTTTATTAGCGAATACGAAAAGGGCAGAACCCCAAATCCAGATGTTCTTTGTAATAGAGAGGTTAAGTTTAAGCCATTTTTGGATTATGCTTTCCAAATTGGTGCAGATTATATTGCAACTGGTCATTATGCAAAAGTGGAACATAAGGACGGTGTCAGCAAATTAATGCTTGCCGTTGACCAAAATAAAGACCAAACTTATTTCCTAAATCAACTTAGTGAGAAACAAATTGAAAAAGTTTTGTTCCCACTTGGCGACCTTCCAAAGCCAGAGGTTAGAAAAATTGCAGAAAAATATGGACTTGCAACTGCCGAGAAAAAGGATAGTACTGGTGTTTGCTTTATTGGTGAAAGAAATTTTAGACAATTTTTAGCAAACTATATTCCTATGAAACCAGGCAATATTATTGACCTTGAAGGTAATGTTGTAGGTAGACACGATGGAGTTTATTACTATACTGTCGGTCAACGAAGAGGTCTTGGTATCGGTGGCGAGGGTGAAAGATGGTTCGTTGTAGATAAAAATATTAAAACAAATGAGCTAATTGTTTCTCATGGTGAACCAGATATTTTGTTTTCTAATGGTCTTCAAATGGACGAGTTTAACTTTATTAGTTTTACTCCAACAAGCGAATTTACTGCAAGAGCAAGAATTAGACATCGTCAACCACTTCAAAATTGTACTGTTTTTTATGACAATGCAACTGGTAAAATGACTGTTAAGTTTGAAAATAAGCAACGAGCAATAGCTGTTGGACAGTATTGTGTGCTATATGTTGGCGAACAATGTATAGGTGGTGGAGTCATTGAAAGAGTAGTAAACTTGTAAAAATCATTTTTTATTTGTAAATAATTTTTATTGTTTTCTACAAATTTTACATAATTTTTATCTTTTTTTATAAAATTTATAAAAAAATTAAAGAAATATATATTCAACATTTTACGATTTATGTCTACTAAATGCCTATTTTTAGCCCATTTTTAGCTATTTTGGCAACAGTTGTTCACTGAAAAATACATTTTTTCAAAAAAATTAAAAAAAATTGAAAAAAGTTGTATTTTTTGTTTGACATTTAAGTTGTACATGTGATAGTATATAAAAGCTGTCAGCGATTGAGCGACACAGCAACACAGAACCTTGACAATTGAACAAACAGAATGAACGAAATTAAACAAACCTGTTAATTT
>JAHHUG010000028.1 GCA_020024085.1 Christensenellaceae bacterium | reverse complement strand
TACTATGAGTTTTATTATTAATAATTATTGTTTAGATTAAAGTTTTTTAACAAGCTTTAGGTCAACTCTGCCCTTGTCATCAATTTTGATAACTTTAGCAACAACCTTATCGCCAATGTTTACAACATCTTCAACCTTTTCAACTCTTTCCTTTGAAAGCTTTGAAATGTGGATTAAACCTTCCTTACCTGGAGCATATTCAACGAATGCACCAAATGTTAAGATTCTCTTAACTTCACCTTCAACAACATCTCCAGCCTCTGGGTCGCAACAAATAAGTTCAATCATTGACTTAGCCTTGTTGCAAGCATCAATATCAATACTGCTGATAAATACATTGCCGTCGTCGTCGATATCAATTTTAACACCAGTTTCTTCGATAATCTTGTTGATAACTTTACCACCTGTACCGATAACATCTTTAATTTTATCAACATCAATCTTGAATGTGATAATCTTTGGAGCGTATGGAGAAAGTTCCTTTCTTGGTTCAGGGATAACATCAAGCATTTGTTGCATAATCTTCATTCTACCAACCTTAGCTTTTGCTAGAGCTGTACGAAGAATATCCTCATCAATACCTTTAATCTTAATATCCATTTGAATAGCTGTGATACCATCTTTTGTACCAGCTACCTTAAAGTCCATATCGCCTAGGAAGTCCTCAAGACCTTGGATATCGGTAAGAATAGCAACCTTGCCCTTCTCATCGTCCTTGATTAAGCCCATTGCAACACCTGCTACTGGGGCTTTAATAGGAACACCTGCATCCATTAAGCTTAGAGTACTACCACAAACACTTGCCATTGAAGAAGAACCGTTAGAGCTTAAAACTTCAGAAACTGTTCTAATAGCATATGGGAAGTCCATCTCTGATGGGATAACTGGAAGTAATGCTCTTTCAGCTAAAGCACCGTGACCGATTTCTCTTCTGCCTGGGCTCTTAAGAGGTTTAGCTTCACCTGTTGAATATGGTGGGAAGTTGTAGTGATGCATATATCTCTTAAATACTTCCTCATCAAGACCTTCTAGCTTTTGAACTTCACTAATTGTGCCAAGTGTACAAATGTTTAATACTTGAGTTTCACCTCTTGTGAATACACCAGAACCATGAGTTCTAGGTAATACACCAGCTTCGCACCAAATAGGTCTAATTTCATCAAGTGTTCTACCATCAGCTCTAATACCTTTATCAATGATATTAGCTCTCATAGTAGCTTTCTTCATTTTATATAATACTTCATCAATGTATTTAGCTTGGTCTGGGAAGATTTCTGCAAAGTGTTCTTGAACTTCTTCGCCGATTTCATCTTCTCTTCTTTGTCTTTCGTGACGGTCGGTTGTGTCAAAAACATATTCCATTCTGTCGCCAACATACTCTTGAACAGCTGTTGCGATTTCCTCGCTTGCAACATCAAGTTTAACTTCTGTCTTTTCCTTACCTACTTCTTTAACTATATCTTCAACGAAAGCACAGATTTTTTTGATTTCCTCGTGACCGAATAGGATAGCTTGTAACATCTCTTCTTCAGTAATAATATCAGCACCAGCCTCAACCATTAAGATAGCATCTTTTGTACCAGCAAGAGACAAATGAAGTCTGCTCTTTTCTCTTTGCTCGCTATTTGGGTTGATAACATATTTGCCATCTACCATACCAACAATAACTGCTGCAGTAGGTCCAGCAAATGGGATATCTGAAATACATAATGCAATAGATGTACCTAGCATTGCATATACTTCAGGTGGGCAATCTGGGTTTACTGATAAAGCTGTTGCTACAACTGCTACATCATTATACATTCCCTTTGGGAACATAGGTCTAAGTGGTCTATCAATAAGTCTTGAAGTAAGGATTGCCTTATCACTAGGTCTACCCTCTCTCTTTTTGAAACCACCAGGAATTTTACCAATAGCATATAATTTCTCCTCGAAATCGCATCCAAGTGGGAAGAAATCCATACCCTCTCTTGGAGCAGCTGCCATAGTAACATTGTTCATTACAACTGTGCCATCACATTTTACAAAACATTCTCCGTTGGCTTGGCCACAATATCCGCCAATCTCAACTTCAACTTTTCTTCCACCTATTTCAGTGGTAAAAATTTTACTTTCTTTCATTCTGTCCTCCAACAATTAACTCAAACAATTCCCGAATGAGCTAACGCAACCGTAGTTGCTAAAAATTAATATTTTTAACATTCGTTAAAAAAATAGGGGGAAAAATCCCCCTAAAAATTACTTTCTTAAACCTAGACTTTCGATTAAAGCCTTGTATCTGTTTAAATCTTTTTCTTTTAAGTAAGCAAGAAGATTTCTTCTTTTACCTACCATTTTTAATAGACCACGACGAGAGTGGAAGTCCTTTTTGTGTGTAGCAAGGTGAGCGTTTAATTCCTCAATTCTTGCTGTTAATAAAGCAATTTGAACCTCTGGTGAACCTGTGTCACCCTCGTGAGTAGCATATTTTGTGATAATTTGTTGCTTCTTTTCGTTTGAAATCATATTCATTCTCCTAATTAATTTATATTCGCCTATCTCAAAGTTAAAAATCAGGAAATTTAAAAACCTAGAAATAGGTACATTTGTATAATATCAAATTTAGACTAAAATGTAAACTATATTTATGTCATATTGATATAAATTTTATATTTAAAACAAAAATATTAAATACTACTATCTTACATATCAATTCTTATTGTCTTTTTGCCAAAATTCGATAGTCTTTTTTATGTTATCATCAAACCTTTCGATATACTCTTTTGCATTTTTCATATTAGCAAGTCTTTCAAGCCTATCCTCACTTTGATACAATCTTTTTGAAATAGCACCTGCTCCACATGCCATAATAGAAGTATTTTCCTCCATTATGTCAATATTGTAAATGCAACTTGTGTTTCCCTTTGAATATCCAGTATTTTCAAGGTTGCCACTCATATTTTTTTGACGATACATATAATATGCTTTATAGCCTGCCTCCACAACAAGTTTTTTTGCAATGTCAACCATTCGACTAGCAAGGTCGCCCTCATTATTATCGTAGTTTGCCTCGTTCAATCTTGAACCCTTTTTCAATGATAAAGTATGGACGGTAATATTATCCGGATTAAGTTTTATTGTTTCGGTTACAGAGTGCAAAAAGTCCTCGTAACTCTCTCCTGGAAGCAATGCAATAAGGTCCATATTTATCAAAAATTTATACTGTCTTGCAAGCTCATACGCCTTGTAGATTTCCTCAACAGTATGTCTTCTACCAATACTATCAAGCGTTGTTTGATTGAATGTTTGAGGATTAATAGAAATCCTTGTTACACCGTACTTTTCAAGCATATCTAGTAAGCTCTTTGAAATGGTATCTGGTCTACCAACTTCAACGGTAAATTCTTTTTGATTAAAGTCTAAAAGTTTTACAATACTTTCTAGTTCTACAACTTCCAAAGATGATGGTGTACCACCACCAATGTAGACTGCACGAACAATATAATTATTCTCTAAAACAATATTTTTTATAATACTTATTTCATTTTGCAAGCATTTTATATAGTCTTTTACATATTTTCTTTGTTTGGAAATATCGGTACTAACAAAGCTACAATATGAGCACCTTGAAGGACAAAATGGTATATTTACAAATACATCAACCTCACCTTCGCTTGTATTAAGGAATGGTTTTTGTAGTTCAACTATATCTGCAATTAGGCTTGTTTTCTCCTCGCTTACAAGATATTTTTCGGTAAATATTTTCCTTGCATTCTCCCCTAAATTATCATATTTTCTATATAATTTAGTAGGTCTAATACCCGTTAAACTACCATATGGTAAAGAGGTATTATATAACTTTTGAAGTGTACGATAAGTAGATATTTTAACTGCAAATTTATTATGACTTTTTACCTCTAATTTATCTTTAGAACCACATAAATCATAAGTATATTTATCCTCTACTAAACTCCCAAAAATATCAGTTTTTATAGTAACTTCTAGGGTATCTTTTTCCTCTAATATTACCTCGAAATTATAATATTCGTCCTCGTTTTTGTATTCTTTTGTATTATGATTAAACGCACGAAGTTCATCAGCTATATCATTACGAAAATTATCTACATTAGTTGTTATTTTTACTATATCCATTATTAATTTTTTCCTTATCTAGTGTTGTACTATCGCCGTGTCCACATAAAAGCAAGTAATTTTTATCATAACTACAAAGTTTTTCAATACTCTCAAGCATGCTGGTAAAGTTTCCTGTTGGAAGGTCTACCCTACCATAACTACCCTTAAACAAAGTATCGCCTACAAACATTATATTTTCCTTATCAAAAAGATAAGTAAGTCCACCAACGGTATGTCCTGGGGTATGTATTACATCAATTTCAAACCCACACAAATTAAGCTTTTCTCCACCCTTTAGTAAAACATCGGGTGTAAATTTATTGTAAATTTTGCCTACACCGACAGCTAAATTTTTGAATGATTTAATAAAATCTTCCTCAAGTGCAGGAATATAAACCTTTGCACCAGTTAATTCTACAAGCTCTTTTACACCATTTGAATGGTCAAAATGCATATGTGTGATAAGAATATATTTTAATGTATATCCCTTATCGTTAATAATTTTTGCAACCTCTTTTGCACTATCGCCGATATCAATTAAAATAGCTTCCTTGCTATCATTATTGTATATAATGTAGGTATTAGTAGCAAGCATTGAGGTATTTACAACTTGATAATCCATTATTTGCTCTCCACAATCACAGTAACCGGTCCATCATTTTTGATATCAACCAACATATCTGCACCAAATTTACCAGTTTTTACGGTTAAACCATAGGTTTTTACCTCTTCAACAAAGCCATCATACATTTTTTCACTAATTTCAGGTTTTGCAGCCCTTGTGAAATTTGGTCTTCTACCTTTATCGCAATTTCCATATAATGTAAAATTGCTAACAATCAAAATATCACCTTTGATATCTAGCAATGATAGGTTTAATTTATCTTCATCATCACTAAAAATACGAAGATTTACAATTTTATTAGCAACATATTTGATTTTTTCTAAATCATCTTCCTCTTCAAAAGCACAAAGCACCATAAGTCCTTTATTGATTTCGTTTTTATCCTTGCCATCTATTACAACAGATGCATTTTTTACTCGTTGTACTACTGTTCTCATTATATATTACTTGATGCTCTTGTAACATCAATTACTCCTTCGATAGATTTTAATTTTGTCATAAGTTGGTCTAATTCGTCCAAAGTATGCACTTCAACAATTAGCAAAATGTTTGCAAGAGATTGAGCCTTATCAGTCCTTACATTAGCACCGGTAATCTCAACATTTAGCTTCATTGTGGTATAAGATACGCTATTAAGTATGCCTGACTTATTGTCCGAAACAATCTTAATTGCAGCAGTAAATGTAGAATTTATTGCCATATCCCAACTTGCAGGGATAAGCCTTTCCTTCTCCATATTTTTTACATTAGGACAATCTGCACAATGGACAGAAACACCTCTACCACGAGACACATAACCAACAATTTTATCTCCTGGAACTGGATTGCAACAATGCGATAATCTAACCAAAAAGTCATCATAACCATTAATTACAACGCCACCACTACTCTTATGATTAAGGGTTGGCTCGGTGCTAATTTCCTTGTTATTGACCTTCATTTCTTGGTTGAATAGGTCAATTAATTTTATCAAAATTTGGTTTGTAGTAAATGCACCATAACCTACTGCATTGTACAAATCATCAATAGTATTTAGGCTGAATTTTTTTGAAAAATACTTTGAAACATTAGGCACTTCGACAAGTTCGCTAAATACATAGCCTCTTCGTTTTGCCTCTTTTTCAAGCATTTCCTTGCCACGCTTGATATTTTCGTCCTTTTGCTCTTTTTTGAAAAATCCTCTAATTTTATTTTTCGCACTTGCTGTTCGAACAAAATTTAACCAATCACGGCTAGGACCTTTTGCATTATTTGAGGTTAAAATCTCAACAATATCGCCCGTTTTAACCTGTGTATTAAGTGGTACAATTTTATTATTAACCTTTGCACCAACACATTTATTACCTATTGCACTATGGATATTGTAGGCAAAATCGACAACTGTTGAACCCTCTGGCAAGTTAAAAACATCGCCCTTTGGGGTAAATACAAATACCTCATCGGTAAAAATATTCATTTTGACAGTATCCATAAATGCGTGAGAATCCTTGATATCCTTTTGTTCATCAAGAATACTTCTTAACCAACCTAACTTTTCCTCGGTTTCGGTTACAGGATTGTTGGCTTTGCCCTCTTTATACTTCCAGTGAGCAGCAACACCATACTCTGCGATTCTATTCATTTCAAATGTTCTAATTTGAATTTCGCAAGGTGCACCGAACCTAGTTACAACTGTTGTATGCAAAGATTGATACCTATTAGGCTTTGGCATTGCTATATAATCCTTAAACCTACCTGGTAATGGCTTCCATTTTGTATGGATTGTACCAAGAACAGTATAGCAATCCTTAACTGAATCCACTATTACCCTAACTGCCATTAAGTCGTAGATTTGGTCAACAGTTTTATTTTGTTTTTTCATTTTTTTGTAGATTGAATACATATGCTTTGCTCTACCAAAAACTTGTCCGTTGATACCCAACTTTTCTAGTTCCACCTTGATATCTTCGCATACTTTATCTACAACATTAAGCCTTTCCTCATTATTTAGCTTAATTTCTTCTTTGATATTATTGTATTCCTTTGGGTAAATATAGCTCATTGCAATATCTTCAAGCTCGCATTTTACCTTAGAAATACCTAATCTACTTGCAAGAGGGGCATAAATATCCATAGTTTCTCTTGCAAATTTTAATCTTTTATCTTCTGGCAAATATATAAGAGTTCGCATATTATGAAGCCTATCTGCAAGTTTAATAATAAGAACCCTTACATCTTCAGCGATTGCAAAAAACATTTTTCTTAAGTTTTCTGCTTGTTCCTCCTCTTGAGATGTAAACTTAATTTTATCAAGTTTTGTTACACCATCAACAAGTTGAACAACTTTTTCTCCAAATAGTTCAAGTAATTTTTCCTTTGAAACATCAGTATCTTCAAGTACATCATGAAGCAATGCTGCCTGAATAGTTGTAGAATCAAAACCTAAATCCAACAAAATTAATGCAACAGAACAAGGGTGAATAATATATTGTTCACCCGACAACCTGTACTGATTGTTATGTGCCTCGATTGCAATATCAAGTGCTTGCATTGCTTTATCAAGGTCATTACCAGTAAAAGTTCGTTCTAATTTTTGTTTTAATTCATTAACCTCAAACATCTTTTACCCTCATAATTTCGTTAAATATTTTTGACATATCTAAAGGTTTTTTTACAGTTGTTAAACATAGCTTAAAATTAGGTGCTATCAAGAAGAAACCAAGCTCGTAGAATATGTAAAAAGCAAGACTAAATTCAAGCAAACTACACTCTAAACCATAACTATTAGTTAACAAAAAGTACCATTCCTCCACAGAAGTTGCAACCTCTTTTTTGTTGACTGCAAGTCGCAAGGTTTGGTAAATTTCGCCTAGAAATTCTCTTGTTAGCCTGCACCCTTTTATTTCATCTCTAAATGGAATATTATTATCAATTATAAATACATTATTTATATTATTATGATACACCAAATTGATTGGAGTTTCAACAAAAACAATATTTTTGTAACCAGTAAAATCAAAATTTCGGTTTGGCGACAACACCACTCTATTGTATGGTGGCAATGTGCTACGATTTTTGATATCATACATAAAAAACTTGTTTTTATACTTTGGTAATTTCAATATAACATTGATAAGTGTATTATATGTTTTAGGAGAAAAAGTAACAAACAATGTACCGAAAATATCATCACAATTATTAAGAAATTCGCTATAATCAGAAATGTATTTTACCGACAAATCTTTACTTTTGTATAATAGATTTTTGTAATAATCTAGTATATAATCCTCATTTTCGTAAGCTTTTCCAACAAGGCAATTTTTTTCAACAATACCTTGATATTTTGTTACACCATTAAAAGTGTTTTCCCCTAACTTTACAAGCATATTTGAGCTATTATTAAAATTTGCAAGGTTGTCAAGCTCGTTAAAAGCAACTAACTCATAACCGTTTCTTTCAGCTTTAATATGTTTTTTTGCAAAACAAGTAAATCCACCATTATTCTTAATTAAAAATTTCGGTGTAGGATTACCCATTCCAAATGGTTGTAGTGTGGCAATATCCTTATATAATTCCTTAGTAATACTATCAATCTCAATATCGTATATAATCTTTGGATACAAGTTTTTAATCAAATTATTATCAACAATATACTGATTAAGTACTTCCAAAATCTTTGATAAATTAGCTTTATGAATAGATAAACCAGCTGCACCCGAGTGACCACCAAAACTGATAAAATACTCCTTTGCAGAAGATAACATTTTATATAAATCTACTCCACCAGCACTTCTTGCTGAACCTTTGATACAGTCATTACCATTACCAAATAAAATTGTAGGAAGATTATATTCTTCAGCAATCCTTGAAGCAACGATACCTAAAATACCTGGTTTCCAATGCTCACTATAAAGTGCGATTACTTTGTTGGTTTCAAAGTCATAATTTTTAAGCATTTTTATAGCATCATCAAAAATTACATCACACAAAAACTTCCTTTCGTTGTTCAATTTTTCCAATTTAATCGCCATACTTTGCAAATAAAAATTATCTTCAGTTAGAAAAATATCTACAACATTGTTAGCATTAGCCATTCTGCCAATACTATTTATCATAGGTGCAATGGAAAAACCAATATCTCCCTCGGTCAAATTACCATATTTTTTGATTTGATTTTTTAGCACTTGAATACCCTTAATATGATTTTCATTAAGTAATTCAAGACCTAGTTTTACGATAATTCTATTTTCACCAGTTAGTTCGACTAAATCAGCAATAGTACCAATTGACACTATATCTAATAAATTCATAGCAAAAGTTCTACCTGCAAGTGCTTCAACAAGCTTAAAAACTACACCAACACCTGCAAGATTTACAAGTTTATTATCCGATGTTTTGGGATTGATTACAATGCAATCGGGTAAATCATCGCCTATTTCGTGATGGTCGGTAACAAGAACTTCTACATTATAAATCTTTTTTAATAGTTCAATTTCACTACGATTACTTACACCACAGTCAACGGTAATTACAACTTCAGGCTTGTACATACTCATAAAATTATTGATACAAACCTCACTAAGTCCATACCCTTCTAGCTCTCTATCAGGCAAATAATAATCTACATCGTAGCCAATATAATCAAAGTATTTTTTTAATGTTGCAATACTGGTAATGCCATCACAATCATAGTCGCCATATATCAAAATTCGTTTTTTGTTATCCACTGCATTATTAATAAAATCGACAGCTTGTTGCATATCTTTTATAGCATATGGACTAAGTAGATTATCTTTGTTTGATAGGAAAAAACTAGATATTTTATCCTCCGTATCAAACCCTCTCATACATAGCAATTCTACAACTATTTCAGACAAATTAGTCTTTGTAACCAAGTTTTGTATAATACTTTTATCTATTACTTTTCTCTTTTCTGTTATCATTTTACTATTAAAAAAGCCTTCCTAGGAAGGCTTTTTTCTATTTTCTATTTTTGTTTCGTTTGTAATTTACTGGACCTGTTTGTTGAGGCTTTTTCTTCTCTTTTTTATTCTCAACAGGTACAACAGTTTCTACATCTTTGCTTTCAACATTTTTGCTTTCAACATGTTCAATTTGGCTAGCTTTTGGAGTTGCTCCAAACTTTGATTTAATCTTATTCCAAACCTTTTGTTTTTTAACATAATCGTTCTCTGGAATATACTCTCTGCCTTGAGCAAGAGCCATAGCCTTCTCTGCCTTTGCTCTCTTTGAGTTTGCCAAACTATCCTTGATTGAAACAAACAATGGTGCTGCAATAAAGATAGATGAGAATGTACCAGCCATAATACCAAATACGATAGGTAATGCAAAGTTTCTAATTTGAGGAACAAATATAGCAACTATTGCGATTGTTAGCAAAGTAGTAATTGATGTATATAGTGAACGAGTGATTGTTGACTTAATAGCATCGTTACAAACATCGGTATAACTGAACTTTGAATCACCTTTATCTTTAATCAACTCTCTTACTCTATCAAAGATAACGATTGTATCGTTGATTGAGTATGCAAGGATTGTAATAAGTGCTGCAACAAATGGTGCATTAATCTCTATTCTAAAGATTAAAGTTAATGCAAACATCATAATCAAGTCGTGGAATAATGCAATTACTGCTGAAAGTCCACTCCACAATTCAAATCTAAAGATGATATAAATAAAGATACAAATTGCTGCGACAAATATTGATAGGAATGCAGTAGACAAAAGTTCTCCACTAGCTGTACTACCAACTGATGAAATAGCAACTTCTTTACCAAACTTTGCAACTAGTGCATCTTTTATTTCGTTATTAAGTGCATTGTTTTGTTCATTATTTTTATGAAGATTCTTATATTTTACAACAACTGAAGTGGTATCTTCCCAATTTCCGTCTGTATTAAGAGAACCGATTCTTTGTGAATAACTAACTTCAACACCGTGTTTATTAACTTCTTTTACAACCTCTTGTATTTTTGCTTCGGTATAATCACTACCAAACACAACTGAAATTGATGAACCACCAGTAAAGTCGATACCAATATTAAGTCCTGATGAGAAATCCCATTCATTTACACCTGCAAATGCGAAAAATTCAATAAGTGCAATTAGTATAATTACAAGTGGAATAGCGAACCAAATCTTCTTTTTCTCAACAATATGCATATTGCTGTCTCTTAATGAGAAGGTCTTTTTATTCTTCATTTTCTACTACCTCCTCTCTTTTTAATCTATAAGGTTTAGGATTAGAACTATTGAATGGTAATGCAAGTTTAATAAATAATCTTGACAATACAAGTGTTGAGAATAATGACAAGATAATACTAATAATTAATACGATTGCAAAACCTTTAATTGAAGATGAACCAAGTCCATATAGTACAAGTGCACCAATAATGGTAGTAATATTACCATCAAGAACTGCACTGGTAGCCTTTTTGAAACCGTTATGAACTGCTGTTGGAATAGGTTTACCTGCGCGATACTCATCTTTAATTCTTTCAAATACGATAATATTAGCATCAACTGCCATACCTATACCAAGGATAATACCTGCAATACCTGGTAATGTAAGTTGTACCCAAGGAATAATAGAAAGCATTACGATAAGTAACAAACTATAAAATAGCAATGCGATATCAGCTAGTACACCAAACACACCATAAACAGCACCCATAAAGATTATAATCAAAGCAAGTGCAACAGCTGCTGCGATTAAACCATTTTTAACTGCATTTTCACCAAGTGTTGGGCTAATAACTTCACTCTTATCAAGTGTCATTTCAACACCAAATGTACCTGCTTGAATACGAACTGCAAAGTCGTTAGCTGTCTCAAAGTCGTAACCACCTGTGATAATAGCTTTACCATTAGAAATTACATCATTAACTCTAACACCTCTGCCTTCGCCTAGCATATTAGACTTTTGTGCATAGAAATACAACTCTTTACCCTTGTTTTCTTGAGTGGCTTTACTAAATTCAGTTTTACCTTTCTCGTTAAACTCAAGAGCAACTGCATATTCGCCAGGTCTATCTGGATTGGTTGTAACATAAGCTTTGCTGATATGTTTTTTACCAATAATCCAAACTTTACCTTTGCCATATTCTTTATTATCGGTAATTTCAAGACTTGCTGGTCTACCAATCAAATTGAAGATTGTTTCTGGGTCCTCTACATTAGGTACTTCAACAGTAATAACATTATCACCATTTACCCTAGTACTACTAGAAACAACAGCTTCAGAAAATCCATGTTGATATAAAATATTCTCCAAGCTCTTTTTTGTACCCTCAATACGAGTTTTTAAGTCGTCACCTGAACCTGAATTTTGTACTAGGTACTCTGCACGAACACCACCGCTAAGGTCAAGGCCTTTTTGAATGTTGTACAAAAAGCCTTTAAATACATACTCACCATAGTCACCACAATTAAATGTGATAAAAGTGAATATTGTCAACAAAATCAATATTACAGCAAATATTGTGTATATTGAAATTGATTTTTTCTTGCTCACTAGTTTGCCTCCTAAAAATCAATAATTAATAAATTAAATTTTGTATATAGTAAAATACTACTCTTCATCTTGCAAATGCTCAATAGCATAAATAGCAAGAGAAAGTTCGTATCTTTTTCTCATCATTTCGCAACTAATCTTGTATGGCTTAAGTAGACTGCCTGCATAATTAAGTGAATTAGCACAGCAACCACCACTACAATAGTATTTTGCAAAACAATCTTTACAACCTTCCTTGTCGTAAACTACAATGTCTGCAAATTTAGATTGAATATCACGATTAAACTCGCCTGTTAGCACATTACCCATATAGTATTCCTCGCTACCACCAACAAATTGATGACAAGGATAGATATCTCCTACTGGGCTAACTGCAACATACTCTCTACCTGCACCACAACCGGTAAGTCTTTTGGTTACACATGGTCCATTTTTAAGGTCAATCATAAAATGGAAGAAGTTAAACCATTTTCCGTTTGCTCTTCTGTCAAGGTAAGCCTCGGCTAATTTATCATATTCGGCTAAAATCTTAGGTAAATGCTCCTCACGGATTGCATAATCACATTTTTCATCAGCTACAACCGGCTCCATACTTATTTGGTCAAAGCCTTGGTCATTTAGATATAGTACATCTTCAGCGAAGTCAAGATTATTTGCTGTAAATGTACCACGAACATAGTAGCTTTTATCACCACGAACTGCTCTCATTGCCTTAGCATTTTTTAAAACTAAAGCTTGAGTATCCTTATCGTTGTGAGTCCTTCTCATACGATTATGCACCTCTGGTCTACCATCAATACTCAAAACAATGTTAAACATTTCCTTATTTAACCAATCAATAGTATCCTTGTCAAGTAGAACACAGTTTGTAGTCATTGTAAAGTTAATAACCTTACCAGCCTTTTTACATTCAGCCTTTGCATATTCTACAATTTGCTTTACAACATCAAGGTTCATCAAAGGTTCGCCACCAAAGAAATCTGCCTCAAGGTTGTGTCTATTGCCACTATGACTAATCAAAAAGTCAATCGCTGCCTTACCAACTTCAAAACTCATATAATCCTTTTCGGTATTATATGTGCCTTCGTGTGCAAAACAGTATTTGCAACCCAAATTACAATCATGGCATATATGCAAACAAAGAGCTTTGATTTCACCATTACGATTAATGCAATATCTTTGCTCTTGCTTTTCTAGTAGGTCCTTATCTACCAACTGTTGTAATTCTGCTTCAATTTCCTTTTTGTCCTCTAATGAAACTAACTCATAATCAGCAAGGTCTTGCTCGGTCATATCAGCAATCTCGTACTTATGTTTACATACCAAAAAGGCAGTCTTGTCAATTATATGAAGACTGCCACCCTCGATATCGTACAAAAAGTACATTGGGTTGTTTTTATAGGTAAAACTAAAAGTATGTACCATATATTACTTCTTAATTACATTAATTTTTTCTTCTTGGTGTTTGCAAGTTTGGTTACCTACTGTACAACTTGTCTTACAAGCAGATTGACAACTAGATTGGCATTCACCACAACCTGTCTTATAATTCTTGCATAAACTTTTTTCTACAACTGTTTTAATATGTTTCATCGTAAAATCCTCCGTTTTAACTTGGTTGTTTAATAATAC
>JAHHUG010000027.1 GCA_020024085.1 Christensenellaceae bacterium | reverse complement strand
TGTTTACGAATGTATTCAAAATAGTATTCAAATACAGAAATAGTTATATTCTCTCCTATTCAATAGAGTTTTTCAATAAAATTTTTTACTTTTCTTTTACAATAATTTTATCTGCAAACATTTCCTCAAATTCTTCGATAGTTCCTTGCGTTATTAAATCTTTTTGACACACAAATATTATTAATTTAGGAAAGTAAAATTTAATATAATATGAATCACCTAAATCTATAATTTTTTTTACATCGTGAAATGAAAAATATGCAGTTCTGGGTTTTCCATTATAATCAACATATATGCCATCATATTCCTCATCAAAAATAATACTTTTTTGCATCATTTCATCTAAGTCTTTTTTCTTACATATATGTGGAAATAGTGGCGTATATATTATTAATACCAGTAATGGTGATAGCATTATTGTTATTAGCCATTCATGAAAAGCAATTGCAAATGCAAGAATTATTGCAGTATAAATAACTACTGCATTCATTATTGTTACCATATTAACGAAGGTATCATTTTTTATAATTCGTTGTCTATTTATTTCCGATAGTTCCCCACTAAATTCAATCATAGAATATCCTCCACAATTGATGTATATATTCCTTTTTATTTAATCTCTTTTGTATAGGAGTTTTACCTAGCTTTGATGGTTTATATGGATTATCTTCAAACTGTATATGTTCATATAAATCCATAATTAAAAATTGTTAGCACATTAATCTTCTAATACCTCTAATGACACTATATAAGGATGATTAAATGTTATCTCATAAATGCTCTCTGGTGAACAATCTTTTTTGGTATGAAACTCAAGTTCAATTCTTGGTTGATTAGTTGAACCAGTGGTAAATGTACGATATTTTAAAAATGTATTTATTCCAAATATCTCCTTAAACTCCTCGATATCACTATTGTTCTCAATTTTAAGGATAGCCTTCATAGTAACAGACATATTAGGGTTATTTGATTTGTTAATAACTCGTATGTGCAAGAAAACTTGTATCAATAAAATAATTACGGTAGATACAATACCTATAATTATCATACCCGAGCCTATTGCCATACCAATGCCTGCTGTTGCCCAAATACCTGCTGCTGTTGTAAGACCTTGAATAATATCCCTTTTGTAGAAAATCATTCCTGCACCCAAGAAACCTATACCTGTTACAATTTGTGCTGCAATTCTTTCAACATCGTACGAGCCGTTGATATCCGTAAAAGCATATTTTGAAATAATCATCATTAATGCAGATGCAAAACATACTATCGCATGTGTCCTTGGTCCTGCTTCTTTAGAACGAGCTTTTCTCTCACTTCCAATTATCAAACCACAAACCACTGCACATAGCAATCTTACAATTAATTTCCATATATCTGGATAAGCATCATTTAAAATATTTAAATCCATAAATTTCTCCTAACTTCATTACATTTTAATTGTACCATAGTAAAAAGTCATATTCAATAAAGACTATGATTTTAGTTATAATAAATATTACCTAATAATATCAAATGCACTTCTCATCAAATTAATAAATAAGTATTTTTATATAAAAAATGGAAATACCCTAAATAAAATTATGCAAGAAAATCTCATTAAAGAGAAATATATTTATCTGCAACTAACCTCTGCATTTATATAAAAAAATTAATTAAATAACAATAAAATAAAAAAGCACCTTTATAGGTGGTTTATTATCTAATTAATGTTACATTTGGTTGAATTAATGCTATTATAATGTTACACTTTAATTATTAAAATTTGATAAGTTAATTTATAAAAATATAAGAACACATAGTTATCTTTTTGATACTATTACGATTAAATTGGGGTGTCATATGGTAGAAAATTATAAACAAAATACAAACAATTTACATATCAAAAAGCATATGGTAGATGTTGCAGAAAATAGAGTGCCTGCTGACCTTGTACTAAAAAATGCAACCTATTTGAATGTTTTTTCAAGCGAACTAAGTTATGGAGATATTGCTGTTGCAAATGGTTTTATTGTTGGTATCGGCAAGTACACTGGTAATGAAGAATACGATATGACTGGTAAAATTGTTTTACCGGGTTTTATTGATAGTCATATTCACTTGGAAAGTTCACTTGTTGCACCAAAGGAACTAGCAAAAGCCTTAATTTCCCATGGCACTACTACCCTTGTTACCGACCCACACGAAATTGCAAATGTTATGGGTACTGATGGCATAAAATATATGCTAGAAGCTACCGAGGGTTTGCCGGTTGATGTTCACTTTATGCTACCTTCTTGTGTTCCTGCTACACCTTTAGATGAGTCTGGTGCAGAACTAGACTACAAGGCTATTGATGATTTTTACAACCACCCAAGAGTTTGTGGCCTTGCTGAATTTATGGATTTTGTAAGCGTAGTTTCGGGCGAAAATGGTGCAATAGAAAAACTTGTTTCTGCTGAACAACATAACAAAATGATTGACGGTCACGCACCTATGCTAAAAGACAAGGATTTGAATGCTTATATTTCAGCAGGAGTATGCTCTGACCACGAATGTTATGATATTAATGATGCACTTACTAAACTTCGACTAGGTCAATACATTATGATTCGTGAAGGCACTGCTGCACAAAATTTGGAGGCACTACTTCCACTTTTAACACCTATGTATGCCGACCGTTGTATGTTCTGCGTAGATGACCGACACCCAAATGATATACTAAATAAAGGCGATATTGATTATATCTGCAAAAAAGCTATAAAACTTGGAGCAAATCCTTTAATCACTGCCAAAGTTGCTACATATAATGCAGCCCGTTACTTTAACCTTAAACATTGTGGAGCAATCGCACCTAACTATATCGCTGACTTTGCTATTATTGATAGTTTTGACAATTTCAATGTGCAAATGGTATTTAAAAACGGAAAACTTTGCTATGACGGAGAGGTTAAACCCTTTGAAACCCCTATCATTGAACCTAATTTAGTGCAACACGCTCATAACACATTTAATGTATCGAATGTATCTGCAAAAGATTTTAAGGATATAAAACACAACATAATCGGTATGGTACCAGGAGAAATTCTTACCAAAAATCAAGGCTATGCCGAAAAAGTTGATATTGAAAAAGATATTTTGAAAATTGCTGTCATTGAGAGACATAAACACACAAATCATATCGGTAGTGGATATTTGCAAGGCTATGGATTAAAAACTGGTGCTGTTGCAACTTCTATCTCGCACGACAGCCACAACATTATTGTTGTAGGTACAAATGCAAGAGATATGGCATTTGCAGTAAATAGAATTATAGAAAAACATGGTGGAATCGTAGTTGTTAATAATGAACAAATCGTATCAGAAGTAGTACTAGAAATTGCAGGCATTATGACTGATGCACCTATTGAAGAAATAAGTGAAAATCTTGAACAAACAAAAGCTGCTGCTTTTAAGCAAGGCGTAAATAAAGGCATTGACCCATTTATGACCTTGAGTTTTATGGCACTACCAGTTATTCCCGAACTACGAATGACTACAAAAGGTATTTTTGATGTATTAAAGCAAACATATATTGAATAGAAAAACCATAAACTCACCTTTTACAAAACATTTAATCATATAAAAAATAAAAGTCTACTAGATTTTAGTAGACTTTTTTAATTAAAACATTATTAAAGTTAAACTATATAATTGTACTTTGATTAAACACCTTTGCACCATTATTGTCCCAAGCTTCAATTAACATATTGCCATTATCGAATGTAAGTTTGCTTGCAATATATTTAGAATGTTTGAATCCACCATCAAGATATACATTAATACCATCTTCAGTGAAGAATTCACAAGAATGTGTATGACCACTAACAATTTGCTTTACACCTATATTCTTTAATGCATCATAAGACCTTTTCATTAAGTCCTTTTCAATACATATTTCACTAGAGTGTACAAGTGTTATTGTTTTCTTTGAAGTTGCAGGTAGGTTTTCTAGCCAGTTTGTCATATTTTTGCGATACTCATAATAGTTGTCCATTGAACCATATTCTGGGTGAGAATCCACTTTGTCCTCTCCACTATCTAAAACAATAAACTCATAATCGCCAAAAGATGTAGTATAGTAAAAATTATCCATTCCTAAATAACTAGGCAACTTTGCAGCATACTCTCCTCTTGTTTCGTGATTACCTCTTACATAAACAACAGGTTTTTGTCCACCACTAATTTGACCACCAAATTCTACTATATAGTCTTTTATCTCATCTTCAAACATTAATCCAGGAGCTGGGTCGCCTAGCATTATTACTCCGTCATAATCGCCTGCATATCCTACTGCTTTATAAGCCTTATTTAGTCTTGAATGCCAATCGGATACACTAAGCCAAGTCTGTTTTTCACCACTAGGTGCTTTGAAATTATAGTTATTAGATTTTACTTCAGTACCCAACATACTGCCATAGCTAAATGCCTCGTACACTTGCTTTGAACCTACATTGTATGTATTGTTGTTAAGGTGTTCTTTTGGAACTTTGATAGTATGTATTTTGCTATCTCCCTTAATTCTTCCCATAACCTCATCATAAGTTTTATATTTTTTGCCATCATATTCATACTCAATATAGCCCGTACCTTCAGTGCTAGTAGCAAATACTACCGAATAATAATCACTACCCGAATCAATAACCAAAGGGCTTGATGTAATCTTATACACCTTAAAAGGTATTATCATTGATAAAGATACCAAGAATATGCAAACAAACATAATACTTGCAATAACCTTTTTAAAAGTTACATTTTTGATATTTGGATATACAGCAATCAAGAATATTATTGCAACTACCGATGCGAAATATGGTAAATTTTTGTATGCCATTTTGAAAATAACAGGAATTGTCTCCTGACCTGCTACAATCATATTAACAATTACGCCAATTGAAAATAATATTGATAATATTACACCTATCGCACTAAAAACCTTGAATGCCTTTTTCTCTACAATAAGTTGTTCCTTTACTTTTACTTCTTTAGCAACAAGCACATAAAAAGAAATAAGCATAATAGTATTTATCGCCATAATTGACAATAGCAACCAAGCTATACCATTAAAAACTGCTATATCCAGAAATACAAAGTTTGCCCTACAAGCATAAAAGAAAAATGCATCTAATGCAGAAAGTAGCGAAAATGCAAAAAGAGATTTCTTATTTGTAACAAATTTTATAAAACCATTTGATTTCATACCTTTCCCCCAACAATATAATATATACATATTAACATTTTCAAATACCCTTTTCAATAGTAAAGAACAAAAATCTCTAATGCTGATTACATATATTGATATATATTTTTTGGTAATTCATATAGGTTATACTTAATACATATTCTATGTATTTCAGTTATAAGATAAAAAAATAAGATTTTTCCTTAATTATCCATTCAAACAACCTTATCTATAATAAAAAGAACCTACAAAAATAGGTTCTTTCTATATGTTAAATATTATATTAATTTTGTATTTTACTTTTTATTTGCTTCACCTTTTACTGTTTTTTTGGTGGTACATGAGCAACCAGAACAACCAGAACAACATTCATCACAGCCCGAACAACCTGCTTTGCCTGTTTTCTTTTTGTATATGTATCCTCCAAATACTCCCAAAACAACTAGCACAGCTCCCACAATTACTACTATTTCTATTGGTTGCATTATCCCTCCTTGTTTACCTTTTTAGGCATTTTAATCTTTAATTTACTCAAGTTTATTTTACCTTTATTGTTAAGCACAATAAGTGTTACTACAAGTGCAATTACTGCGATAAAAATTGCTACTGTCCAAGGCCAAGTACCAACAAGATATGTCATTGTACCAACAAGATAAGATGTTACCAACCAGAACAAAATTGTTGTTCTATAATATTTTTTTGGTAGCTCGCCTTTTGCTGTTGCTACTGCTGCAAAGCAAGGGATTGTAGTCATATTAAACATAATGTAAGCAATAAGTGCTGGCACGGTAATTCCTGTTGCTTGAATCATTGCAACTACACTTTCTGCCTCTGAAAATGCTTCTGGGTCCATACCAGTGATAACTGCTGCAATTAGTGCAAATGTTGCAATTACATTTTCCTTTGCGATTAAGCCTGTTACTGCTGCTACTACAAATACCCAACTATAATTAGAGTTTAATTGGCTACCAAATCCAAGTGGTGTAAATAATGGGGTAAACAACTCGCCAACATTACATAAGATACTTTCTCCAATGTTGTCCACCATTTGCCATTTCCAGTTGAAGTTTGACAAAAACCAAATCAAGATACAAGTTGCAAAGATAATTGTGCTTGCTTTCTTTAGATAATGCTTTAATTTATCCCATAGAAGTAAAGCCAAATTTTTAGGTTGTGGCATATGGTAAGCTGGAAGCTCCATAATGAATGGTGGTGTATCTCCTTTTAGTGATGTGTTTCTCATTAGTAAAACTGTTGCAATTGCTACAACTATACCAAACAAATACATACCAAAAGTGATTAAATCCACATTGCCAAGTCCAAATTGAGTACCAATCGCACCTGCTATTGCTGTTAAAATAGGTAATTTTGCACCACAACTAAAGAATGGTATTACCCTAATTGTAGCAACCTTTTCCTTTTCATCAGCAAGAGTTCTTGTGTTAATCATAGCAGGAACAGAACAACCAAAGCCCATTATCATAGGCATAAATGACCTACCTGACAAACCAAACTTTCTAAACATTCTGTCAAGAATAAATGCTACCCTTGCCATATATCCACTATCTTCTAGCATACTTAGGAACATAAATAGCATTAATACTTGTGGTACAAATGATAGTACTGCTGCAATACCTGCCCAAACACCATCACATAGTAAACCAGTTACCCAAGCAGGCGAAGTAGCAAGTGCATTTCGTAGTGCTTCATCAACAAGGTTTGTGAGTCCTCCTACTACCGTTTGCAAAAATACACCTGGAGAGTTTACTCCACCACCATTTAGCACTAACCCCTCAAAAGCAGTTCCCTCAAGAGTAACTTGCTCTCCTACTGCTCCAGCTAGGAACAAAAAGTTTTCACTAAATGTCAAGTGATATACAAGAAACATTATTACCAAGAATATTGGAATACCCCAAATCTTATGAGTAAGTACCTTATCTGCCTTATCCGACTTTGATAATTTTTCCTTTTTCTGCTTCTTCGTAACTACTGAAGAATAATTTTTATTAATATACTTATATCTGCCATCAGCAACAAGTGCTTCAAAGTCAGTGCCAAATACATTGTCCTTGAAAGTTGCTTTGAACTCATCAATCATTTTGACAGTTTCTTGATGTTGATTTACCTCAATTTCATCATTTTCGACAAGTTTTACTGCGTGGAATAATGGACTATCAATGCCCTTATATTTTAATGCAATTCTAACATCTTCGATAAGGTGGTTAAGGTCGGTACTCTCAAGAACTGTTTTGCCCTCTCTTGGAGTTGAATATACTTCCTCACATGCCTCCATAAGCTCTGTAAGACCAGTTTCTCTAAGGGCTGAAATCTCAACTACCTTGATACCTATTTTCTTCTCCAAAGTTTTTGCATCAATCTTATCGCCGTTCTTTTTAACTGCATCAATCATATTAAGTGCAATTACCATAGGAACATCTATTTCCATAAGTTGTGTTGTTAGATACAAATTCCTCTCAAGGTTTGTAGCATCAACAATATTTATTATGCAATCAGGCTTTTCATCTAGTATGTAATTTCTTGAAATAACCTCTTCTGGTGTGTATGGTGACAAAGAATAAATACCTGGTAAATCAATAATTTGCATTGGCTCTTTGCCTTTTTTATATACACCATCTCTTTTATCAACAGTTACACCTGGCCAGTTGCCTACATGGGCAGTACTGCCAGTAAGGCTATTAAATAATGTTGTTTTACCAGAGTTTGGGTTTCCTGCAAGTGCAACTCTAATCATTTACTTTCCTCCATAAACACATTTTCTGCTTCTGCTTTTCGTAAAGTTAATTCATATCCACGAAGGGTAATTTCAATAGGGTCGCCAAGTGGTGCTTTTTTTCTTAACATTATTTCTGCATCTGGGGTAATACCCATATCAAAAAGTCTTCTTCTAATCAAGCCAGTTCCACCAACTCTACTTACTATTCCCTTTTCGCCGACCTTAAATTCGCTTAGTAATTTCATTTTTTACTTCTCCTCTTGAACAAATATTTTTGTAGCTATATTACTATCCAAAGCTAATCGCCCATCTTTAACAAGGCAAATTACGCTACCATCACATATTGATATAATTGTCAACTTACCCCCAACTACGACACCCAAATTAGCAAGATGTTTTTTTGTGCTATCCTCTAGTAAAATCTTGATAATTTTTAATTCTTTGTTGATAGGTGCTACAACTAATGGCATATTTTATCCTCCTTAATATTACATAATCAATGTTTTATATCTACAATTTGATATTTTAACTTCGGTTTCTGCTAACTTGCTAAAATTATTAATAATTCAATATTAATACCATATTTATTTACAGCTTCTTTAATATATACACAAAAGCTATTTGAGTTAATGTTGTTCGCATTTGCGAACATATGTATAAAAAAATTAAACTCTTTTATATTCTTTTTTTTGTTCGCATTTGCGAACTACGACACTATTATTACCTAACTTTTATTTTTTGTCAATAAAAAATGCAATATTTTTAAAAATATTTTCACACTTTTCAATATGATATCTATATTTTTATAGTATATTATCTTAATAAAAAAAGAGGATAAAATCCTCTTAATAAATTTATATTGCTACATTATTTTGTATTTTAATAAATTATCTATCACACATTTTAATTGTTCTAAAAATTGTATCAACAGTAAGCATAAGGTCATTTTTTGCACGATTTTTAACCTTGCAAAAGTCTTTTGCAACCCTATTTATACTATAAATAGCAGTTACTCCCTTTTCGTAGGCACTCTCAATATTATCATCAATATCCCCCACAACAGCAATCAATGGAACATCAAATTTTTTGGTATGATTTGCAACCCCCATAACAACTTTACCACTAAAAGACTGACTATCAAACTTGCCCTCTCCAGAAATTACAAGGTCGCAATCGGTAATTTTTTTATCAAAATTTACAATATCCAAAACAGTATCTATCCCCATTTGGATTTTGGAATTTACAAAGGCTTTCATACCAAATCCCATACCACCAGCTGCCCCAGCACCCTCAAAATTTACATCGCAAAAACATAGTTCTTTTTCTACAATTTTAGCAAAATTTTTCACTTCATTTTCAAGCAAATTTATAGTGTCATCTGTTGCACCTTTTTGTCGAGAAAATTGAAAAACTGCACCATTCTGCCCGTAAAGTGGGTTATTTATGTCGCACATTGTAATAAATTCCACATTTTTTGTATTCTCCTTAAGTGTGGATAAATCTATCTTTTTTACTCTTGAAAGAGTGCCACCAGTTGGTACAAATTCCCTATTATTTTCATCAAAAAACTTCGCACCAAGGCTAGAAAAACAACCTGCTCCACAATCGTTGGTTGAACTTCCACCAAGCCCCATAATTATCCTTGTTGCACCATTTTTTATCGCATCAAGTATTAGTTCGCCAACTCCATATGTTGTGGTTCCAAATGGATTAAGTTTGTCAATTAAAGGTAGCCCTGCTGAAGCCGACATTTCGATTATTGCAGTGTGATTATCTAGTAAACCATAAAAGCTATTAATCTTTTCAAAATATGGATTGCAAACCTCAACATTGATTTTTTTACCACCAACAGCCTTCAAAAAGCAATCCACGCTACCCTCTCCACCATCGGCAACGGGTATTTTTACAATTTCGATATCGGGATAATGCTTTACAATCGCACTTTCCATAATATCGCAAATTTCCTCACTACTCATTGTCCCTTTAAACGAATCGGGAATAAGCACAACCTTTTTCATATTTCTCCTTAATAAAAACAAGTACCACTTACCTTATATGTACCAACTTTCAAACATTAACCGTACACTATAACATTGACAACTTGTTATTTACCTACAATGTAATACTAGCAAATATCTAATATTTCCTATTTACGAACAAATCAATTATTCGCATTTTACCAGCATATCTATTATTTGCTTTATTACACTTAATTTACCCTATTTTGCACCTTGCCAGCAATAAAACTCTCTACATTGCTTACTGCTACATTCATAAGCCTTTGCCTACTTTCCTTTGGTGCCCAAGCAATATGAGGTGTGATAATGCAATTTTTTGCACTTAGTAGAGGATTATCCTCTTTGATAGGCTCAGTTGAAACCACATCACAAGCAAGATAACCTATTTTGCCACTATCCAAAGCAACTTTTGCATCTTCCTCATTAATAAGTCCACCTCGAGAAGTATTGATAATAATTACTCCATCTTTCATTTTGGCAATACTACTCTTATTAATCATTTTTTCGTTTTCCTTAAACAATGGACAATGCAACGAAATAATGTCTGCCCTACTATACAACTCATCAAGGCTAACCTCCTCTGCGACCTCTTTTGCACTATTTGAAAAGTGTTTGTCGTAGGCTATTACCTCCAGTCCAAAAGACTTTGCAATCCTTGCAGTTGCCTCGCCGATTCTACCGATACCAATTATTCCCATAGTTTTACCTTTAAGCTCAATTAGTGGATAATCCCAAAAACAAAAATCCTTTGAAGCTGTCCATTTACCCTCTTTTACCACCCTATCATGATGACCTATGTGATGACAAATTTCTAGCAAAAGTGCAAATACATATTGTGCAACAGCAGTAGTTCCATAGGTTGGTACATTGCAAACCGGTATCCCTTTAAGTTTAGCATATTCAAAGTCTACCACATTATATCCCGTTGCAAGCACACCTATATATTTGATATTTTTGCAACTATCAATTACCTCTTTAGTGATAGCAGTTTTGTTGGTAATTACAATTTCTGCATCTCCAATTCTATCTATTGTATCTTCCTTATTTGTCCTATCGTAATATACCACTTCGCCAAGTTTATTAAATCCATTCCAATTAAGGTCGGTAGCAGCTAAAGTATATCCATCTAAAATAACAATCTTCATATTTTTCTCCTTGAATTAATAATTTCACAAATTTTATGTACTACTTTATAACTTTTAATTATATATATGTTTTTATTTTGTTTGCATTTATCAACATAATTAGCACTTTATATATATATTTTATATTATAAAATACGGATTATGCAATTTTATAAGGCGACCACAAAATTAATATTTTATAAAATATAATAAAACTATTAGCTTTACTATATAAATAGTGTATCACAAAATTAATGGTTATTGTCAAAAATATTAAAAATAATTCATAGTACAATTGATTGTAAATGTTATACTTGACTATAAAATAAGCTATCAAATTTCTGCAAAATTAACTCTATTGTATCCGTACTTTTATAAAAAAGCATCATTACCATTTACTGATAATGATGCTTTATTGCATATCTTTTAACTTTTTGTAACTACTAGCCTACTATTATTTTTCCTCTAACTTTACCTTATCTTTCCTTTTTAACTTTAAGGTAGTTGCAAGGATAGGTTTATCTAGTAGAACCAAGAAAAGTGGTAACAAGTAAGTCATTGAAATATATGATACCGTTGCACCTATTCCTAGTAGCAAACCAATATTTGATGTAGCTGGAATAGAGCCTGCTATACCTACTACATAACCTACTGTCATAAGGATTGCAGCAGACAAGCTGACAGCACCAATCGACGCTTTGAATGCGTGTTTGCAAGCCGTTAATTTATCCTCTGTCTCCCTAAATCTTAGGTAGTTATTAGAGAACAATATTCCGTAGTCGATGGTACAACCCATTTGGAAACAACTTACGATTAGGTAACCTAAAAATACAAGTGGCATATTGCTAAATGCTGGTATTGTCATTGCAAACCAAATAGAACCTTGGATAAGTAATGCTAGTATTAGTGGCAAAACAAGTCCCTTAAATGTAAACAACAAGATTACGAAGATAAATGTTAAAGCAAGTGAGGTTGTGATTGTATAGTCAGTTTTATTTATTACTCGTAGCTCTTTTGCAACAACCGAATTACCTATAATATAATAATCGCCCTCAATATTTTGCTCTTTCATAATGTTTGTGATTGAGTCCACAGCCTCAAAGGCTGCATCATCTTCCTCTGCTGAATCCACCGTCATTATTATCATTCGATAATTTTTACCAACAAATTGCGATTTCATAAAATCTGGTACTGGCAAATCGCCTAGTGAATCTTTGATAATCTCAAACGATTGTACCTTGCCCTCTCCTACATGAGCTGCTTTTTCTAGGGAATGAACAATATTGATTTCCTTATCTTGATGTTCGTTTTTAAGTAGTACAACGATATTATTTTGGCTACCAAAAACAGCCTCAATTTCATCTCTATCGGTAAATAATGTACTACCTGGACCACCCGAAGAAGACATCTCGCCATACATAAAGTGGTTGTTATTTTGTACCATAAATGCTGGTGCAAGTAGTGCTATAAATAAGATAGGAACAACAAATCTTAACTTAAGTAAATTGTTACCAACCTTTTCGCTTTTCTTTTGAGATTTTTGTTTTTTAGCACTCATTTGCTCTGGAAGGTATGTTTCAAAGCTCATTGAACCATCATTGATTTTTTTGTATCTTCTCTTTGCACCTTGCTTAATAAACCAATCTCTAATTGCTTGGAATATAGGTTTATGCTCACCTTTCATAATAGGCTTATCACATAGAACCAAGAAGCCTGGCATAAATAAGAATGCTGTGATTAAGCTACACAAAATACCCTTTGCAAGTACAAGACCAATATCCATACCTATCTTGTATCTCATAAACATTAATGCAACGAAGCCTGCAATGGTAGTTAGAGAACTTGCAGAAACTGATGAAAGTGACTTTCTAAGTGCAATTTTTGCAGCATCTTTTGGCATCAAACCATCTTTACGATATTTTTTGTAGCTGTGCATAATAAAGATTGAGTAGTCCATAGACACTGCCACTTGAATAAGTGCTGCAATAGAGAATGTTAGGTACGAAACAGAACTCATCATTACATTGCTACCCATATTTAGCACAACAGAAATACCTATTACAACTAGGTACACAACAGGCTCAAAATATGATGTGGTAAATAATAATAGCAACAATATAATTATAGGGGCAACTATCATAACAAGCTTGAATAGTTCGCTTTCCATAATTGTTTCCATTGCATAAGCACTAGATGCCATACCACCTAAATTTGAGGTATAATTTTCCCCTGTTACTGCATTTGGTGTGCCTGCAATAATACTTTGTATTTCCTTGATTGCATTGACAGTATTTTTGCTATATGCGTTTTCCTTGAAGAATATTTGAATAAGTGCATTGCCGTCCTTATAGAACTGACCAAGCATCATATCCACCATACCTGCCATTTCACTAGGGATAAAACCCTTATATACCTCAAAGTTTTTTAGTAGCTCATTTGCAAAATTTTCCTTGCTACCAAAATACTCTTCAACGGTTTTGTTGATAATAGGCAACTTTTCATTTTTAATTGATGGATAATATTCCTCAAGTGCTGTATCAAGCCATAATACACTAACTACACCATCAACCTTTGCTATCTTTTTGTTAATAGCTGATACCTTTTCTAAATTTTTGATTTTGGTTGAACCCTTTGGCACAATATCCGGTATCATAATCGTAGCTTGAGCACCATCGCCGAACTCGGTAAACATTGTATCCATAGCCTCAAAAATAGGCGAGTCTTTAGGCAGATAATCTGTCATATCATAATTGATATTTACTTGAAAAATTAGTACTGCAAACACAATGGTTAATATTAAAAATAATGTTAAAAACCATTTACCTTTGTCTACAATAAAATCACATATTTTTTTAAGCATTCTTTCTCCCTTTCTCATATAAAACATATCGTTTATATTCATTGTACTATACCTTTTTTGAATGTCAATATATTAATACATCTTA
>JAHHUG010000026.1 GCA_020024085.1 Christensenellaceae bacterium | reverse complement strand
ACATAATATTATTACATTAATTATATACAACTTTTAATTACATATATTTACATAGGCTTTATTGTATTTATTAACCGATTTTTACTCCTACTGGTATATAACGATGTTATTCATACTTGCAGTTTGTATAAAATATTTTATCATTGCAGATAAAAAAAAGGCTTAGTAATATACTAAGTCTTTTATTATAAGGTAAAAAACCCTAAACTAATAAGTAACGCATCATCAACCCGTTTCATCATTTCCTCTGGTAACTCCCCTATTTTTTCGCGAAGCCTCTGTTTATCTAGGGTACGGATTTGCTCAAGTAGTATTACCGAGTTTTTTGGTAAACCATACAAATCCTTATCAAGTTCAATATGTGTGGGTAGTTTTGCTTTATTTAGTTTACTTGTGATTGCAGCAGCAATAATCGTTGGGCTGTATTTGTTGCCAATATCATTTTGCACAATAAGTATAGGCCTAATCCCGCCTTGCTCACTGCCAACAACGGGACTTAAATCTGCGTAGTATAAATCGCCTCTTTTAATCATTAAACACTCCATACATTAAGTGTTGCCAAACCGGTTAAAATTAAACCTTAATTTATACTATGAATAAAATAGAAAATATGTACTAAATATCGCTATTTTAATGATTAATTGCATTTTTACGGGCAGAAATATATAAAAATGCATTTTTTGTACAATTATATCATTAATAAAGTGTCATAAAAATTGTGATATTATACAAAGTAAAATATTAAAAATTACATAAAAAAAGGATAGCATCGCTACCCTTAATCTTCCATTATTTCCTTAATAACTTTTGGTATAGTTGGTGGAATATCGCTTGCAATTACCGAATAACAAGTAAGTTCTTTTTGCAAAATTTCTGCACATCTACCAAGAATATAGCTACCTATCACACCCGACATATATGTATCGTTTTTGCAAAGTAAACCAAGTATAATACCACTCAAAATATCGCCACTGCCACCTTTTGCTAGGCTTGAATTTCCATAAGGGCTAATTGCAACCTTATCCTCGCTAGCGATTAATGTGCTTACACCCTTTAGTAGCAATGTAACATTATATTCTTTTGCGAAATTTACTGCATATTCAATAGGATTATGCTTAATTTCTTCAATCGGCACATTAATTAATCTTGAAAACTCTGCAATATGAGGTGTCAAAATAACATCTGCATTTTTATTTTTTAGCAACTCAATATTATCTGCAAGCATTGTAATTGCATCTGCATCAATTAGCAACTTGATATCCTTTTGTAGTAGGTGTTTTAGAATTTTAACTGTCTCGCTTGACCTACCTATTCCCATACCTATTGCAACGGCTTTTGCTTTAAGTATAGCACTATCAATTTCGTCCACATTGTAGACTATATTTTCGCCATTATCACTAAGAATAAATAATGTACTTTCAAGCACTCTTTCTTTAACAGCCTGTTCAATACAAGTAGGTACACATAGTGTAGTAAGCCCTGCTCCAACCCTCAAACATGACACTGCAAGATTTGATAAAAGTGGTGCTCCTACATAGTTTCTACTGCCACCAATTATTACGACCTTTCCGTTGGTATATTTGTGTAAATCCTGTTTTATCGGCTCAAAATAGCACTTAAAGTCGCTTTTGTGATAAATCTTACATTTTGCACGACTACAATCAATACCAATATTATCCACAAAAAGTTCACCAGTATAGTCCTTACCCTCGTTCAATAAATGACCTAATTTTACAGCACCAAAGGTAACAGTTTTTGTCGCTTTGATAGCAAGTTTTGTAGTGCCATTATCTGCATTTAGTCCACTTGGAATATCGCAAGAAACAACAATTTTGTTTAGGGAATTTACCCTATTTATTACATCTTTATATACTCCCTCGACATCACGCGTTAGCCCTACTCCAAAGATACAATCTATAATTTGGTCATAGATTTCAAGTGGAAAATCTGCTGAATAATCAACTATATTTACACCTAATTTCTCAATTTTTTCAAGACAAAATTTTGCAGAATCTGTCCTTGGTTCAGCCACCTTTACAACCACGATATTATTATTAAGTGGGTACAAATCCTCTGCCAAACTAATACCATCGCCACCATTATTACCACTGCCAACAAGTATCGCAGTAGAAAGGCTTGAATTGATATTTTTTAGCATAAAATTGCTAGCTCTTTTCATTAAAGTGATTGAGCTTGTACCATTTTTAATAGTTTCACTATCAAACATTTTCATTTCGGCTGAACTTACTACCATTTTAATCCTCGTATATTACATTAAAATCCGATGTAACCTCGTTTATAATATCAAAACTAATACCACGACTGACAAGTTGTCGTTTTAGCCTATTTAGGTTTTTGTAGGTTATATTATTATCCTCAACTCTAGCAAGTTTTTGAACATATTTATTTGCAAGGTCTAACTCACTGTCCCTCTCGTAAACAACCACATCATCAATAATATCCTCTGCAACGCCTTTCTCTTTTAAGGCTTGTTTTATAAGAGTATTACTTTTGTTATCCTTATGCGAATTGTAATAACTTTCAGCATATTTTCTATCATCAACTAGGTTATATTTAATTACATTTTCAATAGCAAAATCTACTGCATTTTTGTGATAACCTTTACTATATAAATGCTCTTTTAGCTCTTTTAAGGTCTTTATGTATCTAGCTAGGTAGTTAAAAGCCTCATTCTTGCAAAATCGCATATTGCTCTCGTCTACAAGTTTATTGAAGTCGTACTCGGAAATTTCCATTCCCACCTTAAGTTTATTTTGGTAAACCACCTCATCAAATAGCACTCCCTTAAATTCATTATCAAGGGATACATTCACTCTGCTTACATTCTTTTTTTGCATAGAAAGATTAGTTATTTGCATCTATATATTCCTCTCCAACTTTAATAGGATTTGCCTTGCCAGCTGTAATATTTTGCAAGTTTTCAAGTACCTTTGTATCCTCTAAATCAACAGCAAAAATTATGGTAACATCGGTATCATATCGTATATCCTTTACAATCGCTTGCTCTCTTAACATCTTTTCTGCAACGGAATAAGTGGTATAATCAAGTGTAACTTCGTACACAGAAGAAAGCACCATTCTTGCAATTTTGGCATTATCTAAACAAGTAACAGCACCCTCGGTATATGCTGAAACAAGCCCACCAGCACCAAGTTTGATGCCTCCAAAGTACCTTGTAACAACTACGGTAACCTCTTTTAAGTCTTTCTTTTTGATAACCTCTAGTATTGGTTGACCAGCAGTTCCCTGTGGTTCGCCATCATCGGAAAATCGCATCTCCAAACCGAGTTTATCGCTAATAAAACCATAGCAATTATGTGTAGCATCACTATATTGCTTTTTGATTTTTTGGATAAACTCTCGTGCTTCGTCCATACTTTCCGTATGACAAGCCGTAGTTATAAAACGAGAGCGATTAATAATAAACTCGCTCTCACTTGTATTAAGTATTGTGTAATACTCTTTCATTATTTAACTGTAACCTTTAGTTTAATCTTCTTACCTTTTTGAAGAATAAATCCATTATTCTTTTGACTATCCAAAATTACTGCATCGTAATTATCAACTTTTTGGTTATCAATTACAATACCACCACCATCAATAAGTCTACGAGCATCACTCTTTGACTTGCATAAGCCAAGCTCGATTAAGATATCAATTACATTTAGGTTTTCGCCACTGATTTCGCCAGTAGGAATATTATCCATACTACCACTGAATGCTGATTTAGCTTGAGCTTCTGCCTTTTTAGCCTCTTCCTCACTATGAACTATCTTTGTTACTTCGTAAGCAAGAACCTCTTTTGCATGGTTGATTCTTTCATCTTTGTACTGACATAATTCTTGAATATAGTCAAGGTCAAGGAATGTAAGTAACTTCAAGCACTTTTCAACATCGGCATCATCAACATTCCTCCAATATTGATAGAACTCGTATGGAGAAGTCTTTTCTGGGTCTAGCCATACAGCACCCTTTTGAGATTTACCCATCTTTTGTCCATCACTCTTTGTAAGTAATTGGAATGTCATTGCAAAGGCTGGAACACCCTCTTTTCTTCTAATAAGGTCCATACCAGCAAGGATATTTGACCATTGGTCATCACCACCACACTCTAACTTACAACCATACTTTTGGTGAAGTACCAAGAAGTCGTATGCTTGCATTAACATATAGTTAAACTCAAAGAAAGTTAAGCCCTTTTCCATTCTTTGCTTAAAGCACTCGGCAGTAAGCATTTTGTTTACTGAGAACAAAGAACCAATCTCTCTCATAAAATCTATATAGTTCAAATCAAGTAGCCAGTCTCCATTATCAACCATAACAGCAGCATTAGGACCTTCAAAACTGAAGAACTTTGACATTTGCTTTCTAAAGCAATCGCAGTTATGCTTAACTTGCTCTTTTGTCATCATACTTCTCATATCGTTTCTACCTGATGGGTCGCCTACCATACCTGTACCACCACCAACTAAAACGATTGGTTTATGACCAGCTTTTTGCATATGACTCATTGCCATTAATGCCAAAAAGTGACCTACATGCAAGCTATCTGCTGTTGGGTCAAATCCAATATAAAATGGTACACTTTCTGTTTCAAGCAACTTGTACAAATCATCTTCAAATACAACTTGCTTTACAAAACCTCTACTTCTTAATGTGTCTAAAACATTAGTCATTGATTATACTCCTTATAAATATATAAATCACATTTTACTAGTTCATTATAGCACCATATTATGATAATGGCAACTAGCAACTAGCTTTTTTATTATGATTATTGTTCACTCATACAATATTTTAAATACTTTACTTATTATATTTGTCTAAAATTTTATATTATGGTATAATGTGTATAAATAAAATTATGAAAATTAAATTGGAGGAATTCTGATGCAATATTCTAAAGATGTTGAAAAAATGGTATGTGTCTGCAAAGGTGCACACCACGGCCCAGCTCCTATTCCAGAAGAGGGAAAATGGGTACAAAGTAAAGCTATTACTGATATCAGTGGTTTAACTCACGGTGTTGGTTGGTGTGCTCCACAACAAGGTGCTTGTAAACTAACCCTTAATGTTAAAGATGGTATCATTCAAGAGGCATTAGTTGAGACACTTGGTTGTTCTGGTATGACTCACTCTGCTGCTATGGCTGCTGAAATCTTACCTGGCAAAACATTACTTGAGGCACTAAATACTGACCTTGTTTGTGATGCTATCAACTGTGCTATGAGAGAGTTATTCTTACAAATCGCTTATGGTAGAACTCAATCTGCTTTCTCTGAGGGTGGATTACCTATCGGTGCTGGCCTTGAGGATTTAGGTAAAGGTCTTCGTTCTCAAGTAGGTACAATGTACTCTACAAAAGCTAAGGGCGTAAGATACTTGGAAATGGCTGAAGGCTATGTAACAAGACTTGGTCTTGATAAGAACAATGAGGTTATCGGATACGAATTCGTTCACCTTGGCAAAATGATGGAAGCTATTAGAAAGGGTGTTTCAGCTGAAGAAGCTCTAAAGAAAGCAACCAACAATTATGGCAGATTCAACGATGCAGTCAAGTATATTGACCCTCGTGAAGAATAATGGAGGTTACTATGAGTATTACATTTGAAGGTTATGAAAGAAGAATAGATAAAATTACAAAGGTACTTGCTGAATATGGCATTTCTTCACTTGAGGAAGCAAGACAAATCTGCCTTGACAAAGGTATTGATGTAGATGCTATCGTTAGAGGTATCCAACCTATCGCTTTTGAGAATGCTATTTGGGCTTACACAGTTGGTTGTGCTATCGCTCTAAAACAAGGTATCACAAAGGCTAGTGAAGCTGCTAAAGCTATCGGTGTTGGATTACAATCATTCTGTATTCCTGGTTCTGTTGCTGACCAAAGAAAAGTTGGTCTTGGACATGGTAACCTAGCTTCTATGCTACTTGATGAGGATACAAAGTGTTTCGCATTCCTAGCTGGTCACGAATCATTCGCTGCAGCTGAAGGTGCTATCGGTATTGCTAAATCTGCTAACAAGGTAAGAAAAGAGCCTCTACAAGTTATCCTAAATGGTCTTGGTAAAGATGCTGCTTACATCATTAGTAGAATCAATGGTTTCACATATGTTGCTACTGAGTACAACTACTACACTGACGAACTAACAATTACAAACACTATCCCATTCAGCGATGGTGAGAGAGCTAAAGTTAGAGTTTACGGTGCTGATGATGTAAACGAAGGTGTTGCTATTATGAGACACGAGCATGTAGATGTATCTATCACAGGTAACTCTACTAACCCAACAAGATTCCAACACCCAGTTGCTGGTACTTACAAGAAATGGGCTATTGAAAACGGCAAAAAGTACTTCTCTGTTGCATCAGGTGGTGGTACAGGTCGTACACTTCACCCAGATAACATGGCTGCAGGTCCTGCATCTTACGGCTTAACCGATACAATGGGAAGAATGCACAGCGATGCTCAATTCGCAGGTAGCTCTTCTGTTCCAGCCCATGTAGAAATGATGGGACTTATCGGTATGGGTAACAACCCAATGGTTGGTGCATCTGTTGCAGTAGCTGTTGCTGTTGAAGAAGCTAACAAATAATTAATATTTAATTATAAAATTAGAGGATAGTATATGCTATCCTCTTTTTTATACAATTTTATTACTATTGTAATCTTTATATTAAAATATTGTTACATCTTGTTATTAAAGTATTACAATTATATATTAAGATATAATAATATAATATATATTATATATAGTATAACTAATTTAATAAGCCTACACGACTTAAAAATTACCATACAATATAAATTAATGCAAAAAAATAAAAGGGCATATAAATGCCCTTTTTATTATTTTTAACTAACTATTTTCTAGCATCAACAATCCAAGTTTCGTACAAATTCAACTCAACAACATATACTGAGTTTGTATAATTTGAAACAAGAATACCACGATTTAGTGCATCTGCAAATGAAATAGTATTAACAAGGTTTTTGTTTTCATCTACTGTATCAATATCATCACCTGTTTCGCTACCTAACTTCCATGTCAATCTCTTTGCTGCAATACCAGGTTGAGCTGGTTTTACACTTGGTCTAGAGGCAATTGCAACATTTTTGATATATTGATTATTTGATGCATTAACAACACCTTTTAATGAGGTAATAAATTCGCCACCTTTATTCTTTAATTTTGACCATGTAGTATTACCATTAAAATCAACAGATTTATCGTAATAGTAATTTAATTGAACATTAACGCTACTATTAGCTTCCCTTGCCCATTCGCCTTTTACAACAGTATCTAGGATAATTGTACTAAAACCATTGATTTTTTCAATTCTTGGTTTTTTATTGCCTACAAAAGTTGCAACAATATTTGAATTGTCTCCAAGTGGTAGGTTCTTGGTTAAGTCGTTAAAGTTTGGTTCCATAATGGTACCTTTATCGCTCTTCCAAACCATTCTTTGAGTTACGTATTTTCCACCCTCAACAACTACTCTTACCATTTGACCTTTATAATAATTCTTTTCGCCAGTAATCTTATTAGCCATTGTAGCTTCGTCGTAGTAAGGGTTTCTCATTGGGTCATTTAGAGTATTTTTAAGAGTAACATCATTTCTATCAAATACTGCATTTTTGTAAGTAGTATTTACAATCACTGGAAGTTTTTCATCTTCCTCTCTTGCAACAAGTTCATATTCATAATAGAAATCTGCACCTGATTGCTTTAACACACCAGTATTTCCTTGGTCAAATTCGCAAACTTGATATGCTTGATTATTGAATAAGCTATCTATTACTCTATTACCAATTGCATAAGTCTTACGGAATACATAGTATTTACCATCAGTGTCCTTTTTAAGAACTAATGGGTTTTTACTCAAATCCCTCTTATCATTTTCTAAAAACTCAAATTGTCCCATTGTAACGGTTTTATTAGGATATTCAACACGATACTTAATATCAATACCAGTCCTTAAGTCTTCGTAAACTGAGCAAGTAGCTAAATAATAGAAACCATTTTGAGCATCGCCTTTGATAGTAGCTGAATTGAAATCAAATGTATTATGTTTACCAACAGGTAATCCAGCATCTACGATTGCACCATCTTCAGTTACCCAAGAAATTAGAGATTTATCTTTTGTGTTATTTGCAAACTTATAAGGATTTAGGATTAAATCTTCAGGCATCAACAAATCACTATAAGTAGCACCATTAACATCAGCAACCTTTCCACCGAACTTATCAAAGATATCTGTTTGAACATTTACTAAAGTCTTTTTGTCAGTCTTGTAGTACTCAACTTGAGTTTTAACAGGAATCCATTGAGCATACAAGTTTTTCATTTTGAAATCTTTAATAGAGCCATCATCATTTTTGGTTACAACAATCAAATCATCTAATGCATACTTCATAAATTTAGTAGTATCGCCTAGCCAACAAGTTTTGCTATCAATTGATTCATTAATTTGTGCATATCCAAATATTTTTTCAAAGTCTCTAATATCACTACCATCTCTGTAGCCATAGTAGAACTTATCTACACCTATTTGAGCATTTGGTTTAGTAGCAAATCCAGCAAATACATAATTATCTCTTCTTGGAGCACCTTGGTCTGCTTTTTCGCCTGGCATATTCTCTTGATTCTTAGTTACATAAGCAGAGAAAGCATCTTCCATATGAGTAAGTTTACCTTGCTTATTTATTGTAAGAGCAGAATCCTTATCAATATATGACTCTAATAGCTTGTCGCCCTCAATATTTGGACCACCATAGTAGCCACCATTAGCATCTAATGTTAAGTGTAAATTGTTATATTTTAATTTACAATGAATATCACGGTCTACAAGTGCTTTATCAAACATATTAGCAGGGTTTTGATAATATCCATCATAAATGTAAGTTTCAACACCAGCTTTCATTTCGTAAATGTAAGCATAGTATGACTCTTTTGGTGTGTGTGTACCGATTGCAATTTCTACTAACTTTTTAACATCATATACAACTGGTTTCAATTCGCCTTGTATAGTTTCTAAACGATAAATTTTCTCAATTGTACCAATTAGATTAAGAGTTTTTGATTCGTCTAAAACACCATTAATATCGTAGAAATATACATTTACATTATGTTTAATAGCATCCCAGTTGATGTATAAAGTTGTATTGCCAGTTATTCTCAACCTTTCAGTATCATTAATATAATGGCTATCTTTATAGTAAACATTTACATTGGTTTTTTTATCTTCATTCCACTTTACTTCGTAGTAACTATGATTAGCATCAATCATAAAACCAGTTTTGTTGTTTAGCTTATTGATTGGATTACCCTTGTCGTCCACACCTGTTGGAATATCAAAACCAAACATACCACCTTTAATGCCAGTTAATTTAGTTTTGTATCCTTTTAAGTTGCCAGACTCATCATAGTTATCGTAATTACCACCATTAGCATCAATGGTTACATCGTACTCTGCAAGTTTAGGGAATACTTTAATTGTATTGTTTTCAACTAATTTGTATCCTGCTGGTAACTTACCTGCTGAAAGAAGAACTAAATCTTCAGTTAAAACAAAAGGAACAGTATCAGCACTAATTGAAGATGTATTATTAAAGTTTACTGGTACAATTTTTGTTTTGTCGATATTGCCTTTGTCATCTTTAGCATAAGCATAGTAATACCAACCAATTACATAATTCTTTTTAACACCAGTAGCTGTAACATAATTAAATACTGCTTCAGTAGGTACATATTCGAAAATTTCACTTACATACTCATTTGCCAAATTATCAGTATATTTAGCATTGATACCCTTAAATGTGAATACACAATTCTTTGCATTTGTTGATGGCTTGTATGTAGTATTCAATTTATCGCTAACTACATCAAATTCCATAAATTGAACTTTGTAGTTAATAGGAATAAATCTTGCCTTAAAAGTAATACTTCTACTCAAGTTAAACTTATAATCAGCAACTTGACCTTTAGTTACACTATTAATAAACTCGGTAAGTGAAACATCTCTATTAACAAATTCTTTCAAATCGCTTGTGTACCAATCATCAAATACATAATTTGCAGGATTCTCACTTGCAGCGATATTAGGAATTAGATTCTTTTGATATGCTATTACCTTATCAATTTGTGCCTTTGTAACATATTTATCATCAATATTAGCAATAATTTTATCGGTTGGTTGAGTGAATATATCTTTGTCAAAAGTATCTAGGAATGTAAGTGTATATTCATCAATTTCAAACACTGGTTTAATAGTTGTAGTACCGATAACTTGATATTTATTATTGAAAGTTACACCAAGATATTTTTCCTTATTAACTAAATCTAAGCTATCAAATGGAGTACCAACAACTTCCCATTTCAAAAACTTATGTCCTTTCAATTTGATATCATTATTGTAACTATCAATGTATGTACCATTATCAAATGTATCTAATTGTGCATAAAGTTCTTTTTGTAATGCTGAAGGAATACTGATGCCCTTATTTGCATACTCAGATATATCAATTATTACTTGAGTATCTGTTCTTCTTTCAAAAATTGGTTTAAGTACAATTTCGTTACTATTTTCGCTTTTTTCTAGCAACTTACCATCTTTTAGAGCTAATTTTTTAGTATTGCTATCGTATGTAATAAGTAATGGAGCATTAGGTCCCATATTTTTGTGTTCACTCAAGCAGAAACCTTTCAATGTATATTGATGCTTTAATAGTTCTCTTTCTGCATTAATCATTTCTTCAGTTTTAATAAATGTAGAGCTGTTTACTGGAACACTAACACCAGGCTTTACATAATACATACCACCAACAATATTATGTAAGTCAAATGCCTCTGGTAATTTTGGGTTTTGAAGCCACTTATTAACATCTTTTAGTGGATATTCAACTGTTGTTGAAATGCTTGTATTCTTGGTGTTAAAAAACTCATCTTTTCCTTTTATAAAACGAACTATTTCCTTTTTAACATCAAGAGAAGTTCTAACTACAATATCATGCTTTAATTGGTGACTTGATGAAACCTTTTCGTTAACCTTAACATTCATTTCTGGATAGTTATCACCATATTTCCAAGAAACTAATTTGAATGTTGTAGACAAATTTCTTTCATCTAGCTCTTTTTTTACTTCAGCATCAAGCAACTTATTGATAGGTGTACCATATTGGTATGAAATTTTTGCTAGAGAAATTTTGTTTTCAGGTAAATAAACTGATTTGCCGTTAACCTTTTTGATATTTCCATTTTCATCTAACTCTGGAATCCAAAGTTGATAATCAACAGAATAGTTTAAAAGGTCGGTTTGGCAGGTAATATCACTGATATTTTCATAGTTTCTATAATCAATAAAGTACACTGCCTTATCTTCTGTTACAACATTACCATTTTCATCAATCAAATTACCTTTGTTATCAATTAATTGACCAAATTTGTTGTAATATTCAAAATCCTTGTCTTTTACACCAGACAAACTAATTTGCCATCTTTTGAATGTTTCGTACTTTTCTACAACGGCTTTTGGCATAGTTTTTCTGCCATTAACCATTTCAAATTCGATATTAGTAACCTTTTCGCCGTTTACATATTTGTATGCACCACTAAAATCAATTTTGCCTTCAGCTGTTGTTGGAGCAATACAAATTTGAGTATTTTTATTTAAAAATCTTACTTCGTGAATTTTCTCAAAAACATTAACTACAAATTTGACTGTATAGTGATTATCAACCTTTTCAGCATATTGGATAAGTTTGTCATCTACCTTAATATCTGATGTGTATGATACCTTAAGAGAAGGTAAATCACCATGTCTACAAACAAAGTTTTTATCAAGACCTCTACCCTTTAAGCTAGCTTCATGTTCTTTCGCAAAAGCCTCATATCCAGCCTTAATGATATTACCCTTGACAACATCTCCCCTATAATATTTGTCCTTCAAATCCATAGGGATTTCGATAAGTCCTTCAACTTTTGGGTCATTGCAATAGAAAGACATAGACAAACTATCTCTTTCAAACCATTTTGCATACAAAGTAACATCGTGGTCAAATGATTCCCACTTGTATTTAACAAGTTTTGTACATTCCTTATCGTAGTACCAACCACCAAAATCGAAACCCTCTCTTATTGGTTTAGAAGGTTCGGTTATTTTTTGTGAATTGTAGTACTTATTAACTTGTTGAACAATGTTATTAGACACAAATTGAGCATTTGGGTCAGTAGTGTTCAAATCATAAGTTACGGTAAATTCCTTATTAACTATTGGTTCACCTGTACTATTACAAGCAGTAAGAAGTGTTACTGATAACACAACCAATAAACAAAAAGTCATTACCTTTTTTAATGTTTTCATAATTTCTCCTATTAAAGCAAAATTTACTATATATAATATATATTACTATATATTGCATTTCTTTTCAATAGATATAGTCAAATTTAGCAGTAATATTTGTTCTTTTTTTTCATTTTTTGCAAAAATTGCATAAAAAAAGCGAAAACAATGAATGTTCTCGCTTAATATCATTAATATATTTATATATTAAAACTCGTCAGCAACTACCTCAAAGTATGCTTGTGGGTGAGCACATACTGGACAAAGTTTTGGTGCAGATTTACTGATAACTACGCAACCACAATTTGAACATCTCCAAACTGTCTCGGTTTCTTTGTTGAATATAGCACCACTCTTAACTAATTCAGCCAACTTTCTATATCTTTCTTCATGAAGTTTTTCAATCTTTGCTACTTCTCTAAACTTTGTAGCAATCTCCTTGAAACCTTCCTCGTCAGCTTCTTCTGCCATTCTCTTGTACATATCTGTCCACTCGCCATTCTCCCCTTCAGCAGCAGCAACAAGGTTATCATAAGTGTCGCCAATAGCACCACCATTTAGGTACTTGAACCACAATTTTGCATGCTCTTTTTCGTTTCCAGCTGTCTCCTCAAAAATCTTTGAAATCTCAACAAATCCATCTTTTTTAGCTTTTGATGCAAAATAAGTATATTTGTTTCTAGCTTGGCTCTCGCCTGCAAATGCTTCCATTAAGTTTTTTTCTGTTTTACTTCCTTTTAATTCCATAATAATTACCTACCTTTCTTTTTATTTTACACTAACTTTCCACAATCCGTGTAGATTGCAGTATGCATATACTTCTATTTCTTTATTTGGATTAACAGTGAAATCTGCGATTGGTGGTACCATATCGTCAAGCACTACCTTGTCAATCCTTCTACCATTTACCACTATAATTTGTTGAATCAAATGCTCTTTTGTCATTGGGTGAAGCACTGAACCTACCTCAATATGTAAAGTATTACCATCAAGAGTTGCTACTGGTACATGCTTTTCTTGAGCAGCATCGGTTGTATTAGCCTTTAACTCCTCCATTCTTTCACCACAACACATCATTGGAACACCTGAATCGTTAATAAATTCAACTACATTGCCACAATGTTTACATTTAACAAATTTAATCATTTTTTCCTCCTATACAATCCTTACATATTCCGTAAAAAATTAGGTCGCTATCCATTATTTTATGGTTCGTTCCTAGCTGTATTTGTTTTACTATATCGTTATCTATATCTAAATCATAGACTTTCTTGCAATGATTACAATAAAAATGTCCATGAATTGCGATATTTCCATCAAACCTATCCGGTTCGCCTGCAATAGTAAGTTTTCTTAACCTACCCTCCTCTACAAGCTTTGATAAATTACGATATACTGTTGCTTGGCTTACATTGGTATCTGCTGTATTAACCTTACTTAAAACCTGCTCTGCTGTCATATGTAAAGGATTATTGTAAACTACATCGAATATTTTTTCTTTTAGTTTTGAATAATTCATTTTCACCTCAAAATGAGAACCATTCTCAATTTGATTATATTATACACAAGCATTCAGCTGTTGTCAATAGCTTTTTTATAAAAATTTTTCAAATTATAAAAAAATTTTTGAGTATAGCCTTAACATTAATAGCAATAAAAGATGATGTTACATATCAAATTTGTTCAGCGTAA
>JAHHUG010000025.1 GCA_020024085.1 Christensenellaceae bacterium | reverse complement strand
CGGTAATTTGCTATTTTTTGCATTAAAAAAAGTGTCGAAATATGTCGGTAAAAAAATTTTATATTTATTTTATTCGATTTAGTGGACTTTTTTATATGATTTGTTAAAATATAAGTATTATTTAGTGCAGTTGCACATTATTTCCCACAGATTAAACTAATAAATTTAATGGAGTTAGCCAAGTTTTGTTATGCAAAAATTTTGCATAATAGGTTAAAATATACAGTATTTTTAAAATTTTTAGAGAATTTTGAAGATTTTAAATGTAATATTGAAAAATTTTCAAAATTTTGAAAATTTTTCAAAATACTAAAGAATAAATTATGAAAGGAAAGAAAAATGAAAGAGATGATTGTTGTAGCAAGCAATGATACTCAACTTATTAGGGATTTGAGTTATCATTTTCAAGAGGATTTACTTTACGCTGTGAAATTTGTAAAGGAAAATGAATTAATAAGTACTATAAAAACAATAGAACCGAAATATATTTTGTTAGATAGTATGTTTGAAATTTTAGAAGAACTAAATAAAAATGTGAATAGGTCTAAAAGTTCAATTATTATGGTTGCAAATGTTGAGGAACTAAGCAGTCGTTTTATGGTGGGTAATGTGGATTGTATAATTAATAAGCCGATTGATTATGAAATGTTTAGAGAGCAATTGTTTGTGTTAAAGCAGGAGCAAAAGAAAAAACAAAACTTACTTAACAAAAGGCTTACAAATATTTTGTTGATATTGGGAATTCCAGCAAATGTCAAAGGATATTTTCAACTTAGGGAGGCAATTAAACTTGTGATACAAAAGCCTTCTTATGCAAGTGCAGTTACCACTGATTTGTATCCAAAAATAGCAGAGAAGTTCAAAACTACTCCAACAAAAGTGGAAAGGACAATTCGTCATTCAATAGAGGTAGCTTGCAATAAAGGTACAATATCAAATATTGATAAAATACTTGGAATAGATATTTTTCCAGCCGATTGGAAACCTACAAATAGTGAACTAATTGCATTACTTGCAGATAGAATGATGTTAGAGGGATATAGTTGTTAAAACCGTGCAATATTTATATAATAACATAATACGATGTTTATGTTTATAAATTGATATATAAACATAGGTTTACGATATAAAACTAAAAAGGGCTTCATTTTTTGAAGCCCTAATTTTTTGTTTAATAAATATTTTAATATTATTTACCGATAAATGAAAAACTAAAATCAAGTAGTTTTTTGGTGTCTACTTTGTACTTATCAAGGGTATCTTCACCACAAGTATTTGTACCTGTTCCCCTCATAAAGCCATCAATTGATAGCATAATTGTATCCCTTGTAATATCCTCAATATGCTTTGCTTTATCAAGATTATCTTGTGTGTAGTCGTGGATAGAAAAGCTAAATTTATCCTCTGTTACCACTAAAATTTTGTTAGTGTTGTTAGAAATTTCTAGCATTTTGCAATCGCCAATGTTGGTGTTGTCTTGTGGCATTATGTAGTCTTCGTGTAGCTTTTGAACGGTAGAATCAAAATAGCCAACGGTTGTGTGGAGTAGTAAATCGGGTAGATTTTCCATTTTTTCGTAGTTGCCTCTGCCGTAGAATTTTACATTTGTAAAGTTTGTAGGAAGCTCCATAAACACACCAAATCTTTGAATTTCGGTTGAGCCAAAATGATTTTTATTTAGGGTAGCATTTACCTTGATTAATCCGTTAGAGTAGATTGTGTAGTCAAGTTTTACGGTGAAGTATTTTACCATATTTTTGATAACATATTCAATAGTTACTATTGTTGCATTTTGGTCGTTGTTGTAACTGAATTTTGATACCTTTGTAATTGCTTTATCTAACTTGATTTTTTCCCAAGGTTTCTTAAATCCAAATGAATCATTATCTACCGAAGCACGAATAAGGTTTGGTAGTATAGCTTTTGCTTGTTTTGGATTTTGGTTTAAGTAATCTATTCCATTTTTGGTATAACTGATTAAGCCGATATTTTTGTCAAAGATAGCTTCGCCGTTATCAAATTTTACTTTTAGTAAGCTAATATCTTCAACTTCAGTTTTGTTTGCACCCTTTTCAATTTCAAAATGCAAACTGTTGTTGATAATATGTTGTTCAGTAGCAATTTTTATATTGTTTTCGTAGTATTCGATATTAACAAATAAATCTTTGCTATCAATTTCGTAAGGGATAGTGATAATTTTGCTATCCATTGCATCAATATCAAGTTTTAATGGTTTAGTGTCTACAACAATACCATTTTTAAGGACAGAATATTTTACATCAAGATAGCTTGAATTCCTAAACCTATTGGTATTTGTGAATTTGTATTCGTTGTTGCCTAAATATTCGCTACGAATAGGGCGATAAACAGCACCGATAACAAATGCACCAGTATGAGGAGTTTTGTCGGGGAATAACATTCCGTCGACGCAGAAGTTTTTGTCGTGTTTTTGCTCCCCGTGGTCGCCACCATAGGTAAATTGATATTTCCCGTTTGTGTGATGTACTGCATGGTCAGCCCATTCCCAAATACAACCACCTAGCAAATTATCGTGATTGTATATTGACTGCCAGTATTCTTCAACAGCTCCAGGACCAACACCCATTGCGTGACAATATTCGCACATAAAATATGGTTTATTTTTGTATTTTTCCTTTTCAAGTTTGCCCACTTTTTCCACATGGTCGTGGCGAGGATACATTTCCGATATCACATCGTAGGCAAATCTTTTTGACCTAATAACTCCCTCATAGTGAACGGGAATATTGCTATTTTTGTGTAAATAATTGTAGCAACTGTCCTCACAAGCATATCCACCAGCTTCGTTTCCAAGTGACCACATTGTTATTGAAGGGTGGTTTCTGTCCCTATAAAACATTCTTGAAACCCTATCCAAAAACCTATTTTCCCATTTCAAATCGTTGCTAATTAAATGCTCGGTTGCACCAACTTTACATTCATATGTACCATGAGTTTCAATGTCTGCTTCATCAACAATATAGAAGCCTAAAGTATCTGCAATATCAAGTAAAATTGGGTCGGGTGGATAGTGTGAAGTTCTTATACAATTAATATTAAATTTTTTCATTAATTGTAGTTCTTTTATTGTTTCAGCACAAGTTCGACAGTAGCCCTTATCCATATCGGTATCGTGATGATTTACACCTTTTAATTTTATTGGTTTATTATTAAAATAAAAAATATTATCCTTAATTTCTATATGCTTAAAGCCAGTAATATTTTTAATAACTGAAGTATTTGTACCATTAGATAATGTAATAATTAAGTCGTAAGTTTTTGGAACTTCTGCATTCCATTCTGCAACAACTAGGTTTTTAAGTGTTAATTTTGTATTATTAACTGCTTGTTGTGTTATATTAGCAATAATCTTATCATTATCAAATAGTTCGGCAGTAATAGTATAATCCTTTGTATCGCCCTTGATATCTAGTTGCAAATTAAGGTCATACAAGTCCCCATTTTTTGTGGTATCTAGGGTGTAGTTATATAGATATGTATTGTCTAGTTTGTATAATAGTACATCTCTAAAAATGCCATTTTCCCTAAACATATCTTGACATTCAAGGTATGTACCTGTTGACCATTTTGATACAACTACAAGTATATCGTTAGTGCCTTTTTTTAGGTATTTTGAAATATCAAATTCGTGTAGGTTATGAGCACCTTCACTATATCCAACGGCAATACCATTTACATACAAATCAATAGAAGAAATTACACCTAAAAATGATAGAATATATACCTTATTGTTATCTAAAATATCAATAGTTTTGTGGTATATTCCTAGTGGAACATCGCTAGGCAAATTTGGATAAAGTTTTGGATTGAACTCGTATCGTTGGTTTAGATAGCAAGGATTCCTATATCCTGTTCTTTGCCAAGTAGAAGGTACTGTTACTTTATCAAAAGTAATACTGTCGGTATCAAGTTCAGTTGGAACATTTGATTCTTTTTCGTAGTAAACAAAATCCCATTCTCCGTTTAGAACATCAACCATAGGGCTTGAGTATCTTGTTGTCAAAATGGTTTGGTTATTAAGTAATTCTTTTGTTGGGTACGGAATAAAATAAGCTCGTTTTGGTAGTTTGTTTATTTCAACCACATCAAAATTTCTAAAGTTATCTTTGTTGATAATATATTTCATAATTTACCTCTTTTCTAATGTAAATATTAACATAAAAGTAAAAATTTTTCAACGATACTATATAAGTGATAGCAAATAGATACAAAAAATTTAAAAAAATAAACACCTCTAAAAATAGAGGTGTTATTGTTAATTTTATTAAGCCTTTGGACCAGCGTTAACGATGTTTTCAGGCATATCTGGGTATTTCTTTGCGAAGTTCTCTTGGAATTTCTTAGCAAGTTTTTTAGCAGACTCCTCATAAGCATCTTTATCAGCCCATAGTCCTCTTGGGTTCAAGATTTCACTTGGAACATTAGGACAACTCTTAGGAATGTTTACATTGAAGATAGGGTCTAACTCGTACTCAACATTGTCAAGTTCGCCAGCAAGAGCAGCAGAAACCATAGCTCTTGTGTACTTCAATTTCATTCTTGGAACAGTGCCAGCAGCACCACCACACCAGCCAGTGTTTACTAGGAATACATTAGCACCTGTTTCCTCTAGCTTTTCACCAAGCATTGTAGCATATACTGAAGCATTTAGTGGGAAGAATGGAGCACCAAACAATGTAGAGAATGTGGTTACTGGTTCTGTAATACCTCTTTCGGTACCAGCAAGTTTACTTGTGTAACCAGATACAAAGTGGTACATAGCCATATCGTTATCTAGCTTTGAGATAGGTGGGATAACACCGTAAGCATCAGCTGTTAGGAATATGATTGTCTTTGGTTTTCCACCAATACCAGGAATAGCAGCATTAGGAATGTAGTTGATAGGGTAACCAGCACGAGTATTTTCGGTAAGAGAACCGTCATCGTAGTCAGGTGTACCATCTTTATCAATGATAACATTCTCAAGTAAAGAGCCGAACTTAATAGCGTTGAAAATCTCTGGCTCGTGTTCTTCCTTTAGGTTGATACATTTTGCATAACAACCACCTTCGATATTGAAGATACCATCAGCAGACCAACCGTGCTCATCATCACCGATTAATTTACGGCTAGGGTCAGCAGAAAGTGTTGTTTTACCAGTACCAGATAATCCAAAGAATACAGCAGAATCATCGTTGTCGCCGATGTTAGCAGAGCAGTGCATTGAAAGAATGCCCATCTTTGGTAATACATAGTTCATAACAGAGAATACACTCTTTTTGATTTCGCCAGCATATTGGCTACCAGCGATTAAAACTTCGTGTGCTTCATAATCAATAATGATAGCAGCTTCGCTGTGAACACCATCTATTTCAGGAATACACTTAAATCCTGGTGCACAATAAATTGTAAAGTCAGGTGCATAATCATCAAGTTGGTCCTCAGTAGGACGAATTAATAATTGATGAATAAACAAGTTTTGGCTTGCTAGTTCATTAACGATTCTGAATTTTTGAGTGTATTTAGGGTCTGCACCAGCAAAACCATCAAATACATATAAGTCTTTGTTTTGTAGGTAAGCTAACATTTTAGCTTTGATTGACTCATACTTTGCTTTTTCAATAGGAACATTAATTTTACCCCAAGCAATTTCGTCATGAACACCCGGTGTGTCAACAATAAACTTGTCCTCTGGGCTACGACCTGTATATTTACCTGTGTTTACAACTAAAGCACCTGTATTAGATAGACTGCCTTCTCCGTTAAATAAAGCCTCTTCTACAAGGGCAGCAGGAGCAAGGTTTCTATACACATTTCCGTCTCCGGCAATACCTAAATCAATTGGATTTAAAGTTTTCATAAATACCTCCATTTATTTTTGTCATATATAATATATAACAAATTTTAATTTTTATCAAACATAAATTTATAACTTTATTAAATTTTTAACAAAATACTTAATTATCGACTATAAAGTTAAAATTTTGGGCGAATTTTTTAAAATATTGTCAATATTTCAGAAACTACCCATACTTACATACTACCATATTTTTATGTAAATTTAAAGTGAATTTTATCAAATATTTTATGTAGATTTATTGTTTTTGCATTAATCAAAAATAATGTGAATTTTTATAAAAGATTGCAAAGAACTGATATGGAGTGTTGCATATTATGTAATGAAAAATAAATGTAGCAAGATTAAAGGTGCAATGTTAATAAGTTTTGATTTAAAAATGCATTTTATTATTTAAAAATAATAAGCATACAATAAAAAATGTTTTTTATGGCTTGATATACTGTACAAATGGTGTTAATATTTATATGTTAATGTTGTGTGTAATTTTTAACAAACAATACACATAAATCAACAGTTACATAAAGTGCTTATTTATAATGTAAAATTATATCAAATATATATGCATTATATTAGCTTTGTGTTTATTTTAAATGGATTATGTTCCAAATTGGGATTAAAGGAGGTGCAAATGTGAGCAGAAAAAAACTCGGGATTTTTATTACCACGATGGTAATTGTTATGGTATTGCTACTTGTTGGTGCTTTTTTGATAGGCTCAAACCAAGAGGGTGAATCTATTCAAGAAACAATGAAAGATGCCGTACTTCACGAACACGATAAAGTAAATTTCCTCGGTATAATGGAAGTTAATCCGTCGGTAATATCTGCTTTTATTGTTACGGGAATTATATTTGTTTTTGCACTAATTGTTAGGATATTTGTTATCCCAAAATTTACAATTATACCTGGCAAATTTCAAACAATATTAGAAGAGGCAGTTGGACTATTTGACAACCTTGCCAAAAATAACAGCCCACGACGAAATTATTTTCTTGGGGCGTATGTATTTACAGCAGGCGTGTACATATTTATCAGTACATTATTTGAGCTGATAGGTATCCAAGTGGTTACGGTAAATGGATATTCAGTATCTCTTCCAGCTCCCTTATCGGATATTAACGGAGCAATATCTTTGGGTTGCTTATCCTATCTTGTAATTATGATGGGAGGATTTATCTCAAATGGTATTAAGGGTGTAGGCAAAACGCTTAAGGATTTTTCACTACCTATTTCAATGAGTTTCCGTTTATTTGGTGCATTGCTTAGTGGTGCATTAGTAACAGAGCTTGTATATCACTATACTTCAATGAGCATAGTAGTACCGGTAGTTGTAGCAGTATTATTTACATTATTGCACGCACTTATTCAAGCTTATGTACTTACAATGCTTACAGCATTATTCTATGGAGAAGTGTCGGAGGTAAGCGACAAACCCAAAAAGAAATTTGGCAAAAAGTTTAAGAAAAAGTCAGTAGAAACTAAAGGAGAAATTTAATATGAAACTTTCAATAAAAAATATATCTTGTGTATTACTAATTGTTAGTATACTTTTAATGGCAATATTTATTCCTTCAACAATTTACGCTAGTGCAAAAACTGTTGATGGCGAGGTAGACAATGCAGTTGCTGTTGCAGATGTTCAACAAGATGCAGTTGAGCAAGAGCAAAAGGTAGAGAGTAGTGTTACTCAACATAAAGCGTGGGCTGCTGCTATTGTTGTAGGACTTGCTGCTGCAGCAGGTGCTATTGGTATGGCTATGGTTATAGCTAAAGCAGTTGGAGGTATTGCCCGTCAACCAGAAGCAGACGGCAAAATAAGGACAACTCTTATGCTAGGTCTTGTATTTATTGAGACAGCTATTATTTATGCACTAATTGTTGCAATATTGATTATCTTTGTAATGTAATTTAGGGGGTGAACAAAATGCCACTAAATATAGATTGGCAACAAATTTTATTACATTTATTTAATTTTGTTCTTTTGTTTACAATCCTATTTTTGCTTATTTATCGTCCAGTAAAGAAGTTTATGGAAAAAAGGAAAAACTACTACAAGGAAATGGATGAAAAAGCAAAGAAGAATTTTGAGGATAGTGCTGTTACAAAAGAAGAATATGAAAATAAATTAAAAAATGCCGACTTAGAAATTAATACCCTTCGTGAAAATGCCACTAAACAAGCTAATGAAATAAGTGAAAGTATCATTAATAATGCCAAGGCTGAATCAAATAAGATTATTGCAGAGGCTAAAGTTAATGCAGAAAAGGAGCATAATCTAGCTGTTAAAAATGCTAACGAAGAGATATCAAAATTGGTTAGCGATGCTACCAAAAAAATTGTTTTTGAGGATACAAATAGTGCATACGAAAGTTTCCTAAATTCTGTTGAGGGAAGTGAAGAAAATGAAAAATGAGAGTATTAAGGCTCTAATTATTTCAGCAAATGCACCTTCAATAGAGCAAAAAACAAGATTTCAAAACTTTTTATCAAAAAAATATGGTTTGGAAGTTGAGATAGTTTGGAAGAAAGATGAAACTGTTCAAAAGGGCTTTAAGTTAGAGGTTGCTGGCGATGTTTACGACTGGAGTGTTGAGGGTAGATTTAGTCAGTTTGAAAAATCTATTAGCAATATCGGTTATCAACGAGATGTAATACCTCTACTTAAGGAAAAAATTGATGGTTTTATTCCAAAGGCTTTAGCCGAAGAACAAGGAACAGTACTTACTGTCGGTGATGGAATTGCAACTGTTAGTGGGCTAGAAAATGCAACTTACGGGGAGATTTTGCTATTTTCATCTGGCGTAAGGGGAATGGTACAAGAGCTTAATGATGACTATATTGGCTGTATTTTGTTTGATGATGACGAGTATATAAGTGCAGGTAGTATTGTAAAAAGAAGTGGCAAAATGGCTGGTATTCCTGTGGGAGATGCTATGCTTGGCCGTGTTGTAAATGCCCTTGGTGCACCTATTGATGATAAGGGCGAAATTAAAACGGAGGAGTTTTATCCTGTTGAGAAAAAATCTCCTGGAATTATTGATAGACAACCAGTTAATGAACCTATCGAAACTGGTATTTTGTGTATTGATTCTATGTTCCCTATTGGCAAAGGTCAAAGAGAACTTATTATTGGCGATAGGCAAACGGGAAAAACAGCTATCGCAATAGATACAATAATCAACCAAAAGGGCAAAGATGTAATTTGTATTTATGTTGCAATCGGTCAAAAGGCTAGTAGTATTGCAAAACTTACTCAAACTTTAACTAACTACGGAGCAATGGACTATACCGTTGTGGTAAATGCTAGTGCTAGTGAGTCAGCACCACTACTATATCTTGCACCATATGCAGGCTGTGCAATCGGCGAATATTTTATGGATAAGGGCAAAGATGTACTTATTGTGTACGATGATTTGTCAAAGCACGCAGTTGCATATAGAACAATCAGTTTGCTTTTGGGCAGACCACCTGGAAGAGAGGCTTATCCTGGTGATGTATTCTATCTACATTCAAGATTACTTGAAAGGTCAGCACATTTAAGTGATAGCAAGGGTGGTGGTAGTATGACTGCTCTACCTATTGCAGAAACTCAACTTGGTGATGTATCTCAATATATCCCAACAAATATTATTTCTATTACCGATGGTCAAATCTTTTTGGAGAATGACTTATTCTTTAGTGGTCAACGACCAGCTGTCAATGTAGGACTTTCGGTATCTCGTGTAGGCTCTTCTGCACAATACCCAGCTATCAAAAAAGCATCGGGTGCACTTAGATTGAGCCTTGCTCAGTATAGAGAAATGGAGATATTCACTCAATTTTCTAGCGACCTTGATTCTGCTACTAAACATCAACTTAAGTTTGGTGCTGATTTAATGCGATTACTTCGCCAAGAGCAGTATAATTCATACAAATTGCACGAACAGGTAATATTGCTTGTTGCTGCACTTAACAATATTATTGATGTAGATACCGAAAATGTGGGCAAATTTGCAAAGGAATTGTTAGAATATTTCCACTTAAAGTATCCTTCAATTTGCACTAAAATTGATACTACTTGCGATATGAGTGATGAGGATAAACAACAAATAATTGCAGTGTCTATGGAGTTTAGCAAGCAATTAGGGTGGTGATATAATGCCAAGCACAAAGGAAATAAAAAATCATATAAAAAGTGTTGGTGAAACTAAAAAAATCACCAATGCAATGTACCTTATTGCATCAACAAAATTGCAAAAGGCAAAGGAGGAGCTAGATAAAACTAGACCTTATTTTGATGCGATAAAAGGTGAAATTAAACGAATTTTCCGTGTCAATAATAAAATTGACAATAGATATTTTTATCCTGTTGATGGTAGCCACGACTTTAATGGATATTATGGATATGTGGTAATTACTTCCGATAAGGGACTTGCTGGAGCATACAATCAAAACATTATAAAAAGGACAATGGAACTGATTAATAAACATAATGGATACAAGTTGTATGTTGTTGGTGAGTATGGTAGACAGTACTTTACATCACATCAAATCCCTATTGAAAAAAGTTTTATGTATACTGCACAAAACCCAACAATGCATAGGGCAAGAGAGATTAGTTCTATCTTAATTGATGCGTTTGATAAGGGCGAAATAAAAAAGATATTTGTAATATACACCGACTTTGGTGGTGGGCTTACAAGTAGTGTTTGTGAGGAAAGATTGCTACCTTTTCATAGGGCAAATTTTATTAGTGATACAAACGATAACTTGCAAGAACAGGAGTTTATGTTTGAACCTTCGATAGATAAAGTGCTTGATAATACAATATCGAGCTATATTGTAGGTTATATTTATAGTGCACTTGTTGATAGTTTTTGTGCTGAACAACAGGCTAGAATGTCTGCAATGAGTAGTGCAAACACTAATGCAGAAAAGTTGCTTGATGAACTTAATAGACAGTATAATCACACTAGACAAAGTGATATTACTAAAGAAATTACGGAGATTTCATCAGGTGCAAGAAGCCAAAAACTAAACCTTGAAAGGCACAAAAAGGAGTTGTAATTTGATATGATAGGAAAAATTGTTAAAATATCAGGTTCAGTAATAGATGTCTCATTTAAGCCTCATCAACTACCAAAAATCCGTGAGGAATTATATGTAATGGTAGGCGATGAAAAAAGAGTAATGGAGGTAGCACAGCATATTAGTGATACTAGGGTTAGGTGCATTATGCTATCTTCAAGTGATGGATTATCTAGGCAAATGGAGGTTGTTTCAACGGGTTCGGGCATTACTGTTCCAGTTGGAGAGTGTACCCTTGGCAGAATGTTCAATGTACTAGGTGAGACTATTGATGGAAAAGAGGAGATTAGTGAACAAAACGAGAGAATGTGCATACATCGCAAAGCTCCATCTTTTTCCGAGCAAAGCCCCGTTGTAGAAATTCTTGAAACAGGTATCAAGGTAATTGACTTACTAGAGCCTTATCCAAAGGGGGGTAAAATTGGACTTTTTGGTGGTGCAGGTGTAGGTAAAACCGTATTGATACAGGAGCTTATACATAATGTTGCTACAAATCACGGTGGATATTCGGTATTTACTGGTGTTGGCGAAAGGTCAAGAGAGGGCAACGACCTATGGAACGAAATGAAGGAAAGTGGAGTTTTGGATAAAACTGCACTTGTGTTTGGTCAAATGAACGAGACTCCTGGTGTTCGTATGAGGGTTGCTTTATCAGGACTTACTATGGCAGAGTACTTTAGGGATAGAGAAAATCGTGATGTGTTGTTATTTATTGATAACATTTTCCGTTTCGTACAAGCTGGTAGTGAGGTATCTACAATGCTTGGTAGAATGCCATCGGCAGTAGGTTATCAACCAACACTAGCCGAGGAAATGGGTATGCTTCAGGAGAGGATTACCTCTACAAAAAATGGTTCTGTTACCTCTGTTCAAGCAGTATATGTCCCTGCTGATGATATCAGCGACCCAGCTCCAGCAACTACATTCTCACACCTTGATGCAACTACCGTTTTAAGCAGAAAAATTGCAGAGCAAGGTATTTATCCTGCTGTTGACCCACTTGCATCATCTTCAAGAATACTAGAGCCAAATATTGTTGGATACGAACATTATACTATTGCAAGAAAGGTACAAGAAATACTACAAAAATATAACGATTTGCAAGATATTATTGCAATACTTGGTATTGATGAACTTAGCGATGCAGATAAAAAGATTGTAAATAGGGCAAGAAAGATTCAAAGGTTTTTAGCCCAACCAACTTCGGTTGCAGAAAAGTTTACAGGTATTCCGGGTGTGTATGTTCCACTGAAGGATACAATCCGTAGCTTTAAGGCAATACTAGATGGCGAAATGGACGATTATCCAGAGGCTGCATTCTATAATGTTGGTACAATAGATGATGTCAAAATCAAGGCTGAAAAACTTGAAAAAGAAGAAAATTAGTACAAAAAAACCTAATTTACGGGCAGAAAATAGTAATATACTCTGCAAAAGGTGGAAAAATGAAATTGTTTAATCTTAATATTCTTGCTGCTGACCATACATTTTACAATGGTGAATGTGAGTACATTGCTCTACCAACTATCAGTGGAGAAATTGGTATTCTTGCAAACCATTGCAACTTGGTTGCTGCAATTATTCCAGGAGTTTTAAGGTATCAAGTGGGTGGAGAGCAGTTTGTTGCTAGTGTTTCCGATGGTATTGTTAAGGTGGAAAATGGCGAAGTGCTTGTACTTGTGGATACCATTGAGCGACCTGAAGATATTGATGTGGAATTAGCAAGACATAAAAAAGAGGAAATGGAGGAAGAGCTATTGCATAAGCAAAGTATTGCAGACTATTATGTTACAAAAGCTCGACTTGCAAGGACTCTTGCTAGGTTAAAAACCAAGGAATACGAGAATAAACACAACTAAATGGAATAAATTTATATATAAACAAAAAAGTTTAGGACAAACTGTTCTAAACTTTTTTTACACAAATTTTTTGCATTATATTAATAATTTTGTAAAATACAAGTAGTATCACAATGCAAACAAATACAGTAATTTGACTTTATCGCAGTAATATCAATTACATTATTGTAATAAATAACATTACACAACATATTAATTATGTAGATATCTTTAGATAGTTTTACAACAATGCAATTTTGTATGGTAAATAAAAAACCACCGACCAAATTAGTCGGTGGATATTATTATATTGTATTATTTGTTTTCTTCCTTTTCAGCAATTTTATCAATTACTCGTAGTACAACTTCAAGACCAGTTCCAACAGTTTCCTTATCAAATCTTTCAGCTACATCAAGCCAAGTGTGATAGTATGATGTGATTGTTGGGTTTTGTGCTGCAAAAGTGATTGTTTTTACACCAGCTTTACACATTGGGGTAGAGTCGCAACCACCAACTGGATTTACAATGTTGCCCGGATTTTCAATACCCGATTCCTGCATAGCTTCCATAAGCATATTTTCAAGGTCTTTATCAAACTTTGTAAATTGCCAAGTGTCGCCATTTACAACCTCGAAGAAATCTTTGTCTGCGATAGAGTCAATGTTGATATTCCAAGCATTAGTAAGTAAGCCATCATTTCTATGTTTTTTGCAAAAAGCCATAGCTCCTCTTAAACCAGCTTCTTCTGAACCACAATTTAGGTCAACAATACGGCAATTTTTTGGCATTTTATCAGGGTTTTCCTTGAAATATTTTAGTGCTTCGTATGCAATGGCTATACCTGTTGCATTATCCATAGCACCACGGCTTGCGATGTCCTCATCTTTGCTATTCCACATAGCAATCATATATATACCAGGTGCAAACACTACTGGGAAAATTGCATTGATTGTGTACCAAGCACTAAGGTCAAAATGTGCAGTATTGCTAAATCTAAATATTACTCCTGCAATTGCTACTGCAGTAAGGTAAAACATACCTAGCAAACCGTAAAGTATCTTTAGTACAACAGTTCGGTTGTTTGTTGCAGAATGTTTCCAGTTCCAGCTAGTATCTAGGTGAGCTGACAAAATGATTGTATAATCGTATTTGCCGTCCTCTGGTAGCAGTTCGCCGTAGACATTACGAGATAATTTTTGTTTAAACAATGAGTCAAACCAAGGTTTGTACAAAAATACGCTACATATTGCCCAAGTCCACAAGGCTATTAAAATACCTAGTATTGCAACCCAAAATGCAGAGGTTACAAAGGTAAAATATACTAGGAAACAGCAAAAAAGACCAACCCAGCCAAAATATGGTATGCCACCTATACTTGACCTTGGCGATACGATAAATTCTTCCTCAACAGATTTTACGCCGATATCATCAAGTTTGTCAGCCATTAATCTAGCAAATTTCTTTTCACCTTCCGAACCAGGTAGTCTTGAGCCGATATCTTTTTCAGCTTCATTAACAATACCCCAAGTTTCGTCGGTGTATTTATTTAGTTCTTCTTTCATAAATCCTCCTATGATAGATAATTATTTACAAATAATGTATATTTTTCAATAATTATTTCTAAAACAATCATATCAAAAAAGTAAAAAAATAACAATAAGAATTTATTAATTTTTTTTATCGCAGTTTATAAATTAAGCAAAAATATATTTTATATAAATGATTTTTTCATTAAATTTTATTAGTTTAATAAAGTGAAAATTAGCATTACAAAAAAGCAGTTTGTATATAAGCATAAACGAAATCGAACACATTTTTAATTATGTATAAAAATGGATAAATAATCATAAAAAAAAGGACTTTATACTTTGTTAAATTTTTAATTATATATTGTCTTTTTTTTCACAATGTGATATAATTTTATCAATTTTTATGAAAGGAGATTTTGAGATGTTCAAAAAGTTTTTTAACAGTATAGCACATCCAGTTGAGCCTATCCCAACAGATAGACCTAGACTTGAGCTTGCTATTAAATGGTTGATGTTTTCAGCTTGTATTTTGTTTTTAGGATTTCTAGGTGCTTTGTATCCAATCCAAGCTAATATTCCATTTTTAATTATACCTTCAATTTTGGTATTATTCTTTGCTAAACCTGTTTTCTTCGAGAAAATGAAGTTGACAACCTTAGTAGTTATGAGAATATTCTTGATAGTTTGTGTATGTATAGGTGCTAAAACAAATCCCGATATGAGAAATATCTATCTTGGACTTGTTCAACTTGCACTTGTAGTTAATATTTTAGAGGCTACATTTACCGACCTATTAA
>JAHHUG010000024.1 GCA_020024085.1 Christensenellaceae bacterium | reverse complement strand
TATTAAATATATGCAAATGGAGCCAACTATAAGAATTTTAGTAATTATTTTTATAAAGTGAGATTGCTATGAAAAGTATGACAGGCTATGGTAAGGGAGTAGTCGAAAAAAACAACAAAAAATGCACAATTGAATTAAAGTCAGTTAATCATAGATTTTTGGACTTATCATTCAAAATGCCAAAGATTTTTAGTGCTTTTGAGGATACTATGCGTAAGGAAATATCTTCAAAAATTGCAAGAGGTCATATTGATATTTTTATCACTTATGAGGCGATTGAGGGTGAGGATAAAAACCTAGTTTTCAACAAATCTGTTGCAAGTCAATATGTTGATATCGCAAAGAAAATGGAACTTGAATTTGGTATTGCTAACGATATTACTTGCGTAAATTTGCTAAAATGCCCTTATGTTGTAGAAATTGGTATCAATGAAGAAAACGAGGAAGAACTAAAGGATTTAGTACTATCAAGTTTGAATATTGCCCTTGATAATCTTATTAAAATGAGAGAGGTTGAAGGCGATAACTTAAAGACAAGTTTCAATGGTTTCCTTAACGAAATTGAGGAGGTTACCACTCTTATTGAAAAGCAAGCTCCAAATGTTGTATCAGAATATCGTGACAACTTGGAAAAGAGAATTAAGGAGTATCTTGTTGATGTCGAGTATGATGAGGCAAAGCTACTTAATGAGGTAGCAGTTTTCTCGGATAGGGTATGTATTGATGAGGAAATCACAAGATTATTTGCCCATATCAAACATATGAGGGAGATATTTACAAGGACTAATCCAATCGGTAGAGATTGCGACTTTTTGGTTCAAGAGTTCAACAGAGAGTCTAATACAATTGCTTCAAAGTCAAATAATATCGTAATTACCGACTATGCCTTAAAGCTAAAGTCAATTATTGAAAAGATGCGTGAGCAAGTTCAAAATATCGAGTAATTATGGATTATGTAAATATTGGCTTTTCAAATGTGATTAGCAAAAATAAAATAGTAGGAGTTTTGTCTCCAAATCTTTCTTCAACAAAGCAACTTGTTGCAAAATCAAAGGAGAAGGATTTAGTAATAGATGTTACAACCAATCGCAAAATTAAATCAATAATAGTTATGGAAACGGGGCATATCTTTTTGTGTGCACTATCTACCGAAACTATTATGTCAAGGCTAAATCAAGATTAAGAGGATAGTATGAAAGATAACGGATTATTTATAGTTTTGTCGGGTTGTTCTGGAGTAGGTAAAGGTACTGTTCAAAAAATTGTAATGCAGGATATGCCGGAATTAATGTTCAGCGTATCAGCCACCACTCGTAAGCCAAGAGCAGGCGAGGTAGACGGCAAAAATTATTACTTTTTAGAAAAGGAAGATTTTGAAAACAGAATAAAAAACGACGAGTTTTTGGAGTATGTCAAGTTGTTTGACAACTACTATGGCACACTTTATAGCGAGATAGACAAAAATATTGCAGAGGGTAATGATGTTTTACTTGAGATAGATACCGAAGGTGCTATGAATGTAAAGAAAAAAAGACCAAATGCAATACTTATCTTTTTGTTGCCACCATCGGTTGATGACCTAGTTAATAGGTTGCTTGGTCGTGGCACTGAAACAGAGGAGTCAATTAAGTTAAGAAAAGCCAAAATTAACGATGAGTTAAAAATGGCAGAAAAATACGATTATGTAGTAGTTAATGATGTTGTTGAAACTTGTGTAGACAAGGTAGAAAGCATAATCAAAGCTGAAAGGCTAAAAGCTACTAGAAATATAAACAAATTAAAATTAATTAGAGGAGAAGATATACAATGTTAATGGAACCACCAATCGACAAGATGATTGAAATGTCAGACAGCAAATATGCATTAGTTGTTGCACTATCAAAAAGAGCTAGAACACTAGAGTCTAAAGAGCAAGAAATGCTAGAGGAAATAAAGCAAAAATCTATTAGTGTTGCAGCAAAAGAATTTTACGAAGGTAAAATAGAAATTAAGAAAGACTAATGATTCTAAAAGGAAAAACAGTATTACTAGGTGTTACAGGTTGTATAGCTGCCTATAAATCTTGCGAGATAGTAAGTAGACTAAAAAAACTTGGTGCAAATGTTGAAGTCATTATGACAAGTCATGCATTACAGTTTGTGCAACCACTATCTTTTGAAACCTTATCAAACAATCGTGTAATTAGCGACCTTTTTGATAGGGATTTTGATTTTGAGGTAGAGCATGTATCTCTTGCCAAAAAGGCAGATATATTTGTAGTTGCTCCAGCAACAGCTAATACTATTGGTAAAATTGCTAATGGTATCGCTGATGATATGCTTTCAACTACAATGCTTGCATGTACTGCACCAAAGCTAATTTGTCCTGCTATGAACACAAATATGTACGAGTCATCTCAAGTGCAGGAGAATATCGCAATCCTTGAAAAGAAGGGTTACAATATTTTAAGCCCAGTTGAGGGTAGGCTTGCTTGTGGCGATGTAGGCAAGGGCAAAATGGCAGAGCCTGTTGATATTGTGGAAAATATCATTAATATTCTTATGCCAAAGAGGGATTTAGAGGGCAAAACCGTGCTTGTTACAGCTGGTTCAACCGAGGAAAACATTGATGGTGTAAGATATATTACAAACCATAGCTCAGGCAAAATGGGTATGGAGATTGCAAAAAATGCAAAATCAAGAGGTGCAGATGTAATCCTTATTGCTGGTAGACTTAGCGTAAAAATACCTAAGGATACATTTGAGGTAATCAATGTAAAAACTACCCAACAAATGTATGATGCAGTAATGGGAAATTACTCTCGTGCAGACATTATTATTAAGGCAGCAGCACCAAGTGATTATAGGGTAAAAAATCCTACATTCCACAAAATTAAAAGTAAAAATCTAGTACTAGAGTTTGAAAAAAATCCAGATATAGCCCAAGCAGTTGGAAAGGTAAAGGGAGATAGGATTCTTGTTATCTTCTGTGCAGAAACCGACGATTTAATCGAGAATGCAAGGATTAAACTTGCCAAAAAGAATGCTGATATTGTAGTTGCAAATGATGTTACCAAAGAGGGTGCAGGCTTTAATGTAGACACAAATATCGCAACTTTGATTAATCGTAACAATGAGGTTACCGAGTACGAACTTATGTTAAAGTCAGAGCTAGCATCAAAGATTATTGATAAAGTTGTAGAGTTATTATAATGGTTGCAGAGGTTATTGTAGACATATCTACTAGCGAAATAGATAGGGTATTTGATTATGATACCGGAATTTTACAAGTACACATAGGACATCGTGTACTTGTTCCTTTTGGTAGAAAACTTATTGAGGGATTTGTAATCAAACTAAAAAATACTTCTACCTTTAGTGGTAAATTAAAGCCTATTGATAGCATTATCGATAAATACGAGGTAATCACTCCCGAAATGCTAGAGCTTATGGACTACATGACTCACAAATACAATCTTAGGAAAATTGATGTACTAAGGCTTTTTATTCCTAGTCAACTTCGTGGTGGCAAGGTAAAGGAACTTGTAAAAAATTATGTTACACTAAACACCGAGATAGATTTTAGCAGTATGGTCGAAAGTTTGTCTACTCGAGCAAAAAAGCAAAAGGAGTGTTTAGAGTACCTTAATGAAAATGGTGGGGAGTTTCAGCAGGAGCTAAACAAAATGTTTTCAGCAAATGCAGTAAACACACTTGCAGTTCGTAATTATCTTGTAATAGAGCCTGTCAAAGTTGATAGAAAGCCCAATGTTATTAGGGCAGAAAACGACAAAAAAGTACTTACACCACTACAACAAAATGCAGTTGATAAAATCCTAGAAGATGACAAAATTAAGTTGCTTTACGGTGTTACTGGCAGTGGTAAAACCGAAGTTTACCTTCATTCAATGGAGGAAATATTAAAACAAGGTAAAACTGCAATTATGCTTGTTCCCGAGATTGCACTTACCCCTCAAATGTCAAAGCTAGTTACTGCAAGGTTTGGCGAGCTTGTAGCAATTTTGCACAGTGGACTATCAGCAGGAGAAAGGTTTGATGAGTGGGAGAGGATACTTCTTGGTAAAGCAAGGGTAGTAATAGGAGCAAGGTCGGCGATTTTTGCACCTATCCAAAATCTAGGATTAATTATTATTGATGAGGAGCACGATGGCAGTTATATCAGCGAGTCAAATCCAAGGTATGACACCAAGGATATTGCAATTTTTAGAGCCGAGTATAACAAATGCCCACTTGTGCTAGGCAGTGCAACCCCTTCAATAGATAGTTTTTTGAGGGCAAAGCACGGCAAATATACACTTATTAGAATGGCAGAAAGAGTGAACCAACGAAAACTACCTGAAATGCAGATAGTTGATATGGTTCGTGCCGTCAAGGAAAAGGATAGCAAAATCTTTTCAAAAGTTCTAATAGATGAATTAAGACAAACTATACAAAATGGCAACCAAGCTATGATTTTTATCAATCGTAGAGGTTTTTCATCTTTTGTAATGTGTAGGGATTGTGGATATATAGCAAAGTGTAGTGATTGCGATATATCGCTTACCTATCACAAGGAAGAAAATGTGCTAAAGTGTCACTATTGTGGCAAAAAATATAAGATGCCGGATAAATGCCCACATTGTGGTAGTGAAAATATTAGAATGGGCAAAATCGGTACAGAAACGGTCGTAAAAGAGCTTGAAAGAATCTTCCCAGGTGTTAAGATGCTTCGTATGGATAACGATACCACATCAACCAAGGACTCTCACCAAAAGATTTTGCAAGCATTTAGAAATGGCGAGGCTCAAATCCTTGTAGGCACACAAATGATAGCAAAAGGACACGATTTTCCTAATGTTACACTTGTAGGAATACTTGATGCAGATAGCAGTTTGTATTTTTCGGATTATCGTAGTACTGAAAGGACATTTCAGCTAATTACACAAGTAGCAGGTAGAGCAGGTAGAGCCGACAAAGAGGGTAAGGTGGTAGTTCAAACCTATGCACCAAAGCATTATGTTTTTTGGTACGCCAAAGAAAATGACTACGATGGATTTTTTGAAAAGGAAAATAATGCTCGTAAGTTAACACATTTCCCACCATATACCACAATTATTCGTGTAATGATAACAAGTATTGTCGAGGATAAAGCGATAGAAATTACCCAACAAATCTTCAACGAAATCTCAAATATCAAAAAGGATTTCGAGGATAGGTTTGTATATCTTCAAGCTATGAAATCACCAGTAAATCGTATGCAAAGCAGATATCGTTATCAGGTATTATTGAGAATAAAAAAGAAAAACGACCAAGAAATAATTGATGAAATTTATAAGGTAGTAAATAAATATAATAAGGAGAAAGGTTGTTGGATATTCGTAGAGAATAACCCACAAAGTTTGATTTAAAATGGCATTAAGACAAATTGTAAAAGACACAGACCCACAAATTAGAAAAAAATCAAGAGAGGTAACTAACTTTGATAACAAGCTAGCAATTTTGCTTGATGATATGAGAGAAACAATGTTAAAAAATGATGGTGTAGGACTTGCAGGTGTGCAAGTTGGTATCCTTCGTAGAATAGCAGTAGTTGAAACATCAAAAGAGTTCTTTAGGGAGCTAATCAACCCAGTTATCCTTGAAGAAAAGGGCGAGCAAGAGGGCATTGAGGGTTGTTTAAGTGTAGACAATTATAATTGCTATGTAATTCGTCCAAGCGAAATCACTTTAGAGTACTATGATAGATTTGGCAAAAAACATAGGGAAGTTGTAGAAGGCTTTAATGCAAGAGCTTGCTGTCATGAAATTGACCATATGGACGGTATTTTGTTCAAGGATAAGTGCAGTAAGGAAATTAATTATAGATAGTTAATTTGTAATAGGTTTTCAAAAAACTTCAACCATATATAATAGGTTAATAAATTTTTTAGGTTTTCCTAAATCTAATGGTTGGTAAATGCAAAAGAATTTTCCATATATAATAGGTTAGTAAATCTAAAATGTATTGCAAATATTTGTTAGTAAATCTAAATATGGTATCTAGTTTTTGATAATTTATAAAAATTTTATATAAAAGTTAGTAGGTAAATATGAAAATTATTTTTATGGGAACACCAGATTATGCAGTTCCTTCCCTTCAAAAATTAGTAGCTTCACACCACGAAATTGTGGCAGTAGTTACCCAACCGGATAGACTTCGTAATCGTAATAAATTGTCATTTTCTCCCGTTAAAGAGGAGGCACTAAAGCATAACTTAAAGGTTTTGCAATACGAAAAAATCTCAAAAGAGGGCGTAGAGGATTTGAAAAGCCTTAATGCAGATGTAATAGTTACAGTTGCTTATGGTCAAATTTTGTCAAACGAAATCCTTAACTTAACACCTTATGGAGTTATCAATTCGCATGCATCGCTTTTACCAAAATATCGTGGTTCTTCTCCTATTCAATGGGCAGTAATTAATGGCGAAAAAACAACAGGTATCACCATTATGAAAACAGCACTTTCAGTAGATAGTGGCGATATGATTCTGCAAAAAAAGGTGGACATTTTACCTAATGAAACCAGTGGAGAACTATTTGATAGATTGAGTTTAATTTCAGGCGATGTGCTTCTTGAAGGACTTGATTTAGTGGAGAGTAACAAAGCAACTTTCACTCCACAAGACCACACTAAAGCTACTCATTATCCTATGCTAAAAAAGGAAGATGGTAGGCTTGATTTTAACAAAAATTGCGAAGAATTAAAGCACTTTGTACTAGGTATGAGCCCATGGCCAAGTGCATTCACATTTATTAATGATGTTCAGTTCAAAATACACGAAATTGAGAATATTATTCTTGAAAATGAGGTTTTAGAGAACTATTCTAATGGCGAAATCGTATTTGCTGATGCTAAAAATGGTCTTGTAGTTAAGGTAAATGATGGCTTTATTAGATTAAATGTTATACAACCACAAAATAGTAAAAAAATGAGTTCGTTTGACTATCTTCGTGGTCATAAAATTGAAAAACAAGTGATAAAGTAGTATGAGTTATATTAAAAAAAGTTACGATATTTTAACAGAAGTTTATCTTAAAGATGCCTATCTTAATGTTACTCTTGCAAAGATGTTAGAGGATACAGATAGCGAAAAAGATAAGGTAGTTAAGATTGTTTATGGAGTATTAGAAAATAATGTAAGTTACGATTATTGTATCAATGCACTTTGTACAAAATCTCCAAAAAATTCTATTAAAATTTTATTAAAAATCGGTATGTATTGTATCGACAATATGGATAGTTTACCCGACTATGCAGTTATCAATAATTGTGTAGAATTTGCAAAAACCTTAAAGCAACAAACGGTTGCAGGTTTTACAAATGCAGTACTTAAAAAGTATGCTATCAAAAATTTTGATTTAAAAAGGGTACTTATAACCAAAGAAGATGAATTAAGCTATAAATATAACAAACCACTTTGGCTAGTTAAAAAGTATATCAAGCAATATCCCGATGATTACAAACTAAAGTTGGATACAAAAAAGGCACTTCAGGAGCATATTCGTGTAAACTCAAAACGAATGACTTTAACCGACTTAAAGTATGCTTTGAGGGAGAGAAATACCGAGTTTTTGGAAACAAAATTTGGTGGAATGTTTGTAAAATATAACGATTTTGTAAAGTATTTGTTTAATGAGGGATATATTACCATTCAGTCGCTTTCCTCAATGATGGTTGTCAAAGGTATAGGACTTAAAAAGACTGATGACCTTCTTGATGTGTGTGGTGCACCAGGTGGCAAAAGTGTATTTGCAGGAGAGCTTACAAAGGGCAATGTAATATGTTTAGATGTTCACCCTCATAGAGTACAACTTATTGAAAGCTATAAACATCGTATGCATTCAAAAATAAAAGCTGGTATTTGGGACGCTACAAAATTATACAAAGATTATGTTGATAAATTTGATGCAGTACTTTGCGATTGTCCATGTAGTGGATTAGGTGTTACTGGTAAAAACCCAGATATTCTACTTCGTAGAAAGGAAAGTGATATCTATGAAATGGCAAAGGTGCAAAAACAAATACTAGAAACTTCAAAAAACTATGTTAAGGTTGGTGGAGTACTTATGTATTCAACTTGTACAAATGTTCTTGAAGAAAATTCTATGGTAGTAAATGAGTTTTTAGCTAATAACGATAACTTCAAGCTAGAAAAAATACCTCTTGATATTATCAATAATGGTATGATTCAGCTAAATGAACAAAAGGGCTATGATGGTTTCTTTATGGCACGAATGGTTAGAAGATGGTAGATTTATTAAGTTTAGATAACCTAGAGCTTCAAGGTTTACTAAAGGAACTTGGCGAGCCTAGTTTTAGGGCAAAACAGATTTTCTCGTGGCTACACAAGGGTGTAGACTTTTCGGGTATGAAAAATTTGCCAAAAGGACTAATAGACAAGCTATCAAGTAGTTATATTGCTAATCCGGTCAAAATTTTGGAGACTTACACATCAAAAATTGATGGAACTATCAAACTTTTGTATCTGCTTCCCGACAATAATATTGTAGAGGGCGTACTTATGAAATATAAGTATGGCAACACTTTGTGTGTCAGTACGCAGGTTGGTTGCAGAATGGGTTGCAAGTTTTGTGCAAGTTGTTTAGATGGCTTAATCCGTAACCTAACAGCAGGCGAAATACTAGGTCAAATTGTAGCCGTAAACAAGTTTTTAGGTGGCGACCTTACTAATAGAGCAATAACAAATGTTGTACTTATGGGCAGTGGCGAACCACTTGACAATTACGACAATGTTACCAAATTTTTCAAGCTACTTGAGGATAAGAATGGGCTTAATATTAGTATGCGTAATATCTCATTATCGACATCAGGACTATGCAACAATATATATAGGCTTGCTGATGAGGGATACCATATCACACTTACCATTTCACTACATTCATCTAGCAATGAATATCGTAGTTCTATTATGCCGATAAACAAAAAATATCCTATCGAGGAGTTAATGAAAGCTGCCAAATACTACTTTGATAAGACAGGTAGAAGGGTAATATTTGAGTATTGTATGATAGAGGGAGTAACCGATAGCGAGGAGCAAGCCAAAAAACTTGCAGAAATAACAAAGGGCTTCCCAACACATATCAATTTGATAAGATTAAACAAGGTCAAGGAACGAGACCTGAATCGTGCAAGTGAGGACAGTATCCAAAACTTTTTGAAAGTTTTAGAGGATAATGGAGCATCAGCAACCATTCGTAGAACTTTAGGTAGTGATATTGATGGAGCTTGTGGACAACTTAGAAGGAAATATTTAAGTGGAGGAAAAAACCATTAAAGGTAGAGTAATAAAGGGTGTAGCTGGCAAATTTACAGTGCTTTCAAACGACACTGAATATAAGGCTTTCGCTAGAGGAAAATTAAAAAATGATGGTGAAATAAGGGTAGGCGACATTGTAGAAATGGAATGTTCAAATAAAATCAATGTTATCGAAAAAGTTTACCCTCGCACAAATAGTTTAATTAGGCCATATGTAGCAAATATTGATATGGCAATTATCACTATATGTGCTTCTCCAAAGCCCGATTTTGTGCTAGTTGATAAAATACTTATTAACTGTAAGCATAGCAATATAAAACCAGTTTTATGTGTTAATAAAGTGGATATTTTAGATGCCGAGCTAAAAGGTGCTATCGAAAAAGACTACAAGGATATTGTGGATATTTACTATGTTTCAGCATATACCAAAGAGGGTATCAAGGAGCTAGAAAAGTTAATTGAGGATAAAGTAATTTGTTTTTGTGGTCAGTCAGCAGTTGGCAAAAGTTCCATTATTAATTGCCTACTAGAAGACAGAACTCTTGAGGTTGGAGGGTTATCGAAAAAGACCGAACGAGGCAAGCACACCACTCGTGTAACCGAGATTATCAAGGTTGCAGGAGGTTATGTTGTGGATACTTGTGGATTCTCAATGTTGGAGAATATCGATATTAATGAAAAGGAGCTTGTTACCTATTATCCGGAGTTTTATGAGCCATCTTACTATTGTAAATATCGTGGGTGCAATCATATTCACGAGCCAGAATGTAAGGTAAAAGAGCTTGTTCAAAGTGGCGAAATTTCACAATCAAGATATGATAGATATATACAAATTTATGAGCAAATTAAGGAAGCTAGGAGGAAAAAGTATGAGTAAAGTTTTAGTTAGTCCATCAATTTTGTCAGCAGAGTTTGCAAAGATGGGCGAGGGTGTTGCAAATGTTGAAAAATGGGGTGCAGACCTTGTGCATTGCGATGTAATGGACGGAGTATTTGTACCTAATATTACCTTTGGTATGCCTATGGTGAAGTCACTTAGAAAGTATTCAACTTTGCCATTTGATGTGCATCTAATGATAACCGAGCCAGAGAAATATGTTGGCGAATTTTGTGACTGTGGTGCAGATATTGTTACATTTCACCCAGATGCAAGTAAAGATGTAAAAAAGGCACTTGACATTATCAAAAGCAAGGGCAAAAAGTGTGGACTTGTACTTAATCCAGATAAGCCACTTAGCCTAGTTGAAGACTATCTTGAGGATATTGATATGCTACTTATTATGAGTGTATATGCAGGTTTTGGTGGTCAAAGTTTTATTCCAGAGGTGCTTGACAAAGTTCGTGAAGCTAAAAAAATGATAGAAAAAACAGGTAGAGATATCGACATTGAAATTGATGGTGGTATCAACACTAATAATATAAAAGATGTACTTGAAGCAGGAGTAAATGTAGTAGTTGCAGGTAGTGCAGTATTCAAGGCAGAGAACCCAGCAGATACAATCAAGGCATTAAGAGGCTAATATGAATATAGGGCTTGTATTAAATGGCGATATCACCGATACTATTGATGATGATTTTATCGTTTGTAGTGATGGTGGTTATGATAGACTTCAAAATCTTGGTATTGAGCCGGATATTTTAATTGGCGATATGGATAGTGTTTCTGTTCGCCCAAACCGTGATATTATCTATTACCCACCGGAAAAAGATGCAACCGATGGAGAACTTGCCCTTGATTATTGTCTAGGCAAAAATCCCGACACAATACATTTTTATGGTGTATTTGGTGGCAGACCTGACCATGTGGAAGGTAATTATTGTTTGATGTATAAGGCATTTTTGAAGGGTGTAAATGTTGTCGGTATGAGTAGCGATTATACTATGTATATGACCGATAAACCTATTACCTTGCAAAATGTTAAAAATAAAACCCTTTCGGTAGTACCTTTTATGGATAAGGTGCATATACATAACGAAAAAGGGTTAAAGTATCCAATGAATGAGCTAACTATCACAAGGAACTCATCAAGAGGTATCTCAAATGTATGTTTAGATGATGAAATTACAATAAATATTGCAGAGGGAGTTGCTTTAATCTTTGTTATTAATAGGGGGTAGTATGAAAATAGTCTTAATTAATCCACCTACTTTTATGAAAAAGATACTTAGATTTTTTAAGGGAAAACTACATAAGGAAGAATTAAAAAAAGAGGAATAATATTTCCAATTATATTTATTTATTAATTACAATATTATATAGCTAATTATTGTCTACAATCTCTTTTGCTTTTTGATAATATTCTTTTGGAACGGATATCCTATATCTTTCAAGTTGTCCTGTTTGTACTATTTACCCAGCACCATAAATAGAGTACTTAATATAGGGTATGTTGTTTTTCTAGTAAGGGTAGTATAAGGTTTAGTGTAATTATCTACCTCAATCAAAAATGTGTATTCTGTTTTTCTATATGCATTTCCTAGAATATTATATAGTTATTACCTATATCAATAACTAAACTAAAGTAGGGGAATAAACAAAAAAATTATATTAAAAAAAGGAGTAATATAATTACTCCTAAATTTTTATATCTAAATATAAAAAGTTAAGCTCTTTCTACTTTGCCACTCTTTAGGCATTTAGCACAAACATAGCAAGTTTCAACCTTACCATCTTTGATAATTCTAACCTTTTGAACATTGGCATTCCAAGCTCTTCTAGCTAAACGATGGCTATGGCTAACTTTATTACCGCTTTGTTTACCTTTTCCGCAAATACTGCATACTCTTGACATTAGTATTACCTCCCGTAATGTTCTACAACAGCAATATAGTATCATATATTTAGAAATTTTGCAACAGAAATAATCTACTTTTATTGTAAATACTTGCATTTTTTTTAATTATAGGTTAATATAATACATGGAATATACAATAATAATAATTAAGGAGAGTTATGCCAGCTAGTACAGTAAACAAAAATGGTCGAATTACCATATCTGATGAAGCCATTGCAAGATTGACTAATCATATTGCAAGTGAGTGCTATGGTGTAGTAGAACTTGTTTCAAAAAGTTTTACAGATAGCTTTTTATCTTTATTTAACAAAGATTCGTTGAATAAAGGCGTTAAAGTTGTATCTACAAACAACAAATTGTATATTGATATATTTGTAGTACTAAAATATGGAGTTACCGTAACTGCCGTTGTGGATTCACTAAAACGAGCAGTTATTTATGGTGTAGAATATTTTAGTGGAATGATTGTAAAAGAAGTCAACATACATGTAGTAGGTATGAGAGTATAGGTGAAATGAATGATTAATTCAATAAATAGTGTTTTGTTTAAGCAAATGTTATTTGGTGCAGACAAAATGCTACAAAATAATAAAAAAGTTGTTGATGCACTTAATGTTTTCCCTGTTCCCGATGGAGATACTGGTACAAACATGAGTCTTACGATGGCATCAGTAATTACAGAAATAAAGGCAATACCAAATGATGAAATGCCAGAGATTGCAAAGGCACTTAGCCGTGGTGCATTAAATGGTGCAAGAGGCAATAGTGGCGTTATTTTATCTCAAATCTTAAAGGGAATTGCAGAAGGTTTATCTTCAAAGAAAGTTGTCAATTCAAAGGATTTTGCTCTTGCTATGAAAATAGGTACAGAGATTGCTTATTCAGCTATCACTAAACCAAAAGAGGGTACAATCCTTACCGTAATAAGATTAATGACAGAATATGCTATATCTATCACAAAGAATAGAAAAATGGATATTGATATATTCTTTGAAAAGATTTTAGCAAAGGGCGAAGAAGTACTAAACAAAACCCCTGATATGCTACCAGTACTAAAAAAGGCAGGTGTAGTTGATGCAGGTGGTAAAGGCTTATTATGTATCTTCCAAGGTATGTATGAGATACTTGTTGGTAACGAAATTCCAGATGTAGTCGAAAATGACGACATTTCAACAGCTTTCGAGGAGCTTACTCAAGATGAGGAAATGGAGCTTGGCGACATCAAATTTATGTATTGTACCGAGTTCTTTATTACCAATATTTATCCAAAGGTAACCGAGGCTGATATTGATAAACTTCGTGATTTATTCCTAACTATTGGCGATTGTGTAATTGTAATTGGCGATTTACAACTTGTAAAGGTTCATATACACACAAATAATCCAGATAAGGCACTAAAAGCAGCACTTTTACTTGGAGAGCTTGATAAAATCAAGATTGATAATATGGTTCACCAAAATCAAGCTATCAAAAAGAAAAAGGAAGAACAAAATGCTATCCAAGAGCATAAGACAAACGGTTTAATTGCTATTGGTGCAGGTGATGGTATCGCTAAAATATTTAGAGATTTCAATGCTAACTATATCGTTCAAGGTGGTCAAACTATGAATCCATCAGTTGAGGATATTCTAGCAGCTATAAAAAGGGTAAATGCAGATAATGTATTTATTCTACCAAACAACAAAAATATCATTTTAGCATCAGAACAAGCAAAGGCTCTTGCAGAATGTAATGTATATGTTATCCCTACAAAAGAAATACCTCAAGGTATCGCAGTAGCACTTGCATATAACCCAGAGGATACTCCAGAGAATAACAACAAAAAAATGAATAGAGAGCTTGATAAGATTACATGTGGTCAAATTACTCATGCAGTTAGAAATACATCAATAGATGGTTTCGATGTAAAAGTAGGCGACTTTATTGGTCTTGATGACAAAAAGATTATTGCAAAGGCAACTGATATCAAACAAGCTACAATCGACACTGTTGGTAAACTTATTGACGAAGATAGCGAACTTATAACACTTTACTATGGTGCAGAAGTAAAAGAGGAAGATGCAGCAAAAATGGCTGATGCAATCGAGGAAAAATTCCCAGATTTAGAAGTAACATTCTATAATGGTGGTCAACCTCATTATTATTATTTAATTGGTATAGAATAATGGATTTATTAGACATTAAAGGTGTAGGAGCAAAAACAGTTGAGAAGTTAAACAAACTTGATATTTTTACTCCCGAGGAACTTTTGATGTTTACTCCAAATAAATATATTGATATGACACCTATCCCTATCAAAAATGTTAGGGGTGGGTTTTTTTGTGTAATTAAAGCAAAATACACAAAAAAAATAAAGCAATTTCACAATTCAAAACTTAATATTTTTTCAATTCAAGTAATGGATAACGAGGGTTATATTGTTCAAGTTGATTGGTTTAACCAAGACTATGTTTCAAAGGTTTTATCACTTGATACCGACTATATTTTTTATGGTAGATTTACCGAGAAAAATGGTAAATTAATCCTTACAAATCCAGAGTTTGAAATTGACAAAAATCCTTCAAAATTGGTGGGTGTTAGGGTAGAGTATAAAACTAAAGGATTGCTTACAAATACCAAAATATCAAAGATGGTAAATGAGGTAAAAGATAGCGTAAAACTTGATAGTTTTATAAGTGAGAGTGTTGCTAAAAAACATAATATTGATACTCTTAATGATGCTATTGTAAAACTACATTTTCCAACAGAACTAAATTCACTTGAAGAAAATTTGAATAGGATAAAACTTGAAAAAATTATTAACTTAATGCTTGCTTTCTATTCTATTCAAAACGAGGATAAATCTAATCGTAAATTTTACTACACAAAGGATATAAATATTATTGATAGTGCAGTTAATTCTTTACCGTTTAATCTTACAAAAAGTCAGCTTAATGCACTAAATATAATAGTTAATGGATTAAAATCGACACATAATATCAGCTTTATGTTACTTGGCGATGTAGGTAGTGGTAAAACAATTGTTGCATTATTGATTAGTTTGTATGTTATTTTATGTGGTGGAAAAGCCTTAATGCTAGTACCTAGCGAAACACTTTTAGCTCAACATTTTGATAATGCAAAGAGGTTTTTGCCAAGTGAAATTAGGGTAGCTAAATTGTCTAGTAGTACCAAAACTAGCGAAAGAAAACAAATAATTAATGACCTTAATAATAACAAAATTGACTTAATTTTAGGTACTCAATCATTAATTAGTGATGAGGTTAATTTGTCTAATTTTACCTTTGCAATAATTGATGAACAGCAAAAATTTGGCGTCAATGAAAAGGGAAAAGTGCTTAATAAATTAGTCAATATTGATAGCTTAATTATGAGTGCAACACCTATTCCAAGGGCAATAAATTTGATGTTTAACAATACTCTAAATGTGGTGGAAATCGAGAAAACTGATAGTAAAAAAACTAATGTAAAAACATTACTTGTGCCAGAAAAAAAGCTATATAATATGTTGGATTATTTGTATAATAATCGACAAAATGAAAAGACTTTCGTGGTTTGTCCAAACATTTATGGCAGTAGTTCAAGACTAGGAGTTTATGATGTTTTTGATTACTATAAATCAAAGTTTAACTATGAACCACTTGTTATCAATAGCAAATTATCCGAAGAGGATAAAAACCAAGCAATCAATGATTTTATGAGTGGAAAAAATAATATTTTGATATCTACTACAATTATCGAGGTTGGTGTTGATATTCAAGATGCAACAAATATGGTTATTCTAAATAGTGAGTGCTTTGGTTTAAGTTCGCTTCATCAACTTCGAGGTAGGGTTGGTCGAGATGGTAGCCCTGCAACCTGTTATTTGCATTATTCTAACCCTAATGAAAAGGTCATAGAAAGACTTTCTATCTTAAGGGATACAACCGACGGTTTCAAAATTAGTAAACTTGATTATAGTTTAAGGGGTGGTGGCGAGATTTTTGGCATCAAGCAGAGTGGAACAGGTGACTTAATTGACCTTGATTTGATTGATAATGATTTAATTATATTAGCTCAACAAATTTTTGAAGATGTAAAGCATCAAGATATTTCTAAAATTGATGCAAAATTGCTAGATAATTTATCAAAAATTGTATTAGCATAGTTAATTTTTGCAACAAAATATTATGTAAAGCATACTAATATGTATAAGTTAAGATAATTTATCAACTATTTATGTATAAGTTAGAG
>JAHHUG010000023.1 GCA_020024085.1 Christensenellaceae bacterium | reverse complement strand
TGTTATTTTTTTGAATTTAAAAATTGTATTTTAATTGATTATTGTATTTATTACATATATAATATAGTTATAAAATAAAATTTATGAGGGATAATATGAAATTTGGAAAGTGCAATCACTACGGAATCGTAGTTGAGGATATTAACAAGGCAAAGGAAGAGTATTCAAAATTATTAGGTATTAAAAAGTGGTATATGCTTAATGCAACACCTTTTGAGGAGTTTGAGTATAAGGGCGAAAAAAGAAATTGTGAAGTTACCTTATATTTTGGTGGTAAGGGTACTACTAAAATTGAACTTATTCAAACAAGAGGGGATTCTAACTATTATACCGACTTCTATGCTACTCATGGCGAGGCTATTCACCATATAATGTACAATACCAAGAATTTAGATAGGGATATTGCTGAAATGGAAAAGGAAGGCTATACTATGGTGCAAAGAGCTAAGTTTAAGGCTGGTGGTGCTGGTGTAAGATATGCTTATATGACAAAAAATGATACCGAGGTTACAATCGAGCTAATCGAAACAACCTTGCCACTTGGCATCAAAAAGGGTGATATGCCTTTTGAACTTCAACTTGGTTGCCTAACTGGTTCTCACAAACGAGTAAAGTAGGGCAATTGTTTACATCTTTATCAAAGTATAATCAATATATAGGATAGTGGTTTTCGATGTATTTATATGATATATAGAATATGATGTTGTGTAGAAAACACTTATTTTAGAATATTTGGTATCACTTCCGTCATCAAATCTTTAAGGTTTGGTTGTCGAATTTCCAAAGTTCGCATTTCATAATGCAAACTAGATTATACCTAAAATGTAAACAAATTATAGTAATAATTTAGTAAATTAAGGTTAGATTTTGCTAGCCTTTTTTTATTGCTTGAATTTGGTGGCAAAATAGGTAAATTTGTGTAGGTGTGTGGTATAATTGAAGTGTTTAATATAAGCATTATAAATTTATTTTATAAAAACAAAAAAACAACTTGACATATTGTGGGTTTTATAATAGAATAGCCATATAACAACAAAGGAATTATATATGAGAAACCAATTGACAAACAACTTTTATTTTTATTATATGGCTTACTATTACGGTAAGTCTTGTTTGCTATGCGGTTAATTAATAATTAAAAATAATATTTATTTACCGTCTTTAGCAAACAACTAAGGACGGTTTTTTTATAGGAGAAAACAATGATTATTACATTAAAAAATCAAAAAGACATTGAGCAACGAGAGAGTTTGATTGACTGGATAAAAGACCTAGGACTAGATGTACACATTTCAGAGGGTGTTGGAACTACTATCCTTGGTTTAATAGGCGATACCTCAAAGGTGGATATTGACCTTATCCGTTCACTTGATATTGTTGACTCTGTAAACCGTATTCAAGAACCATTCAAAAATGCGAATAGAAAGTTTCACCCAGCTGATAGCATTATTGATGTTAGTGGGGTAAAATTTGGTGGAGATAACTTCCAATTTATCGCAGGACCTTGCAGTGTAGAGAGCGAAAAGCAAGTTGTAAGTATTGCCGAAGAGGTAAAAAAGGCAGGTGCAACATTACTTAGAGGTGGTGCATTCAAGCCTCGTACTTCGCCTTATGCTTTCCAAGGACTTGGTGTTGAGGGATTAAAGTATCTTAAAAAGGCAAGAGAGGTAACAGGTCTTCCTATCGTTTCGGAGATTATGTCGGCTGATTTTATTAGTGATTTTGAAGATGTAGACCTTATTCAAGTTGGTGCAAGAAATATGCAAAACTTTGAGCTTCTAAAGGAGCTTGGCAAAATCAACAAGCCTATCCTACTAAAAAGAGGACTTGCAAACACTATTGAAGAGTGGTTAATGAGTGCAGAGTATATTATGAGCGAGGGTAACGAAAATATTATCCTATGCGAAAGAGGTATTAGAACATTCGAACCATACACAAGAAATACTCTTGACTTGTCTGCTGTACCTATTCTAAAGGAGAAAACACATCTTCCAGTCATTGTGGACCCATCTCATGCAACAGGTATAAATAGGCTAGTTCGCCCAATGTCAAGGGCAGCCGTTGCATCAGGTGCTGATGGATTACTTATCGAGGTTCACAACGACCCACAACACGCACTTTGTGATGGTGCTCAATCATTAAAACCAGAGCAATTTGCAGAGGTTGTAGTAGATTGCAAAAAAATTCTTGAGGTTATTAGATAATGAATATTGGTATAATCGGTCTTGGATTAATTGGTGGTTCACTTGGTAGAAGTATTATTAAAAATACCGACCACACAGTTTTTGGAACTGATATTGATAATAATGTAATAATCAAAGCAAAGTTGCTTAAAGCAATTAATTACGAGCTTGAGGAAAAGGATTACAAAAATTTAGATTTCGTTTTTGTTGCAACAACACCTCAAACAGCAACCAAAATCATTACTGAAATTAGCCCAAAATTGAAAAGTGGTGCTATCGTAATGGATTGCTGTGGCACAAAAAAAGTGGTTGTAGAGTGTATGCAAGAGCTTAAAAACAAGCACAAAAACTTGTATTATTTGGGTGGACATCCAATGGCTGGTAGAGAATTTTCTACAATTTCGCACTCTGTTTCAAACCTTTTTGATAGGTCGTATTTTTTGGTAGTACCAGTTAGGGCAGATATTAAAATACTTGCAAAAGTTAAGGAATTATTGCTTGCAATTGGTTGCTTAAATATGGTAGTTACAAGCAGTGTTAAGCATGATGAGTTAATCAGTTACACTTCACAACTTGCACATATCGTATCTAGCTGTTACATAAAAAATCCACTTTACAAGGAGCATGTTGGATATTCTGCTGGTAGTTTTAGGGATATGACAAGAGTAGCAAAACTTAACCCTACAATGTGGACAGAATTAATGCTTGAAAACAAGGAAAACTTGATTAATCAAATTGATGATATCAAAAATCATCTTGAGGAATACAAAATCGCATTGCAAAATGGCGATGCAAATGTTTTGTTTAGCTTGCTTGAGGAGGGCAATACCTTAAAGGAGGAAGCTGACAAACTACATAGACAAGGGGTATAAAATGACTGAACTTAAGGTAAAAGTTGGTAATCCATATAGCGTGATACTGGAGGATAGTTTAGATAAAATCGGTAGTTATTGCAAAGGTGTTGTACAAAGCGAAACTATTGCAGTTGTAACCGATGATAATGTTGCACCACTTTATTTAGATATAGTAAAATCTAGCCTACAATCAGTAGGTTTTAGAGTGGTTGAGTGCATTATTCCTGCAGGCGAAAAATACAAAAACTTTGATACATACAAGAAAATTATCGACTTTTTAGCAACTAACAAACTAACAAGGCAAGATACAGTATTGTCACTTGGTGGTGGAGTTGTTAGTGACCTTGCAGGCTTTTGTGCTAGCAGTTATCTTAGGGGTATAAACCACATAATTGTGCCTACAACCTTACTAAGTATTATTGATGCATCAATAGGTGGCAAAACTGGTTTTGACCTACCACAAGGCAAAAATTTGGTTGGTGCATTCTATCAACCAAAACTTGTATTTACTTCTATTAGTGTACTTAAAACTCTTGATAATGTAAACTTGATTTCTGGTCTTGGTGAGGGTATAAAGTACGGTTTGCTACTTGGAGGTAGATGCTTTGAACTATTAGAAAGTGGACTTAATGAAGATAACTTTTTGGAGTTTGTAACACTATGTATTCAGTGTAAAATTGATATAGTAGTTAAGGACGAAAAGGAAGGTGGATTAAGAAAACTACTTAACCTTGGGCATACTTTTGGACACGCTATTGAGATTAGTTCAAACTTTAATATACCACACGGAGTGGCTGTCGGCTTGGGTATTGATAAAATTTTAGAGTATTCTACTTTACCTCAAAAAGAGGCAGAAAGAGTGAAAAGTATTATAAAAAAATACGATTTATATAATTATATGTATGATGAAAACAAATTGCTTGAATATGTATGTATGGATAAAAAAAGAGGCAAAAACGACAGTATTGACCTAATAGTACTTGATAAAATAGGAAAATGTAGAATAGTTGCGACAAGGATAGAGGATTTACAATGAAAATTATACCAAACAGTATTAATGGCGAAATATTTGTGCCTTCTTCAAAGTCGGTACTACATAGGTTGATTATACTTGCAAGTTTAGCAAACGAACCTACCACGATATATTGCAACAACTATGGTAATGATATAAAAAGGACTATTGATTGTATTGTTGCTCTTGGTGGCAAGGTTACAATAAATAATGATAATATTATTGTATATCCTATTACTAATCCAACCGATAATGCAGTACTAAATGTAGGAGAAAGTGGTTCTACGCTTAGGTTTATGTTGCCAGTTGTTGTATCTCTTGGAATTAGTGCAACTTTTACTGGAGATAGTGGTATAATTAATAGACCACTTAAACCAATTTTGGATTTATTCAAGGATAAAGGAATTAGTGTAAGTAGCGATAAATTACCTCTTAAAGTTAGTGGAAAATTGACTTCAGGGGATTATGTAATTGATGGTAGTTTATCCTCTCAGTTTGCAACGGGTATGCTTATTGCACTTGCTAATCTTGGTGGAAATAGTACCTTAAAAATAGAGAATGCTACATCGAATGACTACATTAATATTACTACCGATTGTCTTAAAATGTTTGGTGTAAATGTTACTAAAAAGGACAAGTATTATATTGATAAATGCAGTATTAAGTCGGCTTGTAATATTACTTGCGAGGGTGATTGGTCGTCGGCATGTTTTATTGTGGCATTAGGTGTGCTTTGTGGTAAGGTTACTTTAAAAAATCTTAATATCAACTCTTGTCAAGGGGACAAGATTATCATTGATTTGATTGAAAAAATGGGTGGCAATATTAAGGTTGATAAAGATTGTATTATTTGTACAAAATCAAAATTAAAGGGTGTAGAGTTTAGTATAAAAGATTGTCCAGATATAGCACCTATTCTTGCTGTAATTATGGCTAAAGCAGAGGGAAAATCGGTTCTACACGATGTGGATAGATTAAAGATTAAGGAAAGTGATAGACTTGTAAATATTATAGAGTTGCTTACAAGCCTTGGTATAAATGTAGAGTATAGTAGTGATACACTTACTATCTATGGTGGTGAATTTAATAGTGCAGATTTACTAGGCAAAAATGACCATCGTATTGCAATTAGTAGTATTGTTGCACTTACTTTAGTGGGTGGCAATTTTGATGGAATAGAGTGTATAGATAAGTCGTATCCTACATTTTTATCCGATTACAAGAGTTTAGGAGGATACTATGAATAAAATATCAGTAGAGGTTTTTGGCACTTCGCATAGTGATAAAATTGGTGTTAAAATTAATGGTTTGCCAATGGGTGCAAGTGTAGACACTAAAGAGCTTCAATCCTTTGTAAATAGGAGGAAAGCAAGCAATTCAAACTTTAGCACAAAAAGAGTAGAACCGGATAAAATAATAGTTGAAAAAGGTATTAAAGCAGGGGAAATTACTGGCGAAGTTATTGCTAGTATTGAAAATAAAAATACCAGAAGCAATGATTACGACAATCTAAAATATATACCTCGTCCCTCTCATGCTGACTATGGTGCTATGCTTAAGTATGGCATTGATTACAACCTTGCAGGTGGTGCAGAGTTTAGTGGTAGAATGACAGCTCCACTATGTATTGCAGGTGGTATTGTAAAACAACTACTTAAAAAAAACCATATCGAAATATTTGCCTATGTTAGTGGTGTCGGTGGGATAAAGTGTACATCGTACGAGGACAAAAAGTTTACTACCGAGGAACTAATTGAAGTTTCAAAAAAGAAGTTGCCAGTATTTTCTAATGAAGAGGAAATAGTGGAGTTATTCGACAAATGTGCTAAAAATCAAGATAGTGTTGGTGGCACTATTGATTGTATTATTCGTGGTCTAAAAGGTGGTATCGGTGGTGCATTATTTAATGGTATTGAGGGAAAACTAAGCAGTTATGTTTTTGGTGTACCTAGTGTAAAGGCAGTCGAGTTTGGTATAGGTACCAAGTTTGCAGAAAGTTTTGCTAGCGAAGTGAACGATTGTTATAGATATAATAACGATAAGGTAGAGCTTGAAACTAATAATAATGGTGGAATTGTTGGTGGTATTTCAACTGGCGAGGATATCTTGATTAGGGCAACCCTAAAGCCAACTCCATCTATTAGCAAACCACAACATAGTGTTAATATGAAAACAAAGGAAAATGTAGATATAGAAATCAATGGTAGACACGATGTTTGCCACGCAATTAGAGCTGTTGCACCGATTGAGGCAGTGGTTGCAATAGGACTATGGAACTTCTTAAGTGAGGCATAAAATGGAACTAAAGGAAATTAGAGACAATATAGACAAAATTGATGATGAAATTTGCGAACTATATATAAAAAGAATGGAGCTTGTTGATGAGGTTGGTAAGTATAAGGCTATCCATAATGTTGGTACAGAAAATACTCTTAGAGAGCGAGAGATTTTAACAAGGGTTACTGACAGAATGCCAGATGATATCAAACTATATGGTAAGGAAGTATATACTGCTATGTTTGATACATCAAAGGCTTATCAATGGAGAAGGGTTGGTGTAACTAGCCCTACTCGTAGACAAATTGAGGAGCAAATCCTTAATGGTATCAAGCCATTTCCTATTTCGGCAAAGGTAGCTTGCCAAGGTATTCACGGCTCATATTCTTCCCTTGCAACAGATAGAGTATTCCCTCTTGCAAAGACAATGTTTTTTAAGGATTTTGATGGCGTATTTGGGGCTGTTGAAAAAGGCTTCTGCGATTTTGGTGTACTACCTATTGAAAATAGCACGGTGGGTAGTGTTACAAAAGTTTACGACTTAATGAGAGAACATAAGTTCTATATCGTAAGGGCAATCAAAATGCATATTAAGCATTGCTTAATGACAAAAAAAGGCACAAAACTTGAGGATATCAAGGAAGTTTATTCGCACGAACAAGCACTTAATCAAAGTGAGGGATTCCTAAAAAAACTTAAAGATGTTAAGTTTACAGTTGTATCAAATACTGCTGTTGCTGCAAAACTTGTATCAGAAAGCGACAGAAATGATATTGCTTGTGTATGTAGTGAGGAGTGTTCTGGTATTTATGACCTAGTAACACTTGCTTCAAATATTCAAGATAATGACCAAAACTTTACAAGATTTATTGTAATCAGTAAAGATTTGAAGATTTATGAGGATAACAACAAAATAAGTTTGATGTGCAATCTTCCTCACGAGTCAGGTAGTTTGAATAAAACTCTAAATAAGTTTTCTACACTTGGACTTAACCTTACAAAACTAGAAAGTAGACCTTTGCTTAATTCAACCTTTGAGTTTTCATTTTATTTTGACATAGAAGCAAAAATTACAAAAAAAGAAGTGTTAAACTTAATAGGAGAACTGGATAGTTCAAATAAAGAGTTTGTATTTTTAGGAAGTTACAAAGAAATATGAAATATGGATTAATCGGTGGAAAGTTAGGTCATTCACTTAGTCAAAAGATTTACAATAAATGTGGTCTGGAGTATTCTATGATTGAGCTAAATGTAGAGGAGTTACAATCTTTTATTGATAAAAAGGTGCTTACTGCATTTAATGTTACTATTCCATATAAACAACAAATTATGCCACTACTTGATAGTATTTCCGTTGAGGCAACAGAGATTGGTGCTGTTAATACGGTATATTTAAGGGGTAATAAATGGTACGGCGATAATACCGATATTTATGGTATGGAGCTAGCTATTGATAAAATAGGAATAAGCCTACAAAACCAAAATGTGCTAATTTTGGGTACTGGTGGTACATCTAATACTGCCGAATATTTAGCTAAAATCAAGGGTGCAAAGAGTATTAACAAGGTGTCAAGAACGGGTGTAATCAACTACGATAATTGCTACGAACTTGTAGATACTAATGTAATTATTGATACAACACCTGTTGGAATGTTTCCAAATAATACCTCAACATCTGTTGATTTAGGTAAATTTCCAAATTTAAATGGTGTATTTGATTGCGTGTATAATCCACTTAACACAAATATAGTTCTTCAAGCAAAGGAGCTAGGTATCAAGGCTAGTGGTGGACTATATATGCTTGTAGCTCAAGCAGTAAAATCTATGAGTATTTTCAACGACACTAATGTTGATGTAGCACTTATTGATAGTATCTACAAAGAGTTGCTTATGGAGTTTAGCAATATTGTACTAATAGGTATGCCTTCAAGTGGTAAATCTACAATAGGCGAGATTGTTGCGAGTAAGCTAAATAAAAAATTTGTTGATGTGGATAAAATGTTTTTCACCTACTATCGTACAACTCCAGCAAATGAGATTATGTTTAATGGAGAGGATAGTTTTAGACTTAAGGAAACTGCCATTGTCAAAAAACTAAATACAGGTGGTAATGTAATAGCGACAGGTGGTGGCACAATTCTTAGAAAGGAAAATATAGATTTTTTAAAACAAAACGGAATTTTGGTATATATTGATAGGGATATTAATAAACTATCTTTATCGGATAGACCATTATCACAAATGCAAGGGGTTAAGGAACTTTATAGGGTTCGTAAACCTTTGTATGAAAAATATTGCGACTATATGGTTACTAATGACAATTTAGAAGATGCAGTTAAGGGGGTAATAAATGGATATGAAAAAAATATTGGTAATTAATGGTGTAAACCTAAATATGCTAGGTATTAGAGAACCTAATCTTTATGGCAATGTTACGCTTGATGGTATTTGCGATATGATGAGCAAGTTTGCAGAGGGTAAATTGGACCTTACTTTCAAGCAATCTAACTACGAGGGCGAAATCGTAGAAATGATTCAACAAGCCTATAATGTGTATGACGGCATTATTATTAATGCAGGTGCTTATACTCATACAAGTATTGCAATTTTAGATGCACTTAAGGCTGTTAATATTCCAACAGTTGAGGTACATCTTACAGATGTTCAAAATCGTGAGGAGTTTAGAAAGAAGTCGTACATTTCAATAGTTGCAAAACAAACTATTGCAGGAAAGGGTGCAGAGGGTTATATTGATGCACTTAAATATTTCTTGGATTAATAATTTTTTAATAAATAAAGGTTACCTTATGGTAGCCTTTGTTTTTTTAAATTTTGATTTAGTATGAAAATGCTAATGGTTATTTGACTAGGGTATATTTAGTAGTTTTATATTTTGTTTATATCATAATGCGAAATAATACGAAAATTAGGTTATACAATTTATGATTATCTTACTCTATATATATTATATACAAGTATAATAGTACCAAAATTGCAATTTCGTGCTATACTTATTTTGTAATGTATAAAATATTCTATTTTTTTGTAAATAGAAATTAATAAAATTTTTATAAAATGTAGGATATTATACAAAAAAATATAAAATTTAGTCTGTTTTTTTTAATTTTAAATGCATAATTTTATATTTTTTAGACAAAAACAACCGTTTGTTCATATATTATAAAAATCATTCGGCTATTTGACCGACAAGTATTGACATTCATTTTTAATTTGATAAAATAAATATGTTAAGTGAAAAACTTTTTTTGTTAGGAGGATTAAATTATGGCAAATAAATATCCAGAAAGACCTTGGAGAACAGTAGAAGACCCAATCGCTGGTCACCCAAGAGAATATACAAATGGTGTTAATCTTGATTGGTATATGAAGGAATCTCCAAAGGGTTCTTATCGTGCAATCTTTAAGTGGGGTAATCAAAAAGAGTTTAAGGTACCTAGTCAAGGTATGTTTGATTATCTTTCAAAGGTGCTTGACTTCGATGAGAAGTATTGTTTAGAGCATCAAAACTTTGGCGACTCTCAAGTAGACTATGAAGACAAGTGTGCACTAACAAGTGATGAAATTAAGGAGTTACTTGGTTTCGTTGATGGTAATGGCACAAGTGATAAGTATGCTAGACTTGATGTTGCTTATGGTCAAACAATGATTGACCTTATGAGACTTCGTGAGGGTATTGTTGAAAATGTACCAGATTTGGTATTGTACCCATCAACTCAAGAAGAAATCGAAAAAATTGTAAATTATTGTAACGAAAAGAAAATCTCTATTTATGTTTATAGTGGTGGTTCTTCAGTTACTCGTGGTGTTGAGCCTATGGTTAAGAGAAATGTTACCCTTGATATGTCAAAGAGATTCAACAAGGTAATCAAGTTCAACCCAATAGATATGACACTTACTGTTCAACCAGGTATGTTCGGTACAGCACTTGAGGCTTACCTAAATAACCCTGATAACTTCCCTACACACGAGGCTTATACATTAGGTCACTTCCCACAATCTTTTGAGTATTCAACTGTTGGTGGTTGGGTAGTTACTCGTGGTGCAGGTCAAAACTCTGCTTACTATGGTAAGATTGAGGATTTAGTACTAGGTCAAACTTATGTTACACCTATTGGTACTTTCAAAACAGAGAGAACATTTAGAAAAGCAACTGGTCCAGATATGAATCAAATGATGATGGGCAATGAGGGTGCTTATGGTATTTTGACAGAAGTTGAACTTAAGTTAAGCAGACTTAGTGAAAAACATATTCCATTCTTCTACTTCTTCAAGGATTGGGAGAGTGGTGTAAATTGTATGAGACAAGTTATGCAAGCAGAGGGTGGTGTTCCTTCAATCTTTAGAATTTCTGATGCAGAGGAAACAGACCTAGGTATGCATATGTACGGACTTGCTGACAAGGGTTGGTTCAAGGCTTATATCAAGTCAAAAGGACTAGAGCTTGGCAAAATGTGCTTTATGGTAGGCTTTACTGATGGTTCTAGCCAATATCAAAAGTGTGCAATGACTACACTTAGAAAGGCAGCTAAAGAGAATGGTGGTATTTCACTTCCAGCAAGAAAAATTACAGATAAGATGATTGTTGATATGTGGTCAGCAGGTAGATTTAGTGACCCATACCTAAGGGATAACTTCCAAGACTACGGCGTTGTAATTGATACATTAGAGTGTGCTGTAAACTGGGATAATCTACACTATGTACATCAATTTGTTAGAAAGTTTGTTAAATCTCACCCTAACACAGTATGTACTACACATATTTCTCACCCATATAGAAACGGTGCTAACCTATACTTTATTTGGATGCAAAAGGCACTTAGTCTTGAGGAGTTCAAGGAGTTCCATAGTGGAGTTCTTGCAGCTATTCGTGATGCTGGTGCATCAATATCACATCACCACGGTATTGGTAAGTTGTTTGCAAAATACAATGCAGAGCAATTAGGCGAAGTTCAAATGAATGCTTTAAGAGCATTAAAGAACTACTTTGACCCTAATAATATCTTGAACCCAGGTGGTACTTTGTGGTTGGATAAATAATAGATAGCAAGCTTAAGAAAGAATTAGGAGAAAATTATGAAATATGGACCATTAGCTCTAAGTTTTGACTATGGTACACAAAGTATTAGGGCTATATTGTTTGATAAAACTGGTGAAACTAGATGCAAAGTAAAAATTGAGTTTGAAGAGCCTTACTTTTCAACTCAAGTAGGCTTTGCCGAGCAGGACCCAGACTTTTATTGGCAAAAATTTATTGAGGCAGCTAAACTTTGCAAGGAGAAATCCGGCGAACTTTGGAATGATGTTGTCGCTATGAGTATTGATACTTTTAGAGACTCAATCATTTTCTTGGATAAGGATATGAAACCTCTTCGCCCTATGATACTTTACCTTGACCAAAGAATAGTAAATCACCCAGTTGAGTGTATGCCAAAAAATATGACAAGGTTGTACAAGCTTGTTGGTATGCTAGATACAGTAGCTAGCCAATATGCTGCTTCAAAATGTAACTGGGTTGCAAAGTATGAGCCAGAAATTTGGGCAAAAACAGAAAAGCTTGTAATGTTATCAGGCTATTTGTACTACAAGCTAACAGGCGAACTTATGGATTCAACTGCTGCACAAGTAGGACATGTACCTTATGACCATAAAAATAGTTGTTGGCAAAGCGACCATTCTATTACATCTTGTATCTTTGAGTGCAAGAGGGATAAAATGGTGGACAAGCTATATAAACCTTGCGAGCAAATGGCAAGGGTTAGCCGAAAAATAGCAGAGATTACTGGACTTAAGGAAGGTTTGCCTATTATTTCTAGTGGTGCAGATAAGGCTTGCGAGACACTTGCTGTTGGTTGTGATGGCGATGATGTTGCTGCTATCAGCCTTGGTACTGCTGCATCTATTGAAATTACAACAGATAAATATGTTGAGCCAATGCCATTTTTACCTGCTTATACATCTATCCAATACGGAAAGTTTAATCCAGAAGTACTTATCTTCAGGGGATATTGGATGATTAGTTGGTTTAAAAACCAATTTGCACAGCCGGAAGTTAAAAAGGCAGAGGAGCTTGGCACAATTCCAGAAAAATTACTAGATGAGGAAATGGCAAAGATTCCAGTAGGTTGTGAGGGATTAGTTCTTCAACCTTATTGGACAGCCGGTGTAAATACACCAGAGGCAAAAGGCTCTATCCTTGGATTTAGTGACTGTCATACAAGAATCCACTTATATCGTGCAATCGTTGAGGGCATAGGTCTTGCTATGTACGATGGTATGAGAAATATGGAGAAAAGGGCAGGCTATAATATTAAACGAGTAATGATTTCGGGTGGTGGTGCATCATCTAGGGTTGTTTGTCAAATTATGGCAGACTTGCTTGGTGTACCTGTTCAAAAGGTTCAAACCTACGAGACTTCAGCTCTTGGTGCTGCAATGGCATCATTTACAGGTGTTGGAGAGTTTGGTTCTCTTCAAGAGGCAGTAAAGGCAATGTCTCATATTAAGGAAGAATACATACCTAATGAGGAAAATCATAAATTGTACGATACAATTTACAAAGATGTATACAGCCATATATACAAAGCTAACAAAAAAATATTTAGAAATATTCGTACAATCCAAAGAAGAAACCCAGGATATATGTAAAATCTTATAATATTTGTAAATAAAAATAGTGACTAAAAAAATATTTTTTGGTCACTATTTTTTTGTAGATTTATATTTTATGTTGTAATTATACAACGGTAATTTTCAAATACTTCATAATGTGTTCATTTTGGGTATATAAACCCCGTTTTGTGCTAACATAATGTATAATATCTATTCAAAATGTATAATATTGCTTATAATATAAAACCACAATATATAGTGAAAACTATTTTTGTACATACAAAATATAGTGGAATAGTATTGACAAAATACACTATGTATTGCTATAATATAAAAGCTAAATAACATTAGGAGTAAAAAGGAAATTATGTTAAGTGTAAAGAAAAGAGATGGAAACATTGTTCCATTTGATGTAGCAAAGATTAAGACTGCAGTTGAAAAAGCTTTTGATGCTGTTAACAGAGCATATAACGACGACATTATTGATATGATTGTCCTTAAAGTTGTTGCTAATTTTAACGACAAAGTTAAAGATGATGTTATCACGGTTGAAGATATCCAAGACTCAGTAGAGGTAATCCTTATCCAAGCTAGTTTCGTAGATGTTTCTAAGGCATATATTCTATATAGAAAACAACACGAAAAAATGAGAGATATGGGTTCTACTATTCTTGACTACAAAAAGACTGTTGATGATTACCTAAAAATCAACGACTGGAGAGTAAAAGAGAACTCTACTGTTACATATTCAGTAGGTGGCTTAATCCTATCAAACTCTGGTGCAATCACAGCTAACTACTGGTTGAACGAGATTTATGATGAGGAAATCGGTAATGCACACAAAAATGCTGACCTACATATTCACGACCTATCAATGCTTACAGGCTATTGTGCTGGTTGGTCACTAAAGCAACTTATTCAAGAAGGTTTAGGTGGTATCCCTGGTAAGATTACATCTTCTCCAGCAGCTCACCTATCTACATTATGTAACCAAATGGTAAACTTCTTAGGTATTATGCAAAACGAGTGGGCAGGTGCTCAAGCATTCAGTTCATTCGATACTTACCTTGCACCATTTGTAAAGGCTGACCACCTAGAGTATAAAGAGGTTAAACAATGTATTCAATCTTTCATTTATGGTGTTAATACTCCAAGCCGTTGGGGTACACAAGCTCCATTTACCAATATTACACTTGACTGGGTTGTTCCAAACGACCTTGCAGAATTACCAGCTATTGTTGGTGGCAAGGAGATGGACTTCAAATATAAAGATTGTGTAGACGAAATGAGAATGGTAAACAAAGCCTTTATCGAGATTATGATTGAGGGCGATGCTAATGGTAGAGGTTTCCAATACCCTATTCCAACATATTCTATTACAAGAGATTTCGATTGGTCAGAGACAGAAAACAACAAGTTGTTATTTGAAATGACCTCTAAATATGGTACTCCTTACTTCTCTAACTATATCAATAGTGATATGGAGCCAAGCGATGTAAGAAGTATGTGTTGTAGATTAAGACTTGACTTAAGAGAACTTCGTAAAAAGTCTGGTGGTTTCTTCGGTTCAGGTGAATCAACAGGTTCTGTTGGTGTAGTTACACTTAATATGCCAAAACTTGCTTACCTTTCAGAGAATGAGGCTGACTTCTACCAAAGACTTGAAAAGTTAATGAATATTGCAGCTAGAAGTTTGAAGATTAAGAGAAATGTTATTACAAAACTTCTTGACGAGGGATTGTATCCATATACAAAGAGATATCTTGGTACATTCAACAACCACTTCTCTACAATCGGTCTAGTTGGTATGAATGAGGCTTGCTTAAATGCTAAATGGATTAGAAAGGACTTAACAACTAAGGAAGCTCAAAAGTTCACTAAAGATGTACTTAACTTTATGAGAAATAAACTTTCTGATTATCAAGAGGAGTACGGCGATTTGTACAACCTAGAGGCTACTCCTGCTGAGTCTACATCATATAGACTTGCAAAGCACGACAAGGCTAACTTCCCTGATATTATCACTGCTTCAGAGAATGACAATGTTCCTTACTATACAAATAGCTCACACTTACCAGTAGGTTACACAGAGGATATTTTCGAGGCATTAGATATTCAAGATGAGTTACAAACATTATATACATCAGGTACAGTATTCCACGCATTCCTAGGTCAAAAACTTTCTGACTGGAAGGCTGCTGCTAACCTTGTAAGAAAGATTGCAGAAAATTACCGTTTACCATACTTTACTTTAAGCCCAACATATTCTATTTGTGCTGACCATGGTTACATTGCAGGTGAGGTTGCAACTTGTCCAGATTGTGGCAGAAAGACAGAGATTTATAGTAGAATTACTGGTTATTATCGCCCAGTTCAAAACTGGAATGATGGTAAAACAGAAGAGTTTAAGGCAAGAAAAGAGTATGTTATTGAGCATTCTCACTTAAAGGATAGAAACCTTGCTAAAGAGGAAGAAGAATGTTGCTCAAAGATGAGTGCAGGCTTACTATTATTTACAAGCCCAACTTGTCCAAACTGCAAAATGGCAAAGGCTATGCTAGATAAAGTTGGTATTCAATACTCTCAAATTGATGCAATCCAAAATAAAAACTTAACAACCGAGTATGGTGTTAAAAAAGCTCCTACACTACTTGTTAGTGATGGCGAAACCGTTGTTAAGTACGAGAATGCAAGCGAAATTAAGAGATATATCGAGAATAGATAACGAGGAATTATGTACGATATAATTATAATAGGTGCAGGGGTCAGTGGTATGACCTCTGCCTTATATTCTGTAAGAAGTGGCAAAAAAGTTTTAATTTTGGAAAGCGATACAATCGGTGGACAAATCGCACTTTCTCCAAGAGTGGAAAATTATCCTAGTATCAAACAAATCAGTGGCGAGGAGCTAACAAGTAATTTGTTTGAGCAAATCACTGACCTTGGTGTTGATTTCGAGCTAGAAAAAGTTGAAAAGGTGGAAAAGGTTGGCAATAAGTTTATCGTTACTACCGACTATGAAGCAAGGGAGTGTAAATCTGTAATTATAGCTACTGGTGCGAAAGCAAGAAAAATCGGTGTAGAGGGCGAGGAAGACCTTGTTGGTCACGGTGTAAGCTATTGTGCTGTTTGCGATGGTGCTTTCTACGAGGGTGAAGAGGTTGCCTTGATTGGCGATGCTAATACTGCTTTACAATATGGAATGTTACTTTCAAACTCTTGCAAAAAAGTTTATGTTCTTACATTATTTGATAGGTTTTTTGGCGAACCTGGTTTAGTTAAGGCACTTTGCAATAGAGATAATGTAGAGGTTCATCATAACCTACAATTACAACATTTTAAGCAAGAAGATGGGGAGTTGACAGGTTTGATATTCAAAAATACTCAAGATGGTAGCATTTTTGATGTAAATGTAAAGGGCGTGTTTATTGCTGTTGGTCAAGCTCCTAACAACGAAATCTTTAAGGATTTGGTAGACCTTGATAAAAATGGTTATATTATCGCTGATGAAACTTGCAAAACAAAGGTAGATGGTTTGTTTGTCGCAGGTGATACAAGAACTAAATCAACCCGTCAACTTACTACTGCTGTTGCAGATGGCTCTACTTGTGGACTTGCTGCTTGTAGATACATTGACCAAACTGAGTTTGGATTCTAAAATATAATTAAATTAGTCCTTAATATAGTTACATTATTCAAGATAAGTAAACACAAAAGAAATGTTTAGGGCTGAGCTTGGAAACTAGAATGTATTTAAATTAGTTCTTAACATAATTACATTATTCAAGATAAGTAAATACAAAAGAAATATTTATGGCTGAGCTTGGAAACTAGAATAAATAATTAATTTAATTAGTAATAATATTTAGGTAAGACTTAAATAATTATAATTAAACATTGAGAAAAGATTAGAATTAATTGTGATAGTTTAATACTTACATAAATTTTATTCCAAATTAATAACCGACCTAAAATAAGGTCGGTTATTTTTATTACTTATTATATTGTAT
>JAHHUG010000022.1 GCA_020024085.1 Christensenellaceae bacterium | reverse complement strand
TAATTTCAATTTGTATTGTATATTTATTTATAAGTGTTATAATACTTGTTAATAAAATAGATATTAATTTTTTACTAAAATCTAACCCTAAAAATTGTTTTTTGCTTGTATTTTACAAAATTTACGGGCAGAAATACTAAATAATAGGATATTTGATAATAATAAATATAACTAGATTTTAGGAAATGGAGGATAAATATGTGTACAGCAGTCACTTTTGATAGCAAAGATTTTTATTTTGGAAGAACTTTAGATGTTGATTTTGATGTAACGCCAGCCGTTACCATTACTCCACGAAATTACCCATTCAAAACACTAAATATAAGCAACCACTATGCTATAATCGGTATGGCACTTGTCGTTGATTATCCATTATATTTTGATGCAACAAACGAATACGGATTAAGTATGGCAGGGCTAAATTTCCCACAAAATGCGATGTATTTTGATAAAAAAGAGGATAAGTTCAACATTAGACCATGCGACTTAATTCCATATATTTTGGGTACTTGCAAAACAAGTATTGAAGCAAAAAACAAGTTGGAAAATATAAATATTACAAACGAAGATTTTTCGAAAAATATCCCAAATAACCCACTACATTGGATTGTAGCTGACAAAAATTACTGCTTTACTGTTGAACAAACAATAAATGGACTTAAAATTTTTGATAACCCCGTTGGTGTGCTTACAAACAATCCTACTTTTGATTGGCATATCACAAACCTAAATAATTATATCAACTTGACAAGCCTTGAAGCTACAAATAGATTTTCAAACAAAGTTGATTTAGCACCATTTTGTAAAGGAATGGGTGGACTTGGTCTTCCAGGAGACTTATCAAGCCAAAGTAGATTTGTAAGAACTGTATTTACAAAACTTAATGCAATCAAATATGACAGCGAAGAACAAAATGTAAGTCAGTTTTTCCACATATTAGGTAGTGTTTTTCAAACTAATGGATTAGCCCAAGCAGGACAAAGATATGAACAAACCTTATATATAAGTTGTTGCAACACAAGTAAGGGCATCTACTACTACACTACTTATTTCAATACAGGAATAAATGCAATAAATATCCATAATGTTGACTTGGATACATGCAACTTATTTAGCTACAAATTACAAACTACTCCAACCATAAATAAACAAAATTAGACTTACAAAGAATATCTATAAAAAATAGTCACTTTTTGTGACTATTTTTATTTTAACTAATTACTAGACAAAAATTTTAGACTATTTTAAAACAAAAAAAAGGCTACCAAATAGTAACCTTTTGGTGTTCGTGATTGGAATCGAACCAACGGCGTTTCGCTTAGGAGGCGAACCCTCTATCCTACTGAGGTACACGAACATTACCTTTTTATTATACCCTATATTAAAGTTTTTTGCTACAAAATTTAGGTATGTTTTGTAAAAAGTAGAAAATAAAATTTATTTACACCTACAAATGATTACATTATACAATCTAGTAAGCACGGCATCTATCAAAATTAAGGTTATCTATTTTAGCAGTCTACATATTTTTTATTGTTTATCAATAAAAACCTATTTTGACTAAACACGAACTTTAATTTAATATTTGTGTATATAAAACGCTTATTCTGTTATATTAACAAATTTATTATTTAATAAAATGCTACTAATAGTAGCCTTCTATTTTAGTATTTATGCAATACGATAAAATACTATTTTAGTATAATCCTATCATTATTAATAGTAATTTTACCAGATTTTTTAAGAAGTTGAAGTGCTTTATCAAGCTCCCCAACAATACTTTCAGCAGTTCTTGTATAGCCTATTCTATTAGACATTATCTTATACAAGCTATCTTTTGAAAGCTCCATATTTTGTCTAATGATAATATCCATACCACTAGCAAGCTCCTCAACTGCAATATATTTAGGTTCTCTATCCGATTTATCAATCATTCTAAACTCAAAATATGTTTGGTTCTTTTTGTATAGGAAACCATTTCGACATTCTACATTTCGTGCCTTTTGTCTATACTGCTTAAACTCATCGCGAACAGCTTTTGTGATACTTGTTTTATTAAACAAATGCAACATTCGTTTTAATAGCCATTCTTCTGCAATAGGCGACTCTTTGTCTACAACCAACTCAATTAGTTCAGAATAATCTCCCATATAATCTTTTGGGATATCATATTTATCGTACTCTCTAAAATGTGGAATAATATTTACATCTTCTTGCTTTTCGCTATCTAACGGACACTTTATTGCATCTTTAATAGCATTGACAAGTCGTTTTTTCTCCACCCTATTATTTCTAAACCAATCGGTTGACCATACCCTATAATATTTCCAACCAAGTTTTGCAAGAACTTCTTCTCTAAGCCTATCCCTATCTCTAGTCGACTTACTATTTAGATATTTTTCACCATCACACTCTATTGCAAGCACATATTTATTCTCGCTTGGGTGTTTTACTGCAAGGTCGATTGTGTAATTAGAACTACCTACATTTTTATCCACATCATATCCTGCATCAACCAAATAATTGTAAATATCATTGATAAAATCATTATCCTTTTGCTTAGTATGTGATGGGCTTTTTGATGTAGAATTCTCTGCAAAATCAAGATATTCTCTAAGTAATCTTGCACCCTCTGAAGATGTTTTATTAAGGTCTATGTCATAATATTTGATTGAAGAAACAATTTGAACATTATATTTTGCACGAGTTACTGCAACATTAAGCCTTCTTTCGCCACCTTGTCGATTAAGTGGTCCAAAGTTGTGATAGAATTTGCCAGTTGCATCTTTTGCATAACCAATACTAAAAATAATAGTATCTCTTTCATCACCCTGAACAGTTTCAAGGTTCTTTACGAAGAATGGTTCTCGTGAGTCCTCATTAAATAGTTTATCTATCTGCTTACTATTATCCCTCTTTCTTGCAATAATTTTTTCAATTGCCTCTTGTTGTGATTGAGAAAACGCTACTACACCCAAACTTCTTTCAGGATATTTTTTCAAGTTTTCCACAACCAAATCTGCTACATACTCTGCCTCGACGATATTTGTTTTGGTTTTTCTATCAAATACACCTTTTGCAGTGTAATAAAAATCTACACCAAAGTGCTTATCCTTTTTTATAGCAGAAGGGAAGGTTACAAGCTCGTTATTATAGTAGTTTTTGTTAGAGAAAGCAATTAAATCCTCTGTTCTACTACGATAATGCCACTTTAACCTATTTTGAGTAAATGATGTACCACAAATATCCAAAATAGACTCGTAGTCCTCGACATCTTCATCGTAATCCTCGGCAAATTCATCTTCGCCAATAGTTGCCGTAAAGAAATTTGATGGTGGCATTTGTTTTTGGTCGCCTACAACAATCACTTGTTTTGCACGATATATTGCACCGATTGCATCTTCTGGGAAAATTTGTGAAGCCTCATCAAATATAACAACATCAAATTTAATACTGCTATCTAATAAGGTACTTACACTTAGTGGCGACATCAAGAAACAAGGCTTTAACTTTAAGATAATTTCTGGTATCTTATTAAGTAGTACCCTAACTGGCATTTGATGTTTTTGCTTTTCCTGTTCCCTTACTAATACAGCAACTTGGTCATCTAGTATAGTTGACTCCACATTTGGTCTTAAGGCTGAAAGTTTCGCATTAATTTGAGCCTTGGATATCTCGAACATTAACTTATCTTTCTCGTCAAATAGTTGAACATATTTGTCGTGTGATACCCTATCCATTTCTGCAAGTAGCTCATTAGTAGAGAATATTTGATATGCCCATTGTTTATAGAATAATAGTGCATATAATTTAGGCAAGGTTTCCACTTTGACATTTCTGCTTACTGCTGTCTCAATAAAATCAATCAAATCAATGCTTTTTGCCTTTTCTAGTACCTTATGGAACAATACCCAGTTTTCAAGCAAACCAATATTGTTGTTACATTTAGCAATTTTATCAATTACCTTTTCAAGATATTCAGTATATAAATTGAAAATTGAACTATCAAAGCACTTTGCTATAAACTTAAAATGTTTTTCATTAAGTTCTAATATCATTTCAAGTTTTTTTGACCATATTGCCATTTGATACTTTAGTTTATCAAGGTCTTTAGTAAAGAAATTTGATAACGATGTTAGGTCAACACCTTGTCCAAAATAATTTAATATTGCATTTGCATTTTCAATAACATAATCAAAATCAGTAGAATAGCCTTTGTAAAAATCGCCTAATACTTCACTAACATATTGCTCATTCTCCGTATAAATACTTAATAGTTTTTGATATTCTTTAAGTGATTTTGTTAGCTCTACCGTTCTTTTATATGATAATTTTATACCTTCTTTTAGGCATAAAGTTATTTGTTTATTATCCTCTCGATACTCTTTTTTTGCACCTCTTAAAGCAGTATTATAAAGTTTTTGGTATCTTGCATTCAAGCCGTTACCATCAAGATTATAGATATTTTCATCGCATAATCCATCTATTTCTGCCCGTAAATTGACAATTTTACTAGATAAATCCCTCATATTTGTTGATACATCAATCAATTTTTCAAGTGACTTTTTGCCAAACAAACTTGGGTGAATAAACTTCATTTCACTAACCTTGCTAAACACATCTTTTATGATTTCCATTTCTGAAACATTGATTAGTGGAACAGGTATTATACCTTGTATTTCCTTACGAAGTTTTTTTAATTCTATAAGGGCATTATATACCGATATTAAGTGCTTTTTTAATGCGATTTGGTAGCTATAACTTGTATCAAAATAATTATAACCATACCATTCGTTTTTCTTGTAATTGCCTACCGACTTGGTGTACTCCACATACTTTTCTAGTAGCTCTACTGCCTCGTTCAAGTGGTCTAAACCTTTGTTTTCGATATCCTTTACGATAAACTCCATTTCCTTAACATCGTCAAGGTTGCTTACTTCGCAAAATACTTTGTATGGAGAAAGGTTGATAGTAGGTACTGGCTTATGAAGTAATTTTGTATATTCGTCAAGTTTTTGTTTTGCACCTTTAAGTATTTCTAATTCCTCGGTTGCCTTGTTAGAAATTGTGCTTTTAGGCTTGAAAAGTACACGGTTTAATTCTGCAATAATCTCTTTTTTGTTTGTTTTGTAACTATGAAGTTCCAAACAAAAATCATCAAGTTCTGCCTTTCTAAGATTGTTGTAAACTACTTGCAATGCTGCTAGCTTTTCCGAAACAAACAACACCTTTTTGCCATCGGCTAAACACTCTGCGATAATATTAGTTATCGTTTGACTTTTGCCTGTTCCTGGTGGACCTTGTAATACAAAACTTACACCTTGCTTTGCAAATTTTATTGCCTCTAATTGACTGGAATCAGCATCTACAACATTATGCAGAACCATTTCCTTATCCTCGATTATAGGTGTCTCGGTAGCCTTTTTTTCGCCTAGTAATGTAAGCACATTATCATTTTTAAGTATTGTTTCACTATTTGTTTTCAAATCTAGATACATATTCATTTTCAAGAATGAAAACATACCTATCTTTGTTTCTTTAGTGGTTTTCCAGCCTAAAGTACTAACAATTTTTGCAACAGACAACAAATACTCATTAAGATTAGTATTATCCTCAAGTAGTGGTAACTTTATGTTATACTCACTTTGAAGTTTATATACAAGTGTTGGATTAACAACAACCTCATCTTCTGTTTGTTCTATAATAAAAGGAGAAAGCCCCGATTCATTTTTAATGGTAATCGGTATCAAAATTAGTGGGGCTTTGTAGTAAATAGAAGATTTAGAATTTTCCTTCCACCAAACAAATCCAACTGCAACATAAAGTACATTAATACCCCTTTCCAAAATGGTTTCCTTGGACTTTTTGTCAATCTCCTTAATAACCTTATTTGTAGCAGATTCCTTGTTAAAAACAAAAATTTGGTTAGGTTTTAACAATGCTTGCACATTGTCGGTAAGAGTTGTTAGGGATATCCTACCAAACTTGTTTTTCTTGATATATCCATCAATATCAAATACTTCAAGTGAAGTTAGTTCGCCCGTTAATCTTTCGTAAATCGACTTGATATCCGGCAAAATGATATCCAAGGTATTAGTTCTGGAATCCTTGTAGTTAAGTAATCTATTTCGTTTTCCTAGGTCCAACAATTTGTCTTCCCATTTGTCTAATTTTGTCATAAAAATCTCCATATTGTTCTAAATTATAGTTTACCATTAAATGCAATATTAAGCAATATTAAGATAAATATATTATTAAAGAAAAAAATATTATACTATATGTTAAACAAACAAAATACATAATTTGATATACTTTATTGCAAATATATCAATAATTTCAAAAAAACTCCTAATATAATTTAAAATAATATAAAAATAGTGACCAAACAATTAGTCACTATATTTATTAATTTATTTAGTTATATTGTTTTATATCGCCTTAAATTTACTTTTTAAGTGTTGCTTCAAACTCTTCATCTGACATAACTTCTGCATCAGTTGCCCATTTACCTACACTTTTGATACCATTTTTGCAAGATGCTTTACTAGAATATCCACCCTCTGCAATACATATAAGTTGACCATTATTTGCTCTTAATCTATAACGGAACTTACCTTGCTTATCCTTGTAAAGCTCAAATTTAGGGTTTTTAAGCACCTCAAAATCTGCAACTGTTTGGTCTTCAACCTTATCAATTGTTGAAAATCTTCTAACTGACTCGATACCTTGTTTACATCTTGTTAAATCTTCGTAAACATTGTCACATACTGCAATAGTTTCGTTATTACTAGCCTTTAATCTAAAGTTGAAATTACCTTTAGCTGTTTTGTAATAAACAAACTTTCCCTTTAATTCTGCCATAACTTCACTCCTTTTTTAGCCACATACTAATATATGACCACCTTTCAATAAATTTCACAAAAATATAAATCTCAGAACACTAAATTCTAACTTAATTATATAATCTATATTACTAAAAGTCAATGGTTATACCGTTTTGATGTGACAAATATCGACTTTTTTTGCTACCCCTACTTTATTTTTAATCAGCCATTTTTTGCTAGGTGCTTTATCAAAAATTATGACTAATTTATTACAAATTAAACACCGCTTTTTAACCTATTTTTTATTCTTTAATTAGCTAACTTTTACATACAAAATGTGTTTAATTACTTTTATATTTTGTCTTATTTCAAAAATGCATTTACAACCGTAAAAATCTGTACATATACTATTTAGTATAGTTAAGGCATATTTTATTTTAAATTAATCGTATCAATCTAATTTATTTCATCTTTTTAACTAGCCTATTACAAGCAAAAAACCTTAACCTATCTATATGTTTTTTTGTTGTGTATTTTATTATTTGTTTACATTCAATTTGTTTAGCCCCTCGCCTACCCATACAATATTTTTTACATAGTACAAATTTATTCGTTTGTTGTCCTTTTTAATTAACAATAATCTACCAAATGTATATGCTGATACATTAAAGCAAATAAGCTTGAAAAAAACTTTTCGTATAACCTTTGTTTGACCATGGAATGCATTTTAAAATAAAAATAGCCAAGATTACCTCGGCTATTTTTTATATATTAAAATTTAGATTATAACTTCATAGCTATATCCCAAGCTCTCCAAATAACTGTACGAAGGTTACCAACCTTGTTGCAGTCACCAACAAGTAATGTCTTGTTATCCATACCCTCAATATTGTTTTGTGGGTGATATCCAACTGACATAATTACATTGTCGCCTTTGATAGCTTGTTTTGTGCCATCTTTACCAACAACTACAACGCCATCTTCGGTAATTTCGTCAACCTTTGTCTCAAGATAAACTGGAACTTTATGAAGTTTGAAGAAGTCTCTTAGGTAAGATGTATTAGCAAGACAAACACCTGGGATTGCGATTAAATCGTTTTTCATTTCGATAATTGTAGGATTTTTGCCTTGTAGGAACAAATCGTATGCGATTTCGCAACCTGTTAATCCACCACCAACAATGATAACATTTTCCTTAACCTCTTTTTCGCCTAGCAAGTATTCGCAAGCCTCAATAGTATTTTCGATACCCTTAATCTTAAATCTATTAGGAACAGCACCGATAGCAACTACTACCTTATCGCCCTCAACATCAGCAAGGCTCTTAACCTCTGTGTTAAGTTTAACCTCAATACCAAGCTTAACCATTTCTCTACGGTACCACTCAATAAGGTCTCTATCCTTCTCCTTAAAGCTTGGAGATGCAGCAGCAATAAAGATACCACCTAGTCTATCACTCTTTTCGTAGATTGTAGCCTTATGACCTCTTAGGGCACAAACTCTTGCAACCTCCATACCACCGATACCACCACCGATAATAGCGATATGCTTTGGATTCTTTGTAGGAACAATCTTGTATTTCTTTGATTGCATTGTTTCTGGGTTGATAGCACATCTTGCCATATGAATTGCGTCCATAGGGTCTTGTAAATTTGCAGTACCCTCGTATCTTGACATTGTAAAGCAACCATTATGGCAACAAATACAAGGACGAATATCCTCTTCTTTGTCTTCCAAAACCTTTGTTACCCACTCGGTATCAGCTAGGAATTGTCTAGCAACACCAAGACCATCAATTTTACCCTCAGCTATAGCCTTTGCACCAACATATGGGTCCATTCTACCAGCAACAACTACTGGGATATCAACGAACTTTTTGATATGTTCTACATCTTCAAGGTTACAGTTTTGAGGCATATACATAGGTGGGTGAGACCAATACCAAGAGTCGTATGTACCATTATCGCAGTTAAGCATATCATATCCTGCATCTTGTAGGTACTTAGCAGCCTTTTCGCTCTCCTCCATATCACGACCAACTTCGGTGTACTCCTCTCCTGGAAGTGCTCCCTCTCTAAAGCCCTTTGTGTATGATACAACAGAGTATCTTAAAGAAACTGGATAATCTTCGCCACAAGCTTCCTTGATAGCTCGTACAATTTCTACTGGGAAACGGTATCTATTTTCAAAACTTCCACCATATTCATCAGTTCTTTGGTTAGTGTATTTCATTGTAAATTGGTCAAGAAGGTATCCCTCGTGAACAGCGTGGATTTCTACACCATCAACGCCTGCCTCTTTACACATTTTAGCAGTCTTTGCAAAAGCCTCTACCATTTCGTTAATTTCTTTAATGGTAAGCTCACGAGAAGGTGCATTATCGCTCCAACGATTTGGGTTAGGTGAAGCACTAGCACAAATTCTATCAAGGTTGAATATTGGCTTTGCAAGAACATTAAGAACCTTGTTGTTCATAATTTTTTCCATAGGCTCACTTACAGAGAAAGCTCTACCCATACCTGCTGTTAATTGAATAAACAATTTTGCACCAGTTTTATGGAACTCCTCCATAAATTTTTTAAGTTCTTTAAATGTGTGCTTTGCATTATAAAGCCAACCACCACCCATAAGATTATAAATAGGTGCAATACCTGGTAGAACTAAACCAACATTATTTTTTGCCTTTTCCATTAAGAAATTAGCAGCTTCTTTATCAAGATGATGTGGTTCCATCCAACCGAAAATTGATGTTCCACCCATTGAAGTAATAACGATTCTGTTTTTGATTTCGCAATTACCAATTTTCCAAGGGGTAAACAAACTTTCTAATTCTTTGTTCATTTTTATCTCCTTTATTAATGATTATTTTTTTTATTTGCTTCAAAATGCAATACTCTTAATTGTTCAATGTCGTCGCAAATAGTTTTTAGTGGACAAACATCGCAATCAAGTATAACATTTTTCAATATATGGTCAAATGCCTCTGTTACCTCATTTACCTTTTTTGACACATTAACTAAATCTTTTACAAAGTCGTAGTCGCCAACAATAAAGTAAATTTGGACAGCATTTACACCTTTAAGTTGTTTGTATTGGTTGATATATAAGTTGCCAAGTGTTTCAAAAGTAAGTCCATTTTTAATAGCCTTTTTGCTTACCCTTACATTTTCCTTATTTTCGAAGCTAGAAGATAGTACCATATATCCCTCTGGGATAATCTTGTATCTTTCATAATTAAGCTTTCTAACTCCGATATAAGCTTTGTTAGGGTCGCTGATATCATCAATGTTGAAAAGTGCAACTCGCGAAAAATTTGTATTTTCCTTGATATCTTGCAAATCCTTGCCTATTAAAAATATTTTATCTTCGCCTACTAAAGATTTGTCACTCGTTTGTACATTGTACACGACACTATCTTTGAATCGGTCGCCAAGCTCAAAAGCTACCTCTTTACCCATTAAAAACTCATTTGACTTAAGCATATTCCACTTTGCATCTTTAACCTTTAGTTCGGTTAAATTTTGAGTATTAAGGATATTAAGAGTATCTTTTATAAGTTTATCATATACATTCATAATTAAATTTTTTCGGTTTTATCCTTGTTATCGTGATATTTTGATAAGGCATTGTAGATTTTTTCAATCATTTTGCCATCGGCATTAGTAATAAATGCTGCAAATAGTAAACCAAACAAACCAAGCAAGCAACCTAATACTATTAATAATATAAAGTACCAAGCCATAATTAGCCCTCCCTGCTAAGTCCCTTATTACGAGCGTATTCTGCTGCACCAAGTGCACCCATAAGTTGTGGGTCGATGTCAAGGTCAAGAACCTTGATATGTAGAACCTTTTCAATAGCCTTCTTTAGACCTTCATTTTTTGCACAACCACCAGTTAATGTGATTGAATCGGTTGCTCCAGCCTTCTTTGCCATAACGAAACATCTTTTTGCAACGGCTTGTTGAATACCTGCTGCAATCTCATCTCTTGGCTTGCCCTCACCAACAAGTGTGATAACCTCACTCTCTGCAAATACTGTACATTGAGCAGTGATAGGAATAACATTTTTTGCAGTAAGTGATAGATTTGAGAACTCATCAAGGCTGATTTCAAAAGCTCTTGCCATTGACTCAAAGAATCTACCAGTACCAGCTGCACATTTATCATTCATAGCAAAAGTTTTAACGGTACCATCAGTATCTACTGCAATACCCTTAACATCTTGTCCTCCGATATCAATAATTGCCTTTACATTAGGGTTTGTTACATGAACACCCATAGCGTGACAAGATATCTCTGACATATTCTCTGCTGCTTGAGGAACTTTGTTTCTACCATAACCAGTACCGATTAAGTAATCCAAATCCTCAACCTTATTTAGTTCTGGAACTTGGCTAACTGCTGTCTCTAAAGCTTCCTTTGCACTTTCGTTAGCAATAATTTTTGACCTAATGGTGCTATTTGCAACCATTTTTCCGTTTTCATCAAGTATTACACATTTTGTGTAGGTAGAACCTACATCGCATCCACCATAATATTTCATTTTTATCTCCTTTACCATGCTAAATCATCTTCATAATCAACTAATGTTGGGTCAAGTGGCTCCTCTCTAAATACATTTATCATATATTTATTAAATGCCTCTCTCATTTCTCTCTTTGAAACTGTTCTTGCGTCCATCAAGTCGTGTGGAACCCAAATCAAATGGATACCTCTTTCTCTTGCTTGGTCCTCAAACATTCCGTGTAATCCACCTACATTCTTACAAGATACATGGTCGTACATAATTACAATATTTGCATTAAACTTTTCACACATTCTCCAACACTCGTCTAGTGAGTTTACATAACCACCGTTAGTGTGAGACCTCATCATCATTTTTTCGTATAGGATTGCAAGGTCAACCATTGCCTTTTCCTTATCGCCAATATGTATAAAGTGGTGAGCTAGCATACACTCCATATCAACCATTGCCTTTACACCCCAACAATGAGTTGTCCAGTATGAGAATTGTGTGTAGTAGTGAGCAGGACAAGCCCAAACGATAGCACGATATTTTGGTTTGTTTGCATCGTTCTTTTTGTCTTCCTCGTAACCCTTTTTCATCATTGCATCAACCTTTAAGTCGGTCTTTAAGAAGTTAGGGTCCAAGCAACCTGCTCCCATAAACTCGTATTCACGATAAAGTGCCATTGCACCATTACATACTTGAGGATAATCGGTACAGTTTACGTCCCACTTATTAAGCATACATTGAGACATTTGGTTGAACATTTCACTCTTCTCCCAGAATGCGTCCCAATCCCACTTAACATTGTAATTATCTTCGATAAACTTGATAGCGTTCTTCAAGTTTTTGACAGCATACTCTTGAACTTCATCTTCCAAAAATCTTTGTGGAGGTGAAATTTGGAACTTTGGAATATCCTTTAATAGTCTTGCCATAAAACTAATTTCGCCAATAGAACCATCGCAAGGCATTGTTGATGTGATAAATGTTTTACCAACTATTGGATAATCATTTGCAACTGCTACACCAACCTCTGTTGCTGGGAATGGACAAATATCAGCAGCAAGTCCAAACTTTTCAATAGTATCAATGTAAGTTGGGTTACTGAATTGGTCAATTTCTGATGGCATACCAACTGTCATCATAGCAATATCCATCCATTGTAAAGTAGGGAAACCTGCCATAATAAACTTTGGTATCATTTCATCGAACATTACTGTTGTTTCTCTTAATTTTGCAGCCTTTTTAGATTTTGGTCTTAAGTTCTTATCTCTTTCAAGGAACATAAGCACATTATCAATAGAATTTTTAACAACGGTAAAGAAGTACTCGTGAGTATATCTAAGCTCCTTTCCGTACAAACCGATTGTATGCTTATCTATTGTATTTCCAGCTGTTAAGTAAGATATCATCCAACGATATCTTAACATTGCTTTTACCATTAAAATTGGGTGTCTACCTAGCTTGTATGCCATATATCCATAAAGCTTTAACCAACGGCCAAACTCGTAGAATGTATCCTTAAACCCTTTCCATTCTCTCTTTTTAAAGGCTCTATGGTTTTTGTCATAGTACTGTCCCATACCTTTTCCTGTTTTAGGATTATACATAACTATTTCTCCTTCGCCATATTTTTAGCTTTAATTTTCTTAAACTCAATACTTTCAACAAACGCTTGAACTCTTGTCCTTAATTGTCCACTAGAACGGGCAATATATGGTCTATCAATTGATAATACATTCATATCATACTCCTCTTGCATAATATGGCTTGCAAGAGTTCTCTCGAATGACCAGTAGGTACAGAACTTCATTTGCTCGTAAATTACACCATCTGCCTTGTAATCGTGGTAAAGCTCATTAATATGCTCTCTACGATAATCAAGTTTATGGTATGCACAACTTCTAGGGCACTCTGTCTCCTTTAAGTTTTGTCTACAAATTTGAGTAAGAGCATCTTCGTCATCAGTTAGAATGATTTGATTTCTTCCTGGAATTGAACCATAACAGAATCTATCAAATACAACAAGTGCTCCACTTTCCTCAACAAGCTCAATAAAGCTTGGGTCGTCGATTTCAGAACCAACAATACCAACTCTTGCCTTGTATTTTTTGTCAGCATCTGGCTCTCTTGTTTTAATTTCCTCTAGTGTCTCCTCAAGATATGGCAAAATCATATCTTTAGGGCAAACAAATGAAACTAAACAAATTTTATGAAACTCACTGCCAGTAATTGGTGGGTTATCAAGTTTTCTAAAGTCGCCTATTGCCCTAACTGTTTCGCAAACCTTATTGAATACCTTTACTGCCTCGCGAATAGCACCATCAGAAACATCTACACCATAAACCTCATTTAGTGGTTTAAGAATCTTTCTTGATACTTGCTCTTTAAGGTGTTGTACACAATCCTCATCATCAGAATATGGAATATCCAAATAGCATCTAAAGAACTTATCGTGGTTCTCGTGAAGTTTTAGTAGTTCCATATTTTCCATAGAACGATTCATAGGTTCGCATACATCGACACCACATAGTGCATCTAAGAAGTTGTAGTTACCCTCGATTGCTCTTTCAAGCAATGCTCTTGAATACTCACAAGCACTATTTGCCATATAATATGTAGCAATATCAAAACTGCCCATATTAGGTGCTCTCAAACGAACAGAGAAACAGTTACCCAAATTCAATAAAACCTCTGGCACATGGAAACAGGTATAGCCAAGTGCTAATCTGCCATCACCTTTAGCCTTACGAACAAGTTCATTATTAGCATCTTCTAAAAGTTGCTCAAAATAAATCATGTGTTTTAAATCTTTCATGCTCTTATCCTTTCTTAATTTTTATATAATATTAAATTTTTTTATTGCTTTATATGTGTCCACTACACAAGGGGTATCGCTATCCATTAGCATAAAGTCTTTTGCAATAGCATCAAACTCTGCAATCTTCTTATCGGCTTTGATTACACCAATACACTCAATGCCATTCATATCCACATTTTCTACAAGGCTTGTATCCTCAATTCTATTAAATATACAAGCAATCTTATCGTATTGAACTGCCTCACTTGCAACCTTTGAGATTGACTTAATAACCTCAATACCCTTTCTGCTTGCATCAGAAACAAGTAGAAGATGTGTTACCTTTTCGATAACTCTACGATTAATTTGTTCAATACCTGCTTCACAGTCAATAACGATATAATCAAATTGACTACTTACCATTTCAATTACATTCTTTAGATACGAATTAATCCTACAATAACAACCCTTTGACTCTGGTCTGCCTATTGCAAGGAATGCAAAATTATCCTTTTCAACAATAGCATCTGCAATCTTGTATCTTGATTCGCTAACTAACTCAAGTGCTGATTTGTTATCGCCACTTTCAACGGTATCAATAATTTCAGTACGGATATCGTCAAGTGTTAGTTTTACATCTACACCAAGTGCAGTAGCAAGCCCAATTGCTGGGTCTGCATCTATTGCAAGTATCTTTTTATCCTTGAAATTTTCACTAAGGATTTTAACAATTATTGCAGATAGGCTTGTTTTACCAACGCCACCTTTACCTGTCAATGCTAAAATTACACCCATTACATTCTCCTTTACATAGTTAAAATATTATCAATTAAATTATATTATATTAACATTAATATTTACAATACATTTGGTACATAATAATAGACATCAAGGCATCAAATGTTGTATAATAAACACACGTACAACATTTTTTATAGGATTTTTATGAAAACAAGTTTTGACAAACACCAAGATTTACGAATTTTAAAGACAAAATACGCCATAATTGAAACATTTGGAACTCTAATTTTTTCTAAATGTTTTAAGGATATTACAATTAAAGAAATATGCGATAAAGCAAATGTAAATAGGTCAACCTTTTATTTACATTTTGAGGATAAACAGCAACTACTTATGCAAAGTATTTATGATGTAATGTTTAGAATGAATGAAATGGCAGTAGAAAGGTGCAAAACAAACGACATCGGCGAATACTACAAAGTTATTAGTGATGTGGTATTCACAATCCTCACCGAACATAAACAAGATTTCAAAAGGCTATTCGACAACAACGAAATAAATCTAATTTTCGAACCAGCACAATCGTATTTAAGTTTCAACATAAATAGGCATATCAAACATATAAAGAAATCAGGCAAGGGTGTTGATTTGCCAACAAGTTTAATAGCAGAGTTCTATTCTGGAGGTATAATTTCACTTGCTAAATGGTGGATTTTTACCGACATATATGTATCGCAAGATAAGTTCAAAGAATTAATATATATACTGCTTTCTAGCTTTCTTGCTGTAACCGATTATAGTGAAAATACCGATATTTTAACCTAATTTATAACTAATAAAACACTGTTAGCAACATAACTCGCATTTTATAACGTATTTTTGCTACTTAAAGTACGAACTTCTTTGGAACAATCATTTTAACAAAAAAAAATAATAATAAAAGGATAGCAAATGCTACCCTTTTTTTAATTATTAAGTTTGTAATATATAGGTTTAACCTACGAATTACATTTTAACTAAAGTATTCGCTAATTTCTTCGCCACGAACCTTTTCAAGATTGTTTTCGCTAAGCCTATCTAGGAATGTAAGTTGATTTTTCCTCTTCTTCATCTTTTCAGTAAACTTAGCCGAATATGCAATGAATATCATATAAATATATGGCATACCAAGGTTTGTTTCTATTAGCGAATTTACAATCATAGTCATTATTTTTTGACCAGGTTCTCTACCATCACTTCTAATACCACCAAGAAGCAAACCACACTCCCAACCAAATTGAACAAGTATACCCATAGCAAGTAACCACGGAATATTTATTTTGTGACTAGGATTTTTCTCCTTTAAGTTCCACACAATTATGAACAAATAACCTATAAAAAACATTATAGCCATTCCACCGTGAGTTGTGTTTGTACTTCGGTATGTTGTGATAATATTTCCCGTATTGAACTTTGACATTAGCATTGGTCCACATAGCCACCAACATAGTATTAATAATGTCCACTCGAACAGCCTTTTGTCCTTTGAAATCCAAAGCCAAATCCATGTAAAATTAGTAAAGCCGTAGCTCATACTCATCCAGAATAATATCAAAAAGAACATTCCAGGGCTTGCAACTTCTCCATTAAGTAGTACCACTCTTTCTTGGAAAGCCCAGTAAAAAATGCCATAATCAACTATTGTATATAAGATGCCGGCAAGAAAACCTACCAGCAAAGTCATATACTTTTTTTGCCAAATCAATAGTCCTACAAATATCACAAGAAAAGCTATATCGAAATACGCAAATGATGCATCGAATACTCTTTTTGCAATGATTGAGCCATCGTCAACCAAAGGACCTGCAAGTAAAGTAAACATATTTTCCCCCAAAAAATAAATAATATTTTAATTTTGACCTATCTTAACCAAAATGTCAATAGTAATCATTTTTTAAAAGAGAATTAAGCGCATTTGACATAAAAAAATTAAAATTTAACAAAAATATTTAAGAATTTTCTGTTGAATTAATGCAATTAAAATAATTGCCTACCACTTTATAGTACTTTTGTTACAAAAACTTGCTGAAAATATATAATTTAAGAGATAGAATAACCTATCTTCTTTTTAATTAATAAAATATAGCTTAAAGAAGCTATTTAGTTCGTTTGCATTAAGTTACTAACTTTACATATTATTACATTTTTCCATACTACTTAATCCATTATTTTACAACATTACCCTTTATTTGATTTAATTGTATAT
>JAHHUG010000021.1 GCA_020024085.1 Christensenellaceae bacterium | reverse complement strand
AGGGTGCTACCCTTTTAGGACTGCCTTAATTCTTCTAACACCAGAAGCTGAAGATTGCTCCTTTATAATCTCAAAGTGACCTAAATCGCCAGTGTTTTTAGCATGAGGACCACCACAAATTTCCTTACTATAATCGCCGATGGTATAAACCTTAACTACATCACCGTATTTGTTATTGAAGATACCAGTTGCACCGATTTCTCTTGCCTTTTCGATAGGCATTTCTTCCATAACAACATCTACCTTGCTATCAATAGCCTCGTTGACATAATCTTCTACAAACTTTAGTTCTTCATCGGTCATTTTGTGGTCGCAGTTGAAGTCGAATCTAAGTCTTTCAGCAGTGATATTACTACCTCTTTGGTTGGTGTCATCGCCGAACAACTTTCTAAGTGCAGCAAGCATCAAGTGTGCAGCAGTATGAAGGTTTGTTGTTTCTACTTGATGGTCAGCAAGTCCACCTGCGAACTTTTGCTCTGCACCAGCTTTTGATTGAGCCTTGTGTTTTTCTTCAGCAGCTTTGTAGCCTTCCATATCTACGCTAAAGCCCTTTTCCTTTGCAAGTTCGATAGTCATTTCGATAGGGAAACCGAAAGTATCGTACAATCTAAAAGCAGTTTTGCCATTAAGTACACCATCTTTTACAAACTTTAATACTTTTTCAAGCTCATTTAAGCCTTGAACAAGGGTTTTTTGGAACTTTTCAATTTCCTTAAGAAGCTCTGTTTCTACCTTTTCCTTGTTTTCTAGTAGCTCTGGATAAATCTCCTTGTACTCCTCGATATATAATGTAGCAAGCTCAACAAGTTTTTCTCCCTCAAAACCAAGGGTTCTTGCGTATCTTGTAGCCCTTCTAATAAGCCTTCTTACAACATAACCTTGGTCAACATTGCTTGGAAGTACGCCCTTTTGGTCGCCCATAATAAAGGTAGCAGTACGAATATGGTCAGCGACAATTCTAATTGCCTTATCGGTTTCCTCATTGTCGCCATATTTTACATTTGCAAGACTTTCAATTAGCTCAATAGCTGGTCTAAACAAATCGGTATCGTAAACAGAATCATAACCATTAAGGATAGCAAGAGTTCTTTCAAAGCCCATACCACCATCAACATTTTTTTGCTTTAATGGAATAAATGTGCCATCAGTTTGCTTGTCGTATTGCATAAATACCTCGTTCCAAATTTCAAGGTATTTTCCACAATCACAACTTGGGTCGCACTCCTCACAACATTTATCTTGGTCGCCAACGATAAACATTTCGGTATCGGTGCCACAAGGACCAGTTAAACCAGCAGGTCCCCACCAATTATTTTTTCTTGGAAGGGTGAAAATTTGGTCTCTTCTAATTCCGTGTGATTGCCAATAAGCAATAGCCTCATCATCACGAGGAGCATTCTCATCGCCCTCAAAAACAGTAAAAGCAAGTTTATTTTGGTCAAGTTTTAATACCTTTGTCAAAAACTCGTAACTAAATGCAATAGCCTCCTTTTTACCATAATCGCCTAGAGACCAGTTGCCTAGCATTTCAAAAAATGTGCAATGGCTCTTGTCGCCAACCTCGTCGATATCGCCAGTACGAACGCACTTTTGAACAGAGCAAAGTCTTTTGCCTAGTGGGTGTGGCTCGCCTTGAAGATATGGTACAAGTGGGTGCATACCTGCTGTTGTAAACAAAACAGTTGGGTCGTTTTCTGGTATTAGTGATGCAGAAGGGATAAGAGCGTGTCCCTTGCTAACATAAAAGTCAATAAATGCTTTTCTAAATTCTTGTGATGTTATTTTCATTTTATCTCCTTAACGGGTTGTAAACCTTTACAAATCCCTCTAAATTATCATTTTCGCTAACTCTGATACTTGTAATATCAAGCATTTTCATAATCTCGTATAGTAAATTTGTACCACCCTCGATTACTTCTGCTCGTTTTTTGTCGATGCCTTTAAGGTTTTTAATCTCCTCTACGGTCATTTTGCTAAACCTATTTTGCCATCTATTAACAATATCCAAAGTTAATTCGTAATTATGTGTAACATTCATATCGTATGGCTCAAGCTCCTCATTAATAGCAACAAGCGAACCTGCTGTACCACCGATTGCATAATAGTTGTCAGCCTTTGGGATATCGCCGTAGGCTGATATCATATTGCGAATATACTCTAGCTTGTCCCTACCATTTTTTACATTATCCATAATCCTGATAATGCCAATAGGTACACTCTTTTTGTAGCGAATACTATCCTTGTTGCCAACCACGATTTCGGTACTAGCACCACCTATATCTAGCACCAAACACTCGCCACTGGTGTATGCACCATAAAATCCCATTTCTGCCTCTTTTTCGGCAGGGATAAGTGTAAGGTCGATATTTGTGGCATCTTTAACCATTTGGATAAACTCATTGTTATTTTTGCTACTGCGAACTGCCTCGGTTGCGAAAATAAAAATATCGTTCACTCCCTCGTTTTTTGCATGGTTGCAGTGGTTTACAATAGCATCAATTGTCCTATTCATTGAGTCGGGTTGCAAGTACCCATTCAAACTACCCTTTGCAAGCCCAGTAGTAAGTACAAATTTTTGTTTGTCCTCACCCTTAACAAGCATAAGCCTAACGGAATTACTACCGATATCAATTACGCCATAATTATTCATAGAAATATTTTATAATAATTATAACTTATAGTCAAGTAAGCAGGTAGCATTTAGTCATATTTTACAAAATTCGCAATATATTAAAGTAGAGGTGACTATGCAAGAACATACATTAACATTAAACTCAACACTAAAAGTAACAGGTATTAAAAAAGTAGATAGCTACACAAAAAGCAAAATTATACTAAAACTTGAAAAACAATATTTAGTAATTGAAGGGGAAAACCTTGACTTATTTAGAATAGATATTACAGGTGGAATAATAGAGGCAAGTGGCACAATCAGTGGTTTACGATACCAAACATCAACATTAAATAAGGGTTTTGTTAAAAAGCTATTAAAATAATGAATGTAATTACCGAGCTTACATACGCAATAATTTTTTTTAGTTACGGGATAATTTGTAGCTTGCTATACAATATTTGTACCCGTATTGAAAAGCGACTTAATCCAAAATTACTACGATATATACTAGATGCAATATATGTAACAATCTGCTTTATACCCTTTTTCTATTTTTATGTAAATGTGTTAGATGGAATATTAAAGCTATACGAACTGATATTTTTTATACTTGGGTTTGCTGTGTATTATAAGTACATACATAGGATTTTTTGCAATATTTTACTAATAAAAAAACCACCCATTTTAGATAAAATTATAACCAAAATTAAAAGCATAATTACAAAATAAAATACCCTACTTGAGTAGGGTTTTTTAATATAATTTATTAAATTTTACATTAAAGATACTTTTCAAGTTCCTCTCTATTGCCAACTAACATCTCTCTATATTCTTTTGCAATTTCAGGTACTTTTTCGCCATTCCTTTTTAGTTTGTTTTCGCTTTCGGATAGTTCCTCAAGTCCCATTCCTGCACCACTATATAGCATTTTGGCAACCTTTTCCTTAGTCCTTGAAAATGCCATACGAATTTTCATTGTATTACGAGCCATCATTCTTGCAACCTTTAGTTCTTCAAGCTCTGTTACTCCCATTTTTTCAAGCTCTTGTTTTGATTTTGCCTTTAACTTGTAATACCTTTCCTGTTGAGCAAGTAATAGGTTTTGCATCTCTTCATTATCCACATAGTCCAGCAAACTATTAATGCTATCAACTGCCATTGTTGCTCCCTTATAAACATTTTGAATTACTTTATCCTTTTCCATACTATTAGTATTGTCAAATTAATAAAATATACTAAAAATTTTAGTAAATAGTCTACTATTTTATGATTTAGGGCTAAAGGTTCAATTACATTATAAATCCCAATAAATCCACCATTTTGTAATAAAAAATACCCGTAATAACTAAATTTACGGGCAGAATTAGTATTTTTTAGGTGTTATGGTGGTAGTTAATTTGATTTTGTATTTTCCATAAAAACCAACAAAACATATACTTTTCACTTATTTTAATATTGCATTTACTTGCTAATAATTTTGTATATTTTTTATTTTTGAATAGCTACACTATCGCGATTTTAGATTAAATCTCCCTATCTTTTATTAGAATTTGATTTACTTATTCTAAAAAATTGTACAAAAAAGCCCTATAAAATATAGGGCTAATTTTTATGCTACTAGACTAAAAGTTGTGTACTCTGTATAGGCTTTTGGATAAGGATTTATCGACCTATCCTCTACGCAATACATATTTTTTACATTGTTATGTTTTTCATCGGTTACTAAATAGAAATCATCTACTTGATACTCAAAATATCCCGAATGTTTATCGCCACCCCTTAAGTCGTTCCAAGTGGTATCCACTACATACCATTGTGGATTTTTGTTGTACTTTGTTGCGATATATACTTTATTCCAAGCGTGACCACCTGCCGACTGAGTATGAGCTGAATCCTTAAAGCACTCTCCAGTTACTCTAACTGACCTAATGCCCTCAATAGCACACATCAAAGTAAAGGCTTTACTTCTGCCATCACAAACGGCAATTCTATTTGTAAAATTAACTGCACTACCAGTATTAGTTTTACCCATAAAGCTGAAGACTCCGTCAAGATAGAAGGCAGAGTACTCCATACTTTCATTAATAGTTAAATCTTTAAGTTCGGTTACTTTATAATCATAGGTTACAAAGTACACTATCCAGTCGTTAATTAGTCGTACCTTTTCCTCATTGGTTGAATTATCAGTTAGATAGGTTGAAAGTACTTTTCGTGCCTCTAAATATATTTTTTCAGCATTGCTATTTGGTTTGCATATTGGTTTATAACCATTCTCTACTGCATCAAATAGCTCACTACTTGTTGAAACAACCTTGGTTTGTTCGATTTCATCTATTGCAAAATGCCTTGTTGCATTAACTTTATTATGTTCAAAGTTAGCCTCAATATATTTGTTTGAGCCGAATGGACCCTCTACCCTTTTTAGTTGTGGGTATGGCGATTGACCACTTATTTTATTTGGTTCATCGGTTGGAGCATTAATTTGTACATTTCTCGAACAATTTATAAATCTGCTATTAATATCAGTTGTAGAGAAGTTACCACTATAAGATACACGGTAAAATGCCCTCGACAACATACCACCTTTATCTCTATCTAAAAATGCACTGTTTGGTACTGTGGTAGTCCTATTGCCATTGCTATCTACATAGTAATAATCATTTCCTATTGCTATCCAAAATCTTTCGCCTTTGTAGATATCCTCAACTGGATAAACCCTTGCCCAAACATCTTGAAGTGAGGTATCGACAAAAATATTCAATGTAGTAGCTTGATTAAATCCATCGTTTAATATGCAATATTCAAGCAAACTATCAATATCGCTTTGGCTAGTGATATAAGTATTTACCGTTCTACCATTATAGTCACCCAAATAATTAAAGTGTGTAGACGGAACAGATTTTGCAGTTGAAGGGATAACAAGTGTATTCGACTTGATTGTACCCGTATCGTTTGTGCAATAAATATGGTATTCGCCAACATCTTGACACATAATATCAATTTGATTGCTAATGCTCGAATATCTTGTGCCGTTTACATACCATTTTACATCGGTATATGAGTCGTAAGGATATGTTTTTGCACCGATATAAACTCGTTCATTATATCTATTGCCTCCAACAACACCATCACTTATCGGCTTGATATTAACCTTTGAACTATCAAAATTACCATCAAGGCTTGCAAATATTTTTAGATTTTCGACTTCTTTGCTTGCAATTACATAGGTAAAATACTCACTTTTTACTCCACCTATACTTGCTTGTATTTTTATTGGATATTGATTATTCATATCCATAACAATATCCGTTTTTACATCATTAATATAAAAGTCTAGTTTGTCGCCAGTCCTTTCAACACCAACATTGATTGAAACTGAACCATTGCCACCAACCTCTACTGAATACTCTTTGCCATTGTTCAAACTATCTCGACCTAACATCTTGAACTGAACAGTTTGAGTAGGATTTGCATACTTATTCCACTTTGCAGTTAGGATAAATGGCGAAACATGGTCACTTGGTTGAGATAGCTTATTTTTGTCAAAAACTACCTCACTAACCTCTGCATACTTGGTATTTATTTTTATTTCTTTTGTTACAACCCTATCTTCTTCTTGTAGAATTGCTTTAATGGTGTACTCTCCAAAATTATCAAGTAGCAATGTGTTTGCAGTCGATTTTTCCACACCACTAACAACATATTTCCAAGTAGGAACTAGGCTTTCATCTACCTTTGAATTTGGATTGAAAACTACATTAAGCCCTAGAGTTGTACCCATTTCAATAGTACTACCTGCTGGAACTACTATGCTATTTCCCGTTAACTCAATATTAAAAGCACTAGCTGAAATTTTGTTGAACACATAAAAGATTTGAGTGCTATCTACACCTGTTTTTTCTTTATCATTATAAATAAGAGTGCAAACAACTTTGATTTTTTGGTATTTATTTTCGGGGGTATAACTAAAAGTATTTTCCTTTGTGATTGCTGAACTAAGTTCTATTTCAGTACCACTACTGCAATCGAAAACTGTCCACTTGAACTTGACAAAATTAGGGTCTTGAGAAAACTCTCCAAACCTTGTTGTTGTAGCCTTGAACTCAACCGACTCCATAGCATTACCTACATATTGCTTTGGATTTTTTACTATATCTACATCTACTTTATCTGGTTCGCCATATGCTACATTGATTGTTACCGATGATTGCTTTTTGAAAAGGACAGTAGTCATAGTAATTTTTACACTGCCAACCTTTTTCGCCTTTATTTCGCCATTAGCATCAACCGATACAATATTGTTATCACTACTTTCGAAAGTTACCTTTTTGTTTAGATAAATTTTGTCAGGATATATCGGCGACAACAATCTACTATCGCCTATCTCTAAATTAATAGTATCCGTACAAGGTTCATTTGCACCACCAAGTGCTATATCTACACTAGGAATGTAGCACAAATAAAATGCTCCACTTGCTATACCGAGCAGTAGAACAACTATAAGTACCGAAGTTATTATATTTTTAGTTTTATTATCCATAAATACCTCTATATGTATATTTATATTTTACTATAAATATTTGTATTGTCAACGAACACCTCTCAAATTAGTGATAAAATGTAAAATATATGCTATAATATATTTGAATATTTAATAATTTAGGAGTATTAATGTTAGATTATTTACCAAACTTAACAGTTCCTATAAATAAGGAAGAAGCAAGACTAATTAGTCCACTTGTACTTGCATTTATTGGCGATGGTGTTCAAACCTTGTATGTCAGAACTCATCTTGTACTTACAACCACCCTTTCTACAAATAATTTGCATAAGCTAACTTCTGACAAGGTAAAAGCAGTAAGTCAGGCTGAACAGGTGGATAAAATTACAGATATCCTAACAGATGAGGAACTTGCTATTTACAAACGAGGTAGAAATAGTAGCCCAAACACTGTTGCAAAAAATGCATCAGTTGGCGATTACAAAAAAGCTAGTGGCTTTGAAGCACTTATTGGATATCTATACCTTATAGGAGCCCACGACAGATTGAATAATCTATTACAATTATCTATGGAGGAAAAATGAGTCAAGTAAAACCATTCGTAACACTTATCCGTTACACCGAAAACCCTGAAGAAACAATAGCTATGGCAGCAAGACTTTGTTATAGCGATGCTGATATTATGGATATCAAAACAAACACCGAATCTAAAGATAATGCTAAATTTATCGCACGACTTCTTAGTATGGGACACCTTTCTGCATTCGAACACGCTAGCTTCACCTTTGGAATCGAGGGTGTTTCTCGTGCATTGCTTGCTCAAATTACCCGTCATCGTATCGCAAGTTTTAGCGTAAAAAGTCAAAGATATGTTAGTGCTACTTACGAGGACGGCAAAACCTTTAACTACATTATCCCACCTGCTATTGAGGAGTTAGGCGAAGAGGCTGTAAAAAAATACAACGAGCAAATGGCAACCATTCAAGAGTGGTACACCGATTGGCAAGTGGCTCTTGGAAACAAGGGAGAAAGCTCTAACGAAGATGCTAGATTTATCCTACCAAATGCCTCTGAAACAAAAATGGTAATCACTATGAATGCTAGAGAATTACTTCACTTTTTCAACCTTCGTTGTTGCAATCGTGCTCAATGGGAAATTAGAGAAGTAGCTTGGCAAATGCTTCAACAAGTAGCAGAAATTGCACCAAATATCTTTAAAGATGCTGGTCCAAGCTGTATCGCTGGCAAGTGCTCTGAGGGTGCAAAATCTTGTGGCAAAATGAACGAAGTTAAGGAAAAAAGAAGGTCTTTATAATTATGATAGTAGAAGGCAAAAACCCCGTAAGAGAGCTAATCAATTCGGGCAAAAATATCGAAAAATTATACATAGAAAAAAACAATAACAACCACGAACTTGTGGAACTTTCTAAAAAAGCTAAAGCACAAAAAATACTTGTTAGCTTCGTTGATAAGGTTGCTCTTGACAAAATGTCAACCACAAAAAAGCACCAAGGTATTCTTGCTATCGCTAGCGATTTTGAGTACACCGAGCTTGAAACCATACTTTATAATGCAAAACAAGAGGATAAACCTTTGTTTCTGCTAATACTTGACGGAATAGAGGACCCTCACAACCTAGGAAGTATTATTAGAGTTGCAGAGTGTACTGGCGTAAGTGGTATAGTAATTCCAAAGCACCGTGCAGTAGGAGTAACCGATACCGTTGTTAAAATTAGCGAGGGTGCAGCCCTTAATATACCAGTTGTAAAAGTAACAAATATTAACGACACAATTAGAGACCTTAAGGAACAAAATGTGTTTGTTTATTGTGCAGATATGGACGGCGAACTTGTATACAACTCTAACCTAACTGGCGATATAGCAATCGTAATCGGTGGGGAAAATACTGGAGTAAAGCAACTAACCAAAAAGCTATGTGATGGTGTAATTAGCCTACCACAATTTGGTAAAATAAATTCACTTAATGCATCGGTTGCAACAGGTGCAATTCTTTATGAGGCAATAAGACAAAGGATATGAAAAACTACGAGAAGTTAACTGATAGTGAACTATGTGAAGAAGCTAAAACTGATATTTTAGCAAAAGATTATTTGATTAGAAGATACATTCCTTTAATCAAAAAAATCTCGCATACACTATTTTTAACAGGAGCAGAAAAAGATGATGTAATCATTGAGGGTATGCTTGGGCTTGACCGTGCTATTGAAACATACGATAGCACTAAATCTAGCTTTATTACCCACTGCACCACTTGTATAAAAAATTCTATCTATGATGCAATCAAATCTCATAACACTCAAAAAAATATGCCACTAAATAAAAGCATCAATATCCTAAAACCCTCTAATAATGGGGAGGAAGATACTTTTTGGATTGACTTATTTTCTAGTGGAGAAAGCCCAGAGATAAACACTGAACAAGAGGAAGAATATCAAAGACTTGTTAAGTTTATAAACGACACCTTTTCTGCCGATGAAAGAATGGTACTTGACCTATATCTTGAGGGTTTAACCTACACTGAAATTGCAACTAAAATGAATATTAAACCTAAAAAAGTGGATAATACCATTCAAAAAATCAAAAATAAGATTAGTAATTGCAAATAATATTAGGCATTTTGTAAAAAATGATGTAAAAAATTTACATTATGTATTTATTAATGCCTATTTTATTTAAATATAATGATATTTACTAGACATATAAATTAATATTTAATATAATATATTTAAGTTTCAGTAGATTTTTTCTACTGCCTTACCGAGAAATCGGTCATTAGTCCAAAAGGAGGTATAAACAATGAATAATTACGAAGTATTGTACATTATCAAAAACGAACTTGAAGATGATGCTAAGGCTGCTGTTGTAGACAACTATTCAGCATTAGTTGAAAAGCTAGGTGGTTCTGTTGACTCTGTTGATAAATGGGGTACAAAGAAATTTGCTTACACTATCGACTTCAAGAACGAAGGATACTATGTATTAATGAACTTTAAGGCTGAAGCTAGTGCACCAGCTGAAATCGAGCGTAGAATGAACATTGATGACAAAGTAATGCGTCAAATGATAGTTCGCAAATAAGGGGTAAAGTATGAACAAAGTTTTTTTAATTGGTAATTTAACAAAAGATCCAGAATTAACACAAACATCTAATAACAAGTCTTTATGTAGATTTACACTTGCTGTACAAAGAAAATTCCCTAACCCTCAAGGCGTTAGAGAAGCTGATTTCTTAACCATTATCGTATGGGGTGCAACAGCTGATAATTGTGCTAAATACTTAAAGAAAGGTAGCAAGGCTGCTGTTTGTGGTTCAATTCGTACAGGCAGTTTCGAGCAAGATGGTGTTAGAAGATACACTACCGAAATTAATGCTGATGAAGTTCAATTCTTATCTACAAGAAATGAGCTTGATGATGCAGATTTTGAGGAGTTACCTACTAATAACCAATCTAAAATCAGCAATATGAAAGCTGTTGAAGACGACGATGACTTGCCTTTCTAATATAAAAGGAGTTATAAAATGAGCGAAGAAAAGAAATTTCAAAGAAGAATGCCTAAGAAAAAGGTATGTGTTTTCTGCGTTGATAAAGTAGAAGAAATCGATTACAAGGATGTTGCTAAACTAAGAAAGTTTGTAACAGAAAAAGGTAAAATTGTTCCTAGAAGAATGAGTGGAGTATGTGCTAAACACCAAAGAATGTTAGCTACTGCTATCAAGAGAGCAAGAGTAATGGGACTTCTTCCATACGATGCTGAATAATTTATAAAATTAAAAGAGCTATACTTTAGCTCTTTTTTTATTTTAAAATTTATATTATATGGTTATTCTTGTGGATTTTTATAATTTGGTACTTAAAATATTGAGTTCAACCGTTGATATAATGTATAACTAAATTACTATTCCACTGCTTTATAAGAAAGCAAAAGTGAACTACCCTATTACAAGTAGATAAATTTACTAACTACTGTTTACTGTATTTCATCATAACTTTTTACTATCTAAATTACAAAAAAAAGGACTACCTATGTAGCCCTTTTTTATCAATAGATATACCTAAACTAATCTTTTTTTGGTGGTATATATTCAAACTCTTGTTGAACCTTATACAAGTATGTGCAATATACTTTTTTTGCAACTGCAAGGTCCTCAACAACTTGAATATCCTTATTTTCTACATCAATTTTATATACAAACATTTGACCACTTTCTTCCTTGTTTACAACATCGTATGAGCTCATTAAGCAATATACACCCTCAATGCCCTCTTCGGTAATATTAATTACACCGTCCTTTTTGATATGTGTTTTTACACCATTAACAACGGTCTCAAGGATAACTGGTTTTTCATCTTTATCTTGTAGTAAAATATCAATTAAATCTTTTGCCATTACTTTTTCCCTCACTTATATATTAATATTATAGCAAAATGCCGACTTTATATACTGTTTTTGATATATAAACCTACGATTTTGCCAACTACTGTAATCCTATAATTATTTATCGCACTACTATCAAATTTGTATTTATAAACACTTTAAGCTGTGCTAAATACTTATACCCTATTTATTATATTGCTAATACCTTCGTGCTAGGCTTTAATAAATATGTTTGCTTAATCGGTTTATTAGTGGCAACTACCACAACAACCACAGCAACCACCATCGCAACCACTACCACATTCGCTATCAGTAGAATAGCCTTTTAATAGGTCGATATATTTATCGTAAATAGCTTCTGCAACAGCCTCATCTTCCTCAACTACAAGGAAGCTATTTTCCTCATCGCTATCAGATACTACCACCCTAAAAATAATGCAATCGTTTTCGCCGATGCCCTCTAGTTGAACAAGAGGTCTAAGCACACAATAAAATTTTTCTTCTTGTGGGATTAATGCGATTTGTTCAAATGGTATATCTTTTCCATCAGTACTTTGTAAAATAATAGGTTCTTTGTTTTCTTCATCTAACAAAACCTTCAAAAACTCGTCCATAATTCACCTCTATTTGTAATGTTTATATAGTACTATACTAATATAATGATGTCAATATTAAACAAAAATATATTAGTAAAAAAGGCAAGAAAAACTTGCCCTAAATAAACTATTGCTTTATATCTGCAATCTTTTTTGTAAACTTTGATATTAACGATATCTCGCCACCAACGATAACGAAATCGCCTTTTCTAATAATGGTACTACCAGCAGGGTTAATGATTACATCATTTTCCCTCTTAATAATAAGCACACTGACACCATATTTTTTACGGATATCAAGGTCAAGCAAGCTCTTTCCGTCCCAAACGATAGGAAGTGCAATTTCTGCAAGTACATATCCTTGAGTAAGCTCCATAACATCGCTTAGTCTTGGGCTAGTAAGCATTGTAGCAACCTTGTGTCCAATCTCTGCCTCGGGAACTAGCACTTGGTCTGCACCGATTTTTTCAAGCACCTTTTTGTGTTTATCATTTTTTGCCTTACAAATTACATGAAGCCCTGCTTGTTTGCAAAGCATAGTAGTCAAAATGCTTGTCTCAAGGTTATTTGATGTACAAATTATTGCAACTTCAAAGTTCCTAAGACCGATTTTTTCAAGCACACCTTCCTCACTGGCATCGGCGATAATAGCATGTGTAGAATAGTTTACTACCTCGTTGATTTTATCCTCATTTACATCAATAGCAAGTACATCTTTGCCCATTTCAAATAATGTTTTAGTCACTTCAAAACCAAAACGACCTAAACCGATTACCAAAAATTGTGAATAACTTTTGTCAAATATCTTGAACATTTTTACTCCTTTATCCTACCATTATATCAGAATGAGGATATCTAATATTGTTTTGTATTTTACTTAATTTCTTTACAAGAGCCCAACCCATTGTAATAGGACCGATTCTGCCGATAAGCATTACCAAACCTAGTGTAAGTTTGCTTACTACCGACAAACTTGATGTAATACCTAGCGACAAACCAACAGTTGCAAAAGCACTTATGCTCTCGAAAAAGATATTTTCAACGGTAACAACTGGATTATTTAGTTCTGCAATAGAGATTACTGCAGATGCACCTACTATTACAAGAATCGCCATTGTAACAATAGTTGTTGCCTTTTTTAATTGATTGGTTGTTACTTCCTTTTTGTCAATAACTAGCTCGTTATTTCCCCTCATACTTGCCCACAAATATGCTAACATTATGATAAATGTGGTTGTTTTGATACCACCACCAGTACCTGCTGGAGATGCACCTATAAACATAAGTCCCATAGTTAGTCCCCTACTTGGTACGGTAAGTAAAGACTGGTCTAATGCTGCAAAACCTGCTGTTCTTGGGGTAACTGCTTGGAAAAGTGCATTAAGCAATTTGTTTCCAAAGTTCATATTGCCGATTGTAGCTGGGTTATTATATTCAAATCCCAAAAACATACAAGTACCAAGAACAATTAATGTAGCAGTAACGGATAGTACTACCTTTGTGTGAGTTCTCATTCGTTTGTTTAATTTATGATGTGTAACATCTGCAATTACTGCAAAGCCTATACCACCAACAATTATCAAACAAGCTATGGTTAATAAAACTAAAGGGTTATTATTGTAGGCAATTAGGCTAGTACCTGCCCCAAATTTGACACCCATTAAGTCGAATCCAGCATTACAAAATGCCGAAACACTCATAAATATTGCTGTAAATATGCCTTCGCCTGCACCAAAATCCTTAACGAACTGGAAAGACAAAATAAATGCACCTAGCCCCTCAAATATAAGAGTATAAAGCACTATTCGTTGAGCAAGCCTAACCACGCCTTTAAGGTTATCCTCCGAAACAGACTCTTGCATAAACATTCTATTTTTAAGATTGATTTTTTTGCCGAATACTATAAACATCACGGTAGTCATTGTCATAAAACCAAGTCCACCGATTTGAATAAGTAGTAGCATAATTATTCTACCAAATAAAGTAAATTCTGTTGCTGTATCCACCACTGCAAGACCTGTTACACATACACAACTTGTTGCTGTAAACAGACCATCAGCAAAGTTAAACCACTGACCATTTGTGTGCGAAATAGGTAAGCATAAGAAAAATGCACCTATTAAAATAACCATCAAAAAGCCGGCTGTGATTGCCCTTGCTGGAGTGAACAATTTTTTCAGCAGCAGTTCTATTTTAGAACCATTTTCACCATTACTCATTATTTCTTACCCAACAAATTTCCTTTTTGTTTTCACTTAATAATACTTCGTTTGCCTTTCTAAAATGCCCCGAACCTAAAAAACCACGATACGCAGAAAGTGGAGAGGGGTGAGTGGTAGTAAATACAATGTTACCACTTAGTAATTTTTGCTTTTTGATAGCATCGCTACCCCACAACAAAAATACTACATCTTTCCTCTTTGCAATAAGCTCAATAATCTTATCGGTAAACACTTCCCAACCAAAAGACTTATGCGAATTTGCCTCGCCCTCGCGAACGGTAAGTGTACTGTTTAGTAGCATTACACCCTGTTTTGCAAGGTATTCAAGGTTTCCATTAGTATCAGGTTCTACACCATACTCCTCGGCTATTTCCTTGTAGATATTTCGTAAACTAGGTGGTAATTTTACACCCTCATTTACACTAAATGCAAGTCCTGTTGCCTGTCCAACTTCGTGGTAAGGGTCTTGCCCGATTATTACAACTTTTACATCATCATAATCGACAAGTTTTAGAGCATTGAATATTTGATTGTATGGTGGAAAGCAAGTATTAGAGGCATATTCCTCATTTACTTTTTCTTCAAGCTCAACAAAATAAGGCTTTTTCATTTCCTCATTTAGTAGGCTTGCCCACTTTCCACAACTATTAATAAGCTTTTGCAAAAATCATTACCTTTGTTGCCTTTTTGCCACAAATTGGGCAAACATCGCCAAATGGCTCACTGTCAAAAGGCATTACTCTTGAAGTAGCACCAGTAAGCTCCTTAATCTTATCCTCGCAAGCTCTATCCTCGCACCACATCATCTTGGCAAATTTACCATTATCAACAGCCTCTTTTAGCTCCTCAATGCTATTAACAGGAACAATATTGCTGTATAGGTAATCCTTTGCCTTTTGGTACATAGCCTCGTGGATTTCATCAAGTAACTTTTGAATTTCACCCTCAAGATTATCCATACTAACTGTGATTTTTTCGTTTGTATCTCTACGACAAAGTACAACTTGGTTGTTCTCGATATCCCTTGGACCAACCTCTAGTCTTACTGGAACACCTTTCATTTCCCACTCGTTGAACTTCCAACCAGTAGAGTTATCGGTTGTATCTGTCTTTGTTCTAATACCTGCCTCAACAAGTCTGTTTTCTAGCTCTTTTGCCTTATCAAGAACTCCATCTTTGTGCATAGCAACTGGGATAATAATTGTTTGGATAGGGGCAACTCTTGGAGGAAGAACAAGTCCTCTTTGGTCGCCGTGAACCATAATTAATGCACCGATAAGTCTTGTTGTAACACCCCAACTTGTTTGGTATGGGAACTTATGTTTTTCATCTTTATCCAAATATTTTATGTTAAATGCCTCTGCGAAGTTTTGTCCTAGGTAGTGAGAAGTACCAGCTTGAAGACTCTTTCCGTCAAGCATCATAGCTTCCATAGAATATGTAGCTACTGCACCTGCAAACTTCTCCTTTTCGCTTTTTTTACCAGTAAGTACTGGAATAGCAAGGACATTTTTCATAAATTCCTCATACACACTTAACATTAATAGGGTTTCGCCCTCTGCCTCCTCGGCTGTTGTGTGTAAAGTATGACCTTCTTGCCATAAGAACTCTGATGTACGAAGGAAAGGACGAGTAGTCTTTTCGCATCTCATAACATTAGCCCATTGGTTAATCTTAAGTGGCAAATCTCTATAACTTTTTACCCACTTTGAATACATTTCGCAAATAATAGTTTCAGAAGTAGGTCTAACAACCAACTTTTCAGCAAGTTCCTCATCGCCAAAATGTGTGATTAAAGCAACCTCTGGAGCAAATCCCTCTACATGCTCTTTTTCCCTTGTCAAAAAGCTATAAGGAATAAGCATAGGGAAGTATGCATTTTGGTGACCTGTCTTTTTTATTCTTTTATCCATTTCACTTTGGATATTCTCCCAAATGGCATAGCCGTAAGGACGAATAACCATAGTACCCTTAACTGGGCCATAGTCTACAAGTTCGGTTTTTATTACAACATCAGTGTACCAGCGTGGGAAGTCGGTATTGATGTCTGCAATTTCGCTAACAAATTGATTTTGATTTTTCTTTGACATTTTATTTCCTCTAAATTTTTTATACATACATTATAATACATTAAAAATAGTAATGCAATTATTTAATAGTATTAATATTATATATATAGAATATACAAATATATAAATTTTTGAATATTGAGAAAGAATATATCATTAATTACTTAATATATCTTTGTAATTAACAACTTTTAATACAAAGCACCAACAACTTTCTCTTTTATACACAATATTTGTTTTTGTTTTGGATAGAAATACCACTAATCCTATTATCCAAAAAACTAACAAAATCACATATATAACAAATTTTTAGCAAAACTACTTAACCTAAACCCATTGACTGTAAAATGGAAAATCTAACTAAAACTAAATTTATTTACGGTTGGAAACTCTTGAGCCTAGACTACCAATTATTTAAAATAAAAAAAACTAAGCATTTCTACTTAGGTTATTGTGGGAACACCATTGAGCCTAGACTACCGATTGTTAAAAGAAAAAACCTAGCTACAATTGTAACTAGGTTTGTGGTGGGAACAATAGGGCTCGAACCTATGACCCCCTGCTTGTAAGGCAGATGCTCTCCCAACTGAGCTATGCTCCCAATTATGGTGACCCCAACCAGATTCGGACTGGTGTTACCGCCGTGAAAGGGCGATGTCTTAACCGCTTGACCATGGGGCCTTATATGGTAGCGGTGGTAAGATTCGAACCTACGACCTGCCGGGTATGAACCGGCCGCTCTAACCAACTAAGCCACACCGCCATAAATGGTTGCGGGGATGGGATTTGAACCTCATGACCTCCGGGTTATGAGCCCGACGAGCTACCAAGCTGCTCTACCCCGCGATATAAACATCATTAAGATGCTTGATTATTATATCTAATATATACCGTTTTGTCAATAAAAAAAGCCTTGTTTTAAAATATTTTTTATTTTTTAGG
>JAHHUG010000020.1 GCA_020024085.1 Christensenellaceae bacterium | reverse complement strand
CCTAAAAAGTGAACTTTTATTTGCAATTATGAAAAAACAATAAAAAATACGCTAAAAATTGTTTGTACAATAAATAATTTTGCTTTTGATATTTGTTAAAATAATAATTATTGTAAGTTAAAAAAATTCAACATATTTTTAAAAATGTTTGGTTATATTTTGCATTACTATTGAAATAAAATTTTAATATGTTATAATTAAATTATTATTACTATGAATAAGGAGAAAGTTATGGATAAGGAAAAATTAACTTACTTAACAGAACAAGCTAGGACAATCAGAAATACTACTATTGAAATGATTGGTACTCTTGGTGTTGGTCACATCGGTGGAAGTATGTCTATTGTTGAAGTTTTAACAGCAATATATTATGAAACAGCAAATGTTGACCCTAAAAACCCTCTTGACCCTAATCGTGATAGAGTTGTTTTAAGTAAAGGTCACGCAGGCCCAGCTTTATATGCTACCCTAGCAGAAAAAGGATATTTTGATAGAGATTGGATTTATACACTTAATAAACCTGGTACAAAACTTCCTTCACACGTAGATAGAACTAAGACACCTGGCATTGATATGACAGCTGGTAGTTTAGGTCAAGGTATTTCTGCTGCTGTTGGTATGGCAGTTGCTGCAAAAATGGATAAAAATCCTTGCAATGTATATGCAATTATCGGCGATGGTGAAAGCCAAGAAGGTCAAGTTTGGGAGGCACTTATGTTTGCTGGTTCAAAGAAACTTGATAACCTAATTGTATTTATTGATAGCAACAAAATGCAAATTGATGGTATGGTTGAGGATATCAATGGTATTGAGCCTCTTGATGATAAGTTCAATGCATTTAGATTCTACACCCAAAGAATTGATGGCCACGATATTACAGCTATTGTTGATGCTATTAACAATGCAAAAGCTCAACACGACAAGCCAAGTATGATTATTCTTGATACTATCAAGGGTAAAGGTTACCCTCTTGGCGAAGGTAAGGTTAGCTGTCATAGTATGAATATGACAGAGGACGAGTGGAAAGCAGCTATTGAGGCTAATAAATAGGAGGATAGGACAATGAAAGATACTTTAGAAGTAAGAAAAGCATATTGTAATGCACTTATAGATTTAGCAAAAAAAGATGATAGAATTTGTGTCCTAGAGGCTGACCTTGCTGGTTGTAGTGGTACAAATGGATTCAAAACAGCATATCCTGATAGATTTGTTGATGTAGGTATTGCAGAGGCTAATATGGTTGGTATTTCAGCTGGTCTTGCTACCTTTGGCAAAATTCCATTCTGTGCAACATTTACACCATTCATTACCCGTCGTGCACTAGACCAAATAGAGATTTCTGTTGCTTATGCACACCTTAATGTAAAGCTTGTTGGTACCGACCCTGGTATCTCTGCTCAACTTAATGGTGGTACTCATATGTCTTTTGACGATATGGGTATTATGAGAGGTATTCCTACAATGGTTGTATTTGAGCCAACCGATGCAACAATGGTTTCAAAGGCTGTTCCTCAAATGGTAGAACACGAAGGTCCAGTTTATATGAGAATGTATCGTAAAATTACCGAAAAGGTTTACGATGATGATATGCTTAAAGATTTTGATTTGTTCAAGTCTATTGAGCTTCGTGATGGTAAAGATGTTACTCTTATCGCTAGTGGTATGATGGTTGCAAAAGCTCTTGAGGCTTGCGATTTACTTAAGGCAGAGGGCATTTCAGCAAGAGTTATTGATATGCATACTTGGAAGCCTCTTGATGAGGAAGCTGTACTTAAAGCTGCAGAGGAAACTGGTGCTATCGTTACTTGCGAAAACCACAATATCCTTACAGGTCTTGGTGCTGCTGTATCTGAGTACTTATCAGAGACAAAGCCTACTATCGTTAAGAGAGTTGGTGTAAAAGATAAATTCGGTCAAGTTGGTAAGGAAAATTTCCTATTCGAGCAATATGAACTTACTGCAGAGGATATCGTAAAACAAGCAAAGGCAGCAATCGCAATGAAATAAAGCTGATGCTTAATTTCAACATAGCAAAATTAGTTATTAAAGAGTTGCTTTTGCAACTCTTTTTTGCTACGAATACTCATTTTAATAAAGCATAGCAATATTGGTTTTTTATACCGATATAAGTATAATTATTAGGAGTCAAAAATTGTTATTGACTTTTAATGGTATATACATTATAATATATGAATATTATTATAGATAAATTTGTAGGAGGCTAGTAATGGCAGACGAAATAATATATCTTACACAAGAAGGACTAGATGCATTAAAGCAAAGATACGCTTATTTAGTAAATGAAGCAAGACCAGAGGTTTCAGAGAAAATCAAGGTTGCAAGAGGCTTTGGCGATTTAAGTGAGAATGCAGAGTATGATGCTGCAAAAAACGAGCAAGCTGAAATCGAACAAGAGATTAAGGAAATCAATGAGAAACTTACTAAAGTTCAAATTATTGATACCGAAAAACTTAGCAAGAAAAAAGTTGGCATTGGTAGTACAGTAGTTATTTATGACTACGATTTTGAAGAAGAATGCGAATATAAAATTGTTGGTGCATCAGAGGTTAATTTAGAAGAGGGAAAAATTAGTAATGAATCTCCACTTGGAATTGCACTAATCGGCAGAAAAAAGAACGAAGAAATTGATGTTAATACTCCAGGTGGTGTAATTAAAGTAAAGATTTTGAAGATAAAGTAGGAGTGCATAATGAGTAATATCGATAATATAATGAAGGAAGAAGACATTAGCGAGCTTATAGCTATCCGTAGAGGCAAGCTACAAGACTTGGTTGATGCAGGCAAAAATCCTTACGAAAAGGTAAAATTTGATAGAGATAGTTATTCTGAGGATATCAAGTCTAACTTCGAGGAATACGACGGCAAAACCGTTTCTCTTGCTGGTAGAATGATGTCAAAAAGAATTATGGGCAAGGCAAGTTTTGCAAACCTTGCAGACTACAAGGGAAATATCCAACTTTACATTCGTAAAGATGAGGTTGGAGAAGAGAACTATCTTGACTTCAAAAAATACGATATTGGTGATATTATCGGTATCACTGGTGAGGTTTTTATAACTCATATGGGCGAAATTAGTGTAAAGGTAAAGGAGATTGAGCTTCTTTCTAAATCACTACTTCCATTACCAGAAAAGTTCCACGGACTTAAGGACCAAGACCTTAGATATCGTCAAAGATATGTTGATTTGATTGTTAATCCAGAGGTTAAACAAACCTTTATTGCACGAAGCCAAATTATTAGGGGCATTAGAGAGTTTTTGGATAACGATGGTTTCGTAGAGGTTGAAACACCTATCCTTAATACCATTGCTGGTGGTGCTAGTGCTAGACCATTCGTTACTCACCATAATACTCTTGATATTGATATGTATATGAGAATAGCCCCAGAGCTATATCTAAAAAGACTTATCGTTGGTGGTTTTGAAAAAGTTTACGAAATGGGTAGACTATTTAGAAACGAGGGTATGGACCCAAGACACAACCCAGAGTTTACTTCAGTAGAGTTATACCAAGCATATACCGACTACAATGGTATGATGGATTTAACCGAAAATCTATTCAAGCACCTTGCTATGAAGGTTAAAGGTTCATTAAAGTTTATGTATCAAGGGGAAGAGATTTCGTTTGAATCTCCTTGGGCAAGAGTTCCAATGGCAGAGGCTGTTAAAAATGTTACTGGCATTGACTTTGAAAATGAGGACCTTGCTACATGTATTGAAAAGGCAAAGGCTATTGGTGTTGAGCTTGATAGCGATATCAGTTGGGGTAAGGCACTTTACGAAGTATTTGATGAGAAGGTAGAGGAAACACTTGTTCAACCAACCTTTATTATTGATTACCCAGTTGAAGTATCTCCATTAGCTAAAAGAAAGCCTACCGATAAAAGACTTACCGAAAGGTTTGAGTTCTTTATCTCTCGTAGAGAAATGGGTAATGCATTCAGCGAGTTAAACGACCCTATCGACCAAAAAGGTAGATTTATGGACCAAGTTAAAGCAAGAGAGAATGGCGATGATGAGGCTCAAATGATGGACGAGGATTTCGTAACAGCTCTTGAGTATGGTCTTCCTCCAACAGGTGGACTTGGTATCGGTGTTGATAGACTTGTAATGCTACTTACCGACCAATTCTCAATTAGAGATGTACTACTATTCCCTACAATGAAACCTATCGGCAAAGCCGGTTCAAACGCAAATACAGCTACTCCTGCTCCTATTGCTGAAGATAAGCCTATTGACTTCTCTAAGGTACAAATTGAGCCATTATTTGAGGATATGGTTGACTTTGAGACTTTCAGCAAATCAGATTTTAGAGCAGTTAAAGTTAAGGAATGTAGTGCCGTTCCAAAGAGCAAAAAACTATTAAAGTTTGTACTTGATGATGGTACAGCAGAGGATAGAGTAATCCTAAGTGGTATCCACGAATACTACGAGCCAGAGGAGTTAGTTGGTAAAACACTACTTGCTATAACAAACCTTCCACCTCGTAAAATGATGGGCATTGACTCTTGTGGAATGATTATATCAGCTGTTCACAGTGAAGAGGGCGAAGAAAGATTGAATGTAGTAATGCTTTCAAACCGTATTCCAGCTGGTGCAAAAATGTACTAAAAGTTGATTGATTAAAGGAGTTACTTGTAACTCCTTTTTTTATAAAAATAATCTTTGGTTGTGTAATGTTGGTTTATTCTAACATTAACAAGGTTATAAGTTATTTGTTTAAGTTTTGGATTATAGTTTACATAGTGCAATAAATGTAGGGCTTTTCAAAATAAGATAGTCGAATCGGTAGAGTATTTTGCAGTTGTTGAATAGAAAATTATTAATGACAGCAAAAGAGTGAAAACGATTAAAAAATAAAGTTGCTATTATTATTGATACTAGAGGTTTTTTAGGGTATAATTTATATATGCTTACATTGTTAGATAAAGTTAAGAATTATAAATCGGTGGATTTGAGGTTCCATACACCTTCGCACTCATTTGATATTAGCGATGAGCTTTATTCTAATGCGAAATATGATGTGACGGAGTTAAGTTTTTCCGACAATTTACTTTATCCAAAAGGTGTAATTAGGGAGCTTGAATTAGAGCTTGAAAAGATATACAAAACACGGAGAACGCTTGTAATCACAGCAGGTGCAACCACTGGTAATTTCATTGGGCTTAATGTGCTTAAAAATTATGGCAAAGTGCTTGTTACATCAAACTGTCACAAGTCAATTTTTTCTGCTTGTAGGTTGTTTGATATTGATGCAGAGTTTATGGAAGATGTGTATTACGATAACGGATTGCCAAGACCTACAACTATTGAAGATATCGAAAAATATCTAACACCTGATATCAAGTCGGTGGTATTAACAAGCCCTACCTATTTTGGCGATGTGGTAAGTGTAGAGTTAATCAAGACACTACAAAATAGAGGCTTATTTGTAATGGTAGATGAGGCACACGGTGGACATTTTGCTTATTCAAACTTGTTACCAACTAGTTTAGCAAATATTGCCGACATTGTAGTTGATAGTGTACATAAAACCTTGCCAGTATATACTGGTGGTGCATTATTACATATCAATAATAGCAGTCTAGTAGCAGAAAGCGAACTTTATCACTCATTATTGCATACATCAAGCCCAAATTATGTTACAATGTGCAGTATTGATTATAGTCAAGATTTATTTTGCAGAAAAGGCGAGGAGCTATATTCAAGGCTGTTTGAGGTTGTTCAAGACATTAAGTTAGATAAGTTTAAGGTGGTTAAAACGGACGACTTTAGTAGGCTTGTTATTGATACTTATCCGTATGATGCAAAGTGTATTCAAGGTAAATTAGAGGAACAATCCGTATTTATCGAAATGAGTTACAAGCACTTCCTTGTACTGATTTTATCCCCACTTAATGTTTGTAATGTTAAGGTCGCTGTGGATAAAATTAATAAAGTTTGTCTTGATAATGCAGTACTTTATGTTGAAGATAATGCACCGAAGTCAACTACATCAAATGTTTCAGGCAGTGTGGAATTAATTAAAATTGAGGATAGCACAAATAGAATTTCGGGTAGTGAGGTAGGTATTTATCCACCAGGTGTACCTGTTATTAAAACGGGCGATATCATTACAGCCGAACAGGTAGAATATTTATTGAAAAACAAGGATAGGCTGTTTGGTCTTACCGATAACAAAATATTTGTAATTAGGGGATAAATGTTGGATTGTAGATAGCAAATGCTACAATATCGGTTTGCTTACCACTTTAGGAATAATCGTTGCTACCGATATGGAACCGATTAAAAAGTTAGGATTTATACCAAAAATAAGTAATTAAAGGAAATAATATGAAAAAAGGCTATTTTGTAACCTTTGAGGGTTGCGAGGGAGTAGGTAAGTCTACTCAAATAAATTTTTTGAAGGAATATCTTGAACAAACTGGGCAACAAGCATATTTTACTAGAGAGCCTGGTGGTGTTGAAATAAGTGAAAATATTAGGGAAATTATACTTAATCCTAAATATACTAATATGACCGACAAAACCGAAATGTTGCTTTATGCTAGTGCAAGGGCTCAACTTATGGCAGAGGATATCATTCCAAAGCTAGACAATGGCGAAACGGTTTTTTGCGATAGATTTATAGATTCATCTTATGCTTATCAAGGTTATGCAAGAGGTCTTGGTATTGAAAATGTAAAGAGGATAAACGAGTATGTTGTAGAGGGTTATATGCCAGATTTAACAATATTTATCGACCTTTCTCCTGATAAATCTTTTAGAAGAAAGAACAAAAATGTTATCCTTGATGATAGACTTGAGCAAGAATCACTTGATTTCCATATGCAAGTTTACAATGGTTATAAAGAGGCAGAAAGGTTGAGCAATGGCAGGGTTATTTCGGTAGTTCCTTGCGAGGAAAAACAAGATACTTTTGAAAAAATACTAAAAGTTTTAAGGGATAGGGATATTATAAAGTAATGATAAAATATCAAGATTTACTACAAAAAAGTAGGGCGTATTCGCTAATTTACGGGGATATTCAGGAAAATATGCTCTCTCACGCCTATATGATTGTGAGTGAGGATAATGATGCACTTGAGGAATTTTACAAACTTTTTTTAATCACAGAGTATTGCGAAAATCATTGTGGAGAATGTCCAACTTGTAAGAAAGTTCTAAACAGAAATCACGCCGATATTATCCATATTGAGAAAGAAAAAAGTATTGTTGTTGATGATATAAAAAACATTGTTGAGGAAAGTTTTGTTTCAAGTGTGGAGGGTGGCAAAAAAACTTTTGTTATTCACGGTGGCGAAAAAATGACTACTGGTGCACAAAATAAACTACTAAAAATTTTGGAAGAACCACCTCAAAATGTAGTATTTTTAATCGGTTGTACCAACATTAATGCTATGCTTCCAACTATTAAATCAAGGGTAAAGAAGATACAACTAGATGTCTTTAAGGAAGAGGATATTTATAACGAGCTACTTCATTTTACCGATGATGACAACAAGGCAAAGGTTGCAAGTATTTGTAGTGAGGGATTAATCTCTAAAGCCGTAGATTTACTATATGATACCGAATATTTAGAATTGTACAATAGTGCAGTTAGCCTACTTAAAGAGCTTAATCACTCTAGCGAGATTATAAACTATATCAATTTAGATATGTTTTCAAAAACAAACATAGCTAGCACCTTGGATATACTTATGTTAATTCTTCGTGATGTTGCTATTGTGAAAAAAAATAAGGATTTGGTATTAAGTAAGCACATTATGTCGGATATCGAGTTGCTTTCTACCAAATTTTCCACTGCAAGTTGTGTTGGTATTATTGAGAGAATTGAAAAATTCAAAAAAATGTTGTATTATAATATTAATAATGCAAATGTAGCAGAACAATTATTGTTTGCTATTTTGGAGGTAAAGTTTAGATGCAATTAATTATAGGTGTAAGATTTAAGCCGGTTGGCAAAATCTATTATTTTTCACCCGAAAATATAGAGTTTAATATGAACGATGGCGTAATCGTTGAGACTGCTCGTGGTGTAGAGTACGGAACGGTTGTTATTCCTAATAAGGAAGTTCCTGATGATAACATTGTTCAACCACTAAAACCTGTTATGAGAAAAGCCACCGAAAAAGATGAGTTACAAGTACTTAAAAACAAGGCTGATAGCAAAGATGCTGTCGCTATTGCAAGGGAAAAAATTGCAAAACGAGAGCTAAATATGAAACTTGTTGATGTGGAATATACTTTTGATAGGAACAAAATTATTTTTTACTTCACAGCTGAAACTAGGATTGACTTTAGGGAGCTTGTAAAGGACCTTGCTGCCGTATTTAAAAATAGAATTGAGCTTAGACAAATCTACGAAAGAGACGATGCCAAAATGAGAGGGGCTCTTGGCCCTTGTGGTAGACCTTGCTGTTGTGCAAATCACCTTCAAGAGTTTGAAAAGGTGTCTATCAAAATGGCAAAACTTCAAGGACTTAGCCTTAATCCAACCAAAATTAGTGGCGTTTGTGGTAGGCTTATGTGCTGTTTGAAGTACGAAAATGACTATTATGAGGAGTCTTTTGCAAAGATGCCAGAGGTCGGTGCAAAGATTAGGACAAAAGATGGCGATGGTATTGTTGAAACCGTAAATATCCTAAAGCAAGATGTTGAGGCAAAAATTTTACTTGATGATGGTTCATACGATATCAAAAAATATAAACTTGAGGATATCAGCTTCAAACCAAAGAAGAAAAAGGAAATTCAAATTGCTGATGATGAACTTGATGCAGAGGTTTTGGAACTTGAAAAAGGTGATTTATCGGTAGAAAACGAGGAACCAAAGAAAAAGGAAAGACCTCAAAATAGAGAAAATCCTAGAAATAACAAAAATAAGCAGAAAAAGCCTAATTTCAATGGCAAAAATAGAAACAAGCAAAATAATAATAATGAAAATGTATCAAAAAAATAAATAATACTTGATAGATGTGTTTATTTTGTGATATAATTTACTTAATTAATATGTAAAGGAGATTAAAACAATGGCTCATGTAATTAATGATGATTGCATCAAATGTGGTGCTTGTGCAGATACTTGCCCAGTAAGTGCTATTTCAGAAGGCGATGACAAGTATGTTGTAGATGCTGATGCTTGCATCGATTGTGGTGCTTGTGAAGATGGTTGCCCAGTAGGTGCTATTTCAGAAGAATAATGAAAAACAAAAATACGACCTTATCGGTCGTATTTTTTTAATAAATTAAATTTTCTGCAAATTTTAAATATGCGAAAAAAATTATAAAATAAAAGCAAAAAACCCTAGCAAAAAGCTAGGTTTTTTTAATTATTAAAAATGGAATTTTTTATATATAAAAACATATTATATATTATATGTTCAAAAACGGGGCTCTTTTCTTGATTTACCTGTCATTATATGCTATAATTTTTAATTGTGAGGTAGTCGTGGAAAGAAATATGAGAATAGTTGGTACTGCTACTAAGAAATTTAGTCCAGATACTGCAATAATTTATATGAATCTTGATGCAGTTGGTAAAACTGCCGATTTAGCAAAATCTATTTTTACAAACAAAGCAACACTTTTAACAAATATTATTAAGCAACTCGGTTTTAACCCAGAAGATTTACGCACCGAGCATTTTTTCGTTGATAAAAATTACGAATACAATAATAATAAGCGAGTTCAAAATGGTTTTAGGGCTGATTGCACATACTCTCTAGTAATAGGACTAGATTATTCAGCACTTGAACAACTAATTACTAGCCTATCTCAAGCTCTTGAAATGAGGATTACTTATAATGTAATGCTTAAAGAGGCTGAAAAGGAAGAGCAATCAGTACTTGACCTTGCAATTGCTGATGCAAGAAGAAAAGCAGAGGTTGTTGCAAAATCTTGTGGTGTAACTCTTGGAGAAATTGTTGGCATCAACTATGAAGATTCTCCTTCATTTGCAGGACTTAGGGCTGTTAATGGCGAATCTAATTTAGCTCCAACAGATGTTACTATTACAAAAACTATCGAGTTAATGTGGGAAATAAAGTAGTGGAAAGGGAAAGTATTAGTTCTGCAAAGGAATTTTTGGATAGCTTGGGTATTTCGTATAGGTATTACGAGCACGAACCCGTAGAGACAATGGAGGATTGCAAAGAGGTTGCCAAAACCAGTGGGGCAGAGTTTTGCAAGAATTTGTTTTTGCAAAATAGACAGGGCACAGAGTTTTACTTGCTATTGATTGACCAAGACAAAAAGTTTAGAACCTCAGAGGTAAGTAAACTTATTGGTAAATCAAGGTTAAGCTTTGGTAATCCCGAAAAATTGTACGAATATCTAGGTGTGCATGGTGGTGCTATCACTCCTGTTGGTTTGATGTTTGATTCATCACATAAGGTGCAAGTGCTTATAGATAGGTCGCTACTAAATATGGAAGAAATATCAGTTCACCCACTTGTGAATTATGCAACACTTGTTCTTAAAACTACTGATATTACAAGAACTTTAATGGAAAAAACTGGGCATAGTCCTATTTTTATAGAAATTAATTAAACGGAGAGAGAAGTTATGAAGTTTAAACAATGGGTAAAAGAAAAAGCAACAGAATTTTGTTCTAACACCCGTGGCGAAGATATAACTTTTAAAGAAACTTTAGGTTATTCTATCGCAGGATTTGGTCAAAACTTAATTTGTGGTATTATTGGCTCATTCCTAATGGTATTTATGACTGAAGCTTTAGGCTTTGGTGGTGTAATGATTGGAGGAATCGGTGGTGCTACACTTGTTGCATATTTGATGTTAGGTTGTCGTGTATTCGATGCATTCAATGACCCTATTATGGGTAGTATCGTTGATAGAACAAGAACCAAAGATGGTAAATGTCGTCCTTATTTGAAGTGGACTCCTATTCCAATTGCAATTATGACAATACTTTGTTTCTTGCCAGTATATCCAGCAACAAAAGTAGGTTTTATAATCATTTCAATTGTTTATGTAATATGGTCAATTGCTTATACAGTTATTGATGTTCCTTATTGGGGATTATCAACAGCAATGAGTGCCGATACAGATTATCGTAGTAGATTACTTACAATCGCAAGACTACTATGTACTGCTGGTGCAGGTTTAATCCAAGTATTATTACCAGCTCTTGCTTCTGCATTAACAAAAGATTATTATATGGATGCAGTTGACCCTTATGGCAACGCTATAAAAATCCTTAACCCAGATTTTGCAATACAAAATATGACAACATTAAAGTGGTTCTACTTTACTTGTGCTGTTATCGTATCAGTAGTTGCAATCCCAATGTTCTTATATGGATATAAGACATCTAAGGAAAGATATATTAGTGAGGCTGAGCCACCTTCTCTTGGTCATAACTTAAAGTTACTTTTCAAAAACCAACCTCTTATGATGGTAGTTTTATCAGGTATTTTAGGTTGTGCTAGAATGGTTTATACAGGTACTGCTGCTATTTACTTTACAAAATATGTTCTTCATAACGAAGGTTTATTCTCTGCAGTTACAATGTTGGTTATCCCAGGAGGACTTATTGCATCAGTTCTTAGCCCATGGTTACAAAAGAAATTCGGTAAAAAATGGACATACATCGTTACTCACTTAGTAGGTGGTATAATTATGCTTATTATGTACTTTGTTGGTTACGATACACCAGCTGCTTTAGGTTTCGCTGCATTTGGTCTAGTTCTTCTTGGTATTCCACAAGGTGTTAATAACATTATGTGCTATGCAATGATTGGCGATACTGTTGACTACCTAGAAGATAAAACAGGCGAAAGAGCTGAAGGTATTTGCTTTGCAATGCAAACATTCATTAACAAAATGGGACTTGCTGCAACTGCATTTATTGGTGTAATTATTTACGACCCATGTGGAATCAATCCTAACACAGGTACAATTGCAAGACCAGAGCTATTATGGCAAGTTATGATTCTTTCTGGTGCTGTTTCTATGATTGCTTGTACAATCCCTATGTTCTTCTATCGTTTTACAGAGGATAAGCAAAAAGAGGCTATCGAAAGAGTTGCTGCAAGAAAGGCTGCTCAACGTGCTAAGGAAATCGTTGATGATGGCAAGCCAAAGTATATGATTGGTGCTGAAGCTTTAGCTTTTGCAAAAGAGATGTACGGTGAAGAGGTTGCTGTTTCTCTAGTTAACAAAGATTAATAATTAATTAAGTACAAAACTACCTACTTATGTGGGTAGTTTTTTTATGCAATTTTTAATTTATTGAATAATAACTACTTACCTAGCTAAAACTAAAGTTGAAAGGTTAACAAAACCATTCTTTTAATGTATAATGGCTATGAGGTAATATATGAGTAATTTTTCGATTTCAATCAATTATGGATTTTTTTTAGAGGACGACAAGAGGTTTGAACTTGTTAAAAATGCAGGATTTAGTGCTGTTGGACTTTGGTATGGTAAGGAAAGTGAACATTTCAAAATACCACTAGACAGGCAGTTTGAACTTGTAAAGGAATATGGTCTTGAGGTAGATTATTTGCATGCACCTTTTTATTTTCATACACAATTAAGGGATAGCGATGAGGCTATTAGAAATGAGAGTATTGCTGAACATAAAAGGTGGATTGATATTTGCAAAAGAGAGAACATTGACAAACTTGTTCTTCACTTAAATAGGCTTACAAAGGACGAATATATCACCGATATCCTAATAGATAGCTTAACCCAAATTAACGATTACGCAATCAAAAACGGGGTAAAAATAGCTGTTGAAAATATAGGTAGACCAGATGACCTTGAAAGAGTGTTTGATGAAATTGATAATATATATTTTTGTATAGATTCAAGCCATGCAAGTCTTGAAGGCGACACAGAGGGTAGGATACTTTCTAAGTATGCTGATAGGCTAATTTGTACCCATTTTAGCGATAATGATGGCATTGCAGATAGGCATTGGATACTTGGAAAGGGTATAATCAACTTTAACAATATGGCAAAAATATTGAAGGAAAATAACTATACTGGTAGAATAAATTGTGAAGTTGTTGCTGATAGTAGCTATACAAATCCTAGTGAATTTTTAGCTGATTTATACAACAAAATGAACTACTATTTTGGAGATTTTAATATTGAGAGGTAAGACTAAAAAACTTGCAAAATTAGAGGAAAATACCATATTTACGGGCAGAAATGGTGAATTAATACCTATTTCTACCCTTTTTAGTAATAACAAAAGGTATAATACATTCGATAGTTTTATGAAAAAAACCTTTAATAAAAAGGTGGTAAAAATTGCTCTTGATATAGGTAGTACTTGTCCTAATTTAGATGGCACTTTCAGTACAAAGGGTTGTACTTTTTGTACAGGTGGCAGTGGCGATTTTGCAAAAAGTGGCGATATTGTTGAAAGTTTTATTCAGGGTGTAGAGTTAGTTAGTAAAAAGTGGAAAGATTGCTATTATATGCCGTATTTCCAAAGCTATACAAATACTTATATGAGCGTTGATAGGCTAAAATCTAATGTGGATAAAGTAATTAATCTACCTAATGTGGTGGGAATTTCTATTTCAACAAGACCGGATTGCATAAGCGATAAAATGCTTGATTATCTTGCTGATTTATCAAAAACAACCTATCTAATTGTGGAACTTGGTTTGCAATCTATACACGATAAAACCTTGAAGCTAATAAATAGAGGGCATAACTATTCGCAATTTTTAGAGTGTTATAGTAGGCTTGAAAAATGTGGAATAAAGGTGTGTATACACATTGTAGATGGTCTAATTAATGAAACAAAAGAAGATATGTTAATTACTGCAAAAGAGGTTGCAAGGCTTAATCCCGATTTTCTAAAAATACATTTATTATATTTTGTAAATGGCGCAATCGACACTTTAAGGCTACAAAATGGCGAGATAAAACCTCTATTAAAGGAAGAATACATAGATATATTAATATCACAATTAGAATTGATATCGCCAAATATCGCAATAGAAAGGTTAACAGGAGACCCCGATAAAAGTAAACTTGTAGCACCATTATATGCAACCGATAAGCGTGGAATGTTAGCAAGTATTGATAATGAATTTAGGAAAAGAAATACCTATCAAGGAAGATTATATAATGAGCAGTAAGGAATATTTAGAATACATATTAGAGCAACTTCCAAAGGGAGTAAAGTATATCAAAATGATGGGCGAATTTATTTTGATTTACGAAAATAAAATTTTTGGTGGCATATACGATAATAGGTTATTAGTAAAAAACACTAGTAGAGCTTTTAAGTATTTAGGTAATCCAGTATTGGTAGAACCATATGAGAGTGCTAAAAAAATGTTGCTTGTAGAGGAAATTGATGATAAGGAATATCTAAACGAGTTAGTTAATTTATTAGTGCAAGATTTACCCGAAAGGAAAGTTAAAAAGAAAATATAAAAATAAAAGATAAGTAAAATGCTTATCTTTTTTAATATTATAGAATATTTCTAAACTACTTACTTGTAAAATCATTTTCTAGGTTTTTAGCATATTGTATAATTGCCTTTTTAATAACTAGCATATATTCGCTATATTTATCCATTGAATGTGTTAAAAATGGGTCGGGAATAGCCTTGTATTTGCCGTATGCAACCTCATTAAGTGATTTATACTTATGTTTAAATTGTTTTGGCAAAAAGAACTTGTGTGATTTTGTCATACCGATTATTATATCAGCCTCCTCAAAAGGTTTGATATTATCTTTAATGTAGCTAGGCTTAAACTTTGCAATTTCATCTTCGGTGAAGCCGTCGTTAAGTAAGCAAGTTTTTGTTTTGGGGAATATTTCCTTTGACCTATTGAATACAGCAGAAGAATCAATCCATTCAATGTTGGATTTTAATATATCGTTATTTTCAACAATCCTTTTTAATTGAAATTCTGCATAAGGACTTCTGCAAACATTTGATGAACATACAATTAAAATTTTCATAAATACCTCATTTGTTAATTAATTATATTATGGGTATGCATAGTTTGTCAACGGTAAATAGTAGATGAATTTTGCTACTAAAAATAAGTATTTTATGCTATAATACTGTTGAGGTAAATATGAACAGAAAAGAAATTGCAAGAGAATATTTTATGAAAGGTTACAATTGCTGTCAAAGTGTGGTAGCATCTTTTAAGAATGATTTACCATTTGATGAACAGTTTTTGCTTAATCTTGCAGGTCCATTTGGTGCAGGAGTATCAAGGTCAAGGAATGTGTGTGGTGCAGTATCTGGTATGGGTATTATTTTGGGTTTGTTTAGTAAAAACGACTCAACAAATATCAAAGAGGAAAAAGATAGAACATACACATTAATGCAAGATTTAATGCAACAATTTACTAATAAAAATAATACTATAATATGCAAAGAGCTACTTAGTAGTGTCAAAAATATCACATCAACTCCAGTTTCTGATGAAAGAACAGCAAAATACTATAAGGAAAGACCTTGCTTAAGATTTGTTGAACAAGGTGTTGAAATTGTGGAAAAATATCTAATTGATAACGGATTTATAAATGAATAAACAAAAAGAATTAGAACTAAGAAAGGCAGTTGGGGACAAGCATTATTACAAAAAGAAACTTGAAGATGACCGAATGACCTTGAAAATAATTAGGATACTTGCAGTACTTATTGTGGTATCAGCACTTGTAATTGTGCCACTATCAGCAGTGATTGGTCAGTATGGTTTTACTATTGGTTGGTCAGTTTTTTCGGTGGTGATGCTTGTTTTATTTGCTATCGAGTGGCATATCATTGCAAAAAGAAGAGATGTGTATCTTGAGGCATACAACAAAAATGAAATTGTAAAAGAGAAACCTCAAAAAAATAATACACAAGGTGTTAAGATAATTAAGCCTAAAAAATAGGAGGGATTATGGCAAAAGTATTGATTTTGAAGGCAAATCCAGAGGGCGAAATCTGCTATACAAACCGTTTGGTAAAGCATTTTATGACAGAGTATTTGTTAAATAATCCAGCAGATACTATTGATATCAAGGAGCTTGATAGTCTTGGTTTTGTTGCTACTGATAGAGATATGCTTATTTATCGCCATAGTGGACTTGCAGACCACGACAAAGAGGAACTTTTTGGATTGTTTGATGATTTAGCAGAGGAATTTTTGAGTTACGATAAATATATTTTTGCATATCCAAACTGGAATTTGCTTGTTCCACCAAGCCTTGTAAACTATGTGTTATGGGTGTTTAGAAGTAAGCATTTGTATGATGAGAAGGGCGAAAGCAGGTTAAAAAATAAAAAAGCTATTGCAATTTATACAAGTGGTGGTTATACAAATACCAAAGAAAATTGTTCATTTGGACTTAGCTGGATTAAATCGCTACTAAATAAATATGGAATGGGCGAGTGCCACTTTGTCAATGCAGATGGTTTAGATGTCGAGCAAGACGCAAAGCAAAATTACGAAAAATACAAAGCACAAGTTATTGAGCTTGCAAAAGAATTTTAATATTTTACTCTCTATATATTCTAAATATAGAGAGTTTTTTATTTTAAACTAATATCTTATAGCATTTTAAACTGTTTATGATTTTTTGTAAGGTGCAGTAAGTTAAAGATAATGTTTTCTGCAATCTTATAGTATTTTAAGGGGTATTAATCATATTTTTAGGTAGCAAATTTTAATTGTTTATATTGTAATAAAAAACCACACTAAACAAATACTATTACTATGAAAAGATTAATTTCGATGTTATTGATAGTATGTATGTTTATTTTTTTACCCGTTTCAACGGTTGCCTATGCAAAAGATGAGGGAACAAAAGTTGTAGTTTTGATGTATCACGGAGTAGTAAAGGACAAAAATAGGAGAGATACCTATGTAATTGATAACTTAGAACTTGAAAAAGATATCAAATATCTACAAAAAAGTGGATACGAAATAGTGACAACTTCCGACTTGTTATCGGTAACAAAAGGGAAAATGAGACCACATCAAAAGTATGCAGTTCTTACCTTTGATGATGGATTTTATGGTAATTTTAAGTACGGTTTACCACTTTTTGAAAAATACAATGTAAGTGCAGTCTTTGCTGTTGTTGGTAAATATGCTAGCAATAAGATATATACCGATAAATCTAGTGTTTTTGCTTATATGGATTGGGAAGATATTTCAAAAATTAGTAATAAAGTTGAAATTGCAAGCCATAGCTATGATATGCACAATCTAAAAGGCAGAAAAGGTGTTGGAAAAAGAAAAGGGGAAAGTGATAGTGCTTATCTAAAATGTATTACGGAGGATTTTGAAAAAAACGATTTGCTTATTACAAAACATTCTTCAAAACCTTTAACTTTTGCATACCCTTATGGAATATACAACAAAACAACGGAAATGCTCCTTGAAAAAATGGGGTACAAAATAACACTAACTTGTAACGAGGGAATAAATTATATCAAAACCGAGAACGATTTGAAATTGTTAAAAAGAATCAATCGTGATGGAAGATTGTCAAGTAGTGAATTTATGAAAAAATACAAAATCTAAAATTATAATTGAATATTAAAA
>JAHHUG010000002.1 GCA_020024085.1 Christensenellaceae bacterium | reverse complement strand
GAAAAATATATAGTTTTATTGTATAATAAAATATATTTATTTGGAGACATTATATGATTTTAGTAATGGATGTAGGCAATACCAATATTAAAATTGCTATCTTTAATAAGAATAAGCAGTTCGCTAGCTGGAGAATTTCTTCAAAGATTAATCGTACAGCAGATGAGCTTGGTATTACTTTAATGGATTTATGTAAAAGTATAGGTATTAATTTGGTGGATATAGAAGGGGTAATCATTTCTTCAGTTCTTCCAAACCTTAACTATACAATAGAGCATTCAATCAAACATTATGTTGGTAAAACTCCACTTTGGGTGGATTGCAATCTTAATACTGGACTAGCTATTAAATACGATAGACCAGAAAACCTTGGTGCAGATAGAATTTGCACAGCAGCTTGCGTATATCATAATTATGGTGGGCCAAGCATTGTGGTTGATTTTGGTACAGCGACTACATTCGGTGTAATTTCCGAAAATGGTGAATTTATTGGAGGTGCGATTGCTCCTGGACTTAAAACAGCTCAAGAGGCTATGGTCGCAGCAGGCAGTAAACTTCCAAAGTTTGAACTTGTACTTCCAAAAAAAGTTGTTGGCACAAATACAATGGATAATATGAGGTCGGGTATTTTATACGGCTTTAGAAATTTGACAAAAGGTATTGTAGAGCAGATAAAGGAGGAAACAGGATACCATAATGCAAAAGTTATTGCAACAGGTGGTCTTGGCGAACACATTATCGAGGATAGCTGGGTTGATGTGTACGATAGAGCTTTATCAATAAAAGGATTAAAAATTATTTACGATTTAAATAGAGAGGATAACAAATGAAAAAAGTAGGAGTAGCATTATTAGGTGTTGGCACTGTTGGTGGTGGCACATACAACATTTTGAAACAAAAAAGAGAGTATTTCAAAAAGACTCAAAACCTTGATGTAGAGGTTATGCATGTACTTGAGAGAAATCTTGATAGAACTAGAGAATTAGGTATCAGTGATGACATTGTATCTTGCGATATTGATAATGTTATCAACAACAAGGATATTTCTATTGTTTGCGAGTTCTTTGGTGGAATTGAGCCAGCTAGAACATTTTTAATTAAGGCATTAGAGGCAGGCAAAAGCATTGTTACTGCTAATAAGGAATTATTTAGTAAGCATTGGCCAGAGCTTCAAGAGGCAGCTAAAAAAGGTAATGCAGGTTTGTATTTTGAGGCAAGCTGTGTAGGTGGTGTACCTATTATTCGTACAATTACCGAGGGATTGCAAGCTAACGAAATCAAAAGTATGCAAGGTATTATCAATGGTACTACAAACTATATCCTTAGCAATATGAGTGATAGTGGAGTTTCTTATGAAGATGCTCTAAAAGAGGCTCAAAGATTGGGCTATGCAGAGGCTAACCCAACAGCCGATGTTGATGGTTTTGATGCAATGTACAAAATTAGTATTTTGTCTACACTTGCTTATCACAAAAGAGTACCTATTTCAAGAGTATATCGTGAGGGTATGACAAACATTAAGAGCGAGGATATCAACTATGGTAAGGAGCTTGGTTACACCCTTAAACTACTTGCTATTTCAAAAAATATTGATGGCAAGATTGAAGCTCGTGTACACCCAGCATTTGTTAAAAACAATAACCCACTAGCTACCGTTAAAGGTTCATTTAATGCAGTATTACTAAATGGTGATAGTGTTGGCGATATTATGCTTTATGGTAGAGGTGCAGGAGACTTCCCAACAGGTAGTGCTATTGTAAGTGATATTATTTATGCAGCACAAAGAACCGAACCATACAACTATATCATAGAGGAAACAACTGATGAGGACTTCAATAATGATTTCTTCTGCAGATATTATCTAAGATTATCAGTTGTTGATGCAGCAGGTAACTTTGCAACAATCGCTGATGTATTAGGTAAAAACAATGTTTCAATTAGACAAGTTGTTCAAAAACATTCTGATGATGATACCAATACTGTTCCAATTATCATTGTTACACACGAGACAAAGGAAAGTGATATTCAAAAGGCTATTGCAGAACTTGTTGAAAAGAATAACTGCGTAATGAATGTTGATGCATTGATTAGGGTAGCACAATAATTTATCAATAAATCATTGAGGTAAATATGATTAATCATAAGGAAGCAGATATACTTGCATATTTAATAAAAAGAAGTCCACTTAATACATATGTTGTATTAGAGCCGGAGGAAATAATTGACCATATGACCGAAAAGGTAGATAAAGATGAGCTTTTAAGCCTATTAACTGACCTTTCGGGCAGAAGTGCTATTGAAACTAGAATTATCAATTTGCAAGAATGTGTAGTAGCTCCTACTCCAAAAGCCCCTGTTTTGATAGAGGAGCTTAAGGAAATGGAGTCTACTAAAGCTATGATTAATTCTGTTAAAAACACCGTAAATGCCGTGGAGGAAGAGTTTAATGAGCCTACCCCACAAGCAAAGGAAAGGAAAACTTTCAAAAAAACACCTCAAGAAAAAGTAATTACAACAAAGGTCGAAATAAACTATAAAAAGATATTTTGGTCAGCTTTTACAGGTGCTATGAGTGGTGGTGGTATAATTGCAATAATTATGCTAATAATAGGTTTAGTGGGATAGTATGGCAATAGAGAGACAAGGTTTAACCAAAAAAGAAAAGGCTGTTATGAGAGCTTTATTTAACGAGGCAAAACTACGAGATGGTGTTTGCCTAGTTACTCCTATTGATATTTTAAGCGAAATCCCTTACAAAATGGATATAAAAGAGGAGGAGTTAAAGCCGATTTTAGTAAATCTTCAAAATGACGACTACTTTGATTACGTGGAGTCGGACAGAAAAGGAGAGCTTACATATTGCATTACTATGCACAAAAAAGGGCTTAACTTCAAAAGGTGGCAAGAGCTGTTTAGAAAGAGTATATACTTTAAGATATGTATTACCATAGTTTTTGCATTGTTCTCATTCGGTATAGGTAAACTTATTCAATACATAGCATCTTTATTTTAATTATGGATAGATTTGAATTACAGTCAAAATATAAGCCAACGGGAGACCAACCTCAAGCAATAGATAAGCTTGTTGAAGGCTTGAATAATGGATTAAGATGTCAGGTACTAAAGGGTGTAACGGGTAGTGGTAAAACTTTTACTATGGCAAATGTTATAGAAAAATTGCAACGACCTACCTTAGTTATTGCCCATAACAAGACATTAGCAGCTCAACTTTGTAATGAATTTAGGGAGTTTTTCCCTAAAAATAGAGTTGAGTTTTTTGTTAGTTACTATGATTATTATCAACCGGAAGCATATATTCCTAGGTCAGATACTTATATCGAAAAGGAACTGCAAATTAATGACGAAATTGATAAGCTTCGCCATTCTGCTACAAGTTCACTTTTTGAACGAAACGACACAATAGTAGTAAGTTCAGTTTCTTGTATTTATGGTCTTGGTGCACCGTTTGAATATTATGGTTTATCCATTTCCATTAGACCAGATGAGGAATTTCCAAGAGATGTTCTTATCCAAAAACTTGTAGATATTCAGTATAAGAGGGCAGATATTGACTTTGTCCGTTCCACATTTAGAGTAAGGGGAGATGTCTTGGATATTTTCCCATCAAGTTACTCCGATAAGGCAATTAGAGTGGAGTATTTTGGTGATACGGTGGAGAGAATTAGCGAGATTGACCTAATCACTGGCAAGCGACTAAACGAGCTTAAACACGCATTTATTTTCCCTGCATCTCACTATGTTTACGGGGACAGAACTATGGAAAAGGCCATTGACAACATTGGCAAAGATATGGTGGAAAGGGTAAAATATTTTGAGGATAATCACAAACTTATTGAGGCTCAACGAATCAAGGAAAGGGTAAGCTACGATATGGAAATGCTTAAGGAACTTGGCTATTGCAATGGTATTGAGAATTATTCAAGATACTTTGATGGTAGGGTGCCTGGACAAACTCCATATACATTACTAGACTTCTTTAACAAAAACTTTTTGGTATTTGTTGATGAAAGCCATATGACTTTACCACAAATTAGAGGTATGTATAATGGCGACCGAGCAAGAAAAACTAATCTTGTAGACTACGGATTTAGATTACCTTCAGCGTTTGATAATAGACCTCTTAATTTTGAGGAGTTTGATAGCAAAATTAACCAAATTATATGTGTTTCTGCCACTCCTGGACCTTACGAATTAGGCGAACAAGACCAAATCGTTGAGCAAATTATTAGACCAACAGGACTTGTTGACCCACCTATTGAGGTAAGAAAAATTGATGGTCAAATCGACGATTTAATTAGTGAAATTAATAGAGTTGTAGATAATAAAGGTAGGGTACTTGTTACCACTTTAACTAAAAAAATGGCAGAAAGTCTAACCGATTACCTTAAGGAAAAGGGTATCAAGGTTAGATATATGCACAGTGATATAGATACCTTGGAACGAATAGAAATTGTCAACAAGTTAAGGCTTGGCGAATTTGATGTTCTAGTTGGTATCAACCTTCTTCGTGAGGGACTAGACCTTCCGGAAGTACAACTTGTGGCAATACTTGATGCTGATAAGGAAGGATTTTTAAGGAGCGACTCATCGCTTATCCAAACAATCGGTCGTGCTGCAAGAAACAGCGAAAGCAAGGTAATAATGTATGCAGATACTATTACTGGCAGTATGAAAAGGGCTATTGATGAGACAGAGTATCGCAGAAAAATACAAATGGAGTACAACAAAGAGCATAATATTACTCCAAAAACTATTATAAAATCGGTACAGAATACCCTTGAAATTACCAAGAAAACGGAAGAGAAAAAGGCAAAAATTGAAAAAATGGATACGGCTGATATCTTAAGGCAAATTGAGTATCTAAAAGGACTTATGAGTGTGGCATCTGCAAGTTTAGACTTTGAAAGGGCAATTACCTTGCGAGATGAGATTGCAGAACTTAAAAAGAAATTAAGGAATTAATATGAACGACAAAATAGTAGTAAAAGGGGCGAAAGTACACAACTTAAAAAATGTTAGTGTTACAATACCGAGGGACAAAATAGTTGTTTTTACAGGATTATCGGGTAGTGGAAAATCTTCCCTTGTTTTTGATACCATTTATGCAGAGGGACAACGAAGATATATCGAGAGTTTGTCAAGTTATGCAAGACAATTTTTAGGTCAAATGAAAAAGCCCGATGTAGAAAGCATTGAGGGATTATCTCCAAGTATATCAATCGACCAAAAGTCTACAAACAACAATCCAAGGTCAACCGTTGGTACTGTTACCGAAATTTACGACTACTTTAGATTGTTATTTGCGCGTGTTGGTATTCCACATTGTACAAAGTGTGGCAGGGAAATCAAGCAACAAACCATTGACCAAATTGTTGATAGCATAATGGCTCACGAGGGTGGCAAAATGCTTGTGTTGTCACCAGTTATTCGTGGTAGAAAAGGCGAATATTCAAAGCTATTTAAGGACTTAACAAAAGAGGGTTTTCTTCGTGTAAAGGTTGATGGCGAAGTAAAAATGCTAGATGAGGAAATCGAGCTTGACAAAAATAAAAAGCACGATATTTCCATTGTCGTTGATAGAATTATTATAAAAGATGATAGAAAAAGGGTGGTCGATAGTGTAGAACTTGCCCTAAAACATAGTGATGGCATTGTGATTGCAGAAATTGATGGAGAAGAAATTTTATTCTCTACAAAGTATGCTTGCCCCGTTTGTAATATCAGCATTGAGGAGTTAACGCCAAGATTTTTCAGTTTTAACTCTCCATATGGTGCTTGTCCTGTTTGTTCGGGATTAGGTTTTACCGATGCAGTCAATATTCCATTGCTTATAGGAGACAGCACAAAGTCACTTAGAGAGGGTGCTTTAAGGGTTTGTGGTTGGAATCTTGATTCTGGCAAAATTACACAAATGCAATTTACAGCACTTGCTAATTATTATGGTTTTAGTATGGATACACCATTTGAGGATTTAGGGGAAGATATCCAAAATATCTTGCTATTTGGTTCAAATGGCGAAAGGGTAAATATGCAATACGAGTCTCAAAATATGAGTATGACTTCATACCAAGCTTTTGAGGGTGTTGCAAATAATGTTCTTAGAAGATACCACGAAACCACATCGGAATACACCAAAAAAGAACTATCAAAATACATTATCCAAGAGCCTTGTAAGGCTTGTAATGGCAAAAGACTTAACGAGCAAGCACTTGCAGTCACTGTTGGTGGTAAAAATATTGCAGAGCTTTGCGATATGTCAGTAATTGAGTTATTAAAGTTTATGAAAAATCTTGAGCTTAATGATGAGCAAAAACTTATTGCAAGTGGCATTATTAAGGAGATTAATTCACGACTAGATTTTTTGAATAATGTAGGACTAGGCTATCTTTCACTTTCAAGAACGGCAGGTACTTTAAGTGGTGGCGAGTCTCAAAGAATAAGGCTTGCTTCGCAAATTGGTAGTGGACTTACTGGTGTGTTGTATGTACTAGATGAGCCAAGTATAGGACTTCATCAAAGGGATAACGAAAAACTATTAAAAACACTTGAAAGGCTTCGTGACCTTGGCAATACCTTACTTGTAGTTGAGCACGATGAGGAAACTATGCGTAGGGCAGATTGGATTGTAGATATTGGACCAAAGGCAGGTAAGCACGGTGGAAAACTTGTTGCAGAGGGTACAATTGATGATATTATTGCTAATAAAAAGTCAATAACGGGCAAGTATTTATCAGGAGAAAGACAAATTAAAGTTCCGGAAACTCGTAGACCAATCAACAAGGATAAAATGCTAACCATAAGGGGTGCAAAACAAAATAACCTTAAAAACATTGATGTAAATATCCCACTTGGAGTGTTTAATGTAATTACTGGTGTGTCGGGTAGTGGAAAAAGTAGCTTAATTAATGAGATTTTGTATCCGTACCTTGCAGATAAACTTAATCACGCAAGGCTAACTTATGGCAATTGTGATACAATTGAGGGGCTAGAAAACCTTGACAAAGTAATACAAATTGACCAATCGCCAATAGGTAGAACTCCAAGGAGTAATCCTGCAACATATGTAGAGGTATTTACCCCAATCCGTGAGCTTTTTGCAAGCACAAAAGAGGCAAAAGCAAGGGGCTACAAGCCAGGTAGATTTAGTTTTAATGTGGCAGGTGGTAGATGTGAGCATTGCGAGGGTGATGGTGTACGAAAGATTGAAATGCACTTTTTACCAGATATCTATGTGCCTTGCGAGGTTTGTAAGGGTACAAGATATAATAAGGAAACTCTTGAGGTTACCTACAAGGATAAAAACATTAGCGATGTGCTGAATATGACTGTCGAAGATGCAATGGCATTCTTTGAAAATGTGCCTAGTATTTATCGTAAACTAAAGACAGTAAATGATGTTGGATTAGGTTATATCACACTAGGTCAATCTTCAACAACATTAAGTGGTGGCGAGGCTCAAAGAGTAAAACTTGCAACCGAGCTATCAAAACGAAGTACTGGTAGAACACTTTATATCCTAGATGAGCCAACAACTGGACTTCATAGCTACGATATTGAAAAGCTTATTAAAATACTACAAAAACTTGTTGATTCGGGTAATACTGTTGTAGTAATTGAGCATAACCTTGATGTAATTAAAATTGCAGACCACATAATTGATTTAGGTCCAGAGGGTGGCGACGGAGGTGGCAATATTGTTGCTGAAGGCACTCCAGAGGAGGTTGCAATGGTAAAAGGTAGCTATACTGGTGAATTTCTTAAACCTATGCTTAAAGGTAACAAATAGCACGATAAAGTGTTGAATATGTAATAATAAGTAAAAAAGTCTAACAGTTTGTTAGGCTTTTTTTGATGTTTATTTAATTGCTATTAAATTATTTGAATATGTTAGGGTAAAATATAAGTTAGCTAGAAAATTTTGAATTTTGAAATGTTAACTATATTACACTTATTAGTGAAAAACTCATCGTCTCTTTAAGTGCCTCCAACCTTTTTCGTAGTACATATACCCTTGCTTGAGCAGATTTCAAGTCGTCAATTACAAGGGCACCTAGTATTTCGTGTAGGTCAAGGCTAACATTTTTGATATTTGGGTTATAGAATACTATCTCTAAAAATAGGTTTTTTTCGTCCCAATATTTAGATAGGTTGGAGCAGGCTTCAATGCTTTCCTCTTTTTTGTTATCAAAAATTTGTTGTTCAATCACTATCAAATTATTATCAAGTTCGTTAATTATTTTGTTAAAATAAATATCCTCATATATTCCAACTCCAAGTATCAAAGCAAGCAAAATTATTGCAATCATATCTCTTTTCATTCCAATACCTCACTAATTGAAGGACTTTTGAATGGTTGCAAAAACATTTCATTATTATCATCAATGGATAATAGGTATACTTGTTTTACCTTGAGTTTATATTTTTTTAATAATTTTTTTATGTCAGCTTTATCCATTTTGCCATATTTTTTTAGGGTTTCAGCCATAATCTTTCCTTCCAAAATTATGTTGTATGGCATGCAGTTTTCATTTCCTTCAATTTTGAGGTCATTATTTGTTACCTCTGTCGCACTAAATTTAGGTAGTACCGATAGTGTTCCGTTGGTCTCAACAATCGCCATTTGCACATCTTTTAGGTTGAAGTAACCTTGTCCTCGAAGCGACTCCATAAGGTCGTTTATATGCATATTTAATGACTTCATAGCCTTGTAATCAAGCCCGTTTTTGTTTATTATAATTGTTGGTTTGCCATCAATTAATTTCCTAAATCGAATGCTTTTGAAGTTGAGCTTTGAAATTAATAAATGTACTATAAATATTGTAAAGATAGGAATTATTCCGTGCAAAATCGGTATAGCTGTATCTTGCATAGGAATAGAAGCGACATCTGCAATAATCAAGGTAATTACAAATTCAAATGGTTGTAGTTCGCCTAGTTGTCGTTTGCCCATAAGCCTCATTACAACTAGCAAAGCAACATAAATTATTATACATCTAACAAAAATTATAAGCATATATAAAATTTTGCCAAAATGTTTTATTTTTATTCAGTTTTTTTTAATTTATCCAAAAGTCCACTAAAATAACATAGTATAAAATACAAAATCACATATATAATTGAGCAAATTAGTATGGTTAGTAGATTTCCAAAGTGCAAATATTTTGTAATAAGTTCAATCAAATAGCTACATAGTAAGCAAAAAATTACTACAAGGCAGATATTTTTGTATAATTTTACTGATAATTTACCCTCTTTGTTAAGTGTATAAAGGTTCAGTGTGGAGTTAATAAAGAATGATACAAAAAAGCCAACAGCAAGGGAAATTATACCTATATATTTGGTTGCAAAAGTGATTATTAGTAGCAAAGGAATATTGCCAATAATAAAATTTCGTAGTGTTATATTTTCCTTATTTAGTGTGTTTAGAACGCTTGTTGAAAGTTGGTTTAGTACAAGTGGAAATATAATTACAGCAGAAATACTTACATAATATCCACTCATTTCATCATTAAAAACAAGTAAGGTAATTTCTTTACCAAGTGGAAGAAATATTCCCACAAATAATCCTGCAACAAGTATGCTAAAGGTTAGTGATTTCTCTATTTTTTTGCTAGCACCGTTGTATCCTGCTGTTTTAAGGCTTGCAAGTTCTGGAATAAGCACAATTGCAAGTGAACCGATTAGAGCAGAGGGTGCAGAAATTAGAGGCATACACATACCTGTAAATCTTCCAAATGTTGCAGTAGCAGAGGATAAACTTTCGCCGTACTCCATTAGCATATATGGAATAATAAAGGCAGAAAATGTGCCCGTTAGTGACGAAACAATACGGTTAGTTGTAATAGGTATAGAGCTTTTAATTAGGTCAATTTGGTTAGTTGGTTTAACTAATCTTCCACCCTTAATAAAGTATATAATAAGTAGTACTATAATGCACACAACATCAGCAATAGCAACAGACATTGCAATCAAAATTTCTCCACTATATGAAAGTGTCATAGTAAGAATAAATGTAATAAAAATGGTTAGCACTTCTTCAAGTAGTTCGGTTGAAGAAAAGGATAAAAACATTTTATGACCAAGTAACCAAGCCCTAATTACCGAATAAATAGTTGTAGAAAATAGTGCAGGGAGTAATATGTAGAATACGGTGATAGCCTTTTTATTTTGGAAATAAACCTCCATAAAACCCTTTGAAAGAATTAAAATAATACTGATAACAGTGCATAACAAAATAGAGTAGAGCAAGCAAAAAGTGACCTTTCTAAAGTCATCAAGGTCGTTTGTTTTTTCTGCAATTTTTCTACTTAGAACTAACGGTAACCCAGAATTTAGTGCAATAAAAAATCCCAAAAAAGATACACTCATTTGGAATATTCCAACCGATTCAGCACCAAAATGACGGGAAATAATTATCTTGTATATAAATGATAAAAACCTTGTCAGTACGGAAAATACAGTTACTAACATAAAGGATTTGAAAATAGTTTGTTTTATAGCGAATACCTCATTTATATAAATATATAAAACCAGTTCAAAAACTATGCAAACAAAATCAAAATATGTAGAATATCGTATTTATGATAAATTGAATATATACAAAGATATGATTAACTAATTAAAAATAAATATAAATAGATATTATTTAATTATATAAATAAAATGGTAATAAAAAAGGCTAACCGAAGTTAGCCTTTAGTTATTAAGTTTTAGTCCTCAAATTTAGAATCATCAGAGCTATGAACCTCAGCCTTTTTAGCTTTATTCTTTTTCTTATCGCCCTTGAAGTGTTTATGTGTTTTAGGACCAGAGTACTTCTTGTATAGGAATACACCAAGTACAATTAGTAGCATTACTGCAAGGATAATTGTAGGGATTGCCCAAGAAAGCATTTGCCAGTTAACCTCGTTTTTATCGGCAGGTTTATTAGTATTTTCTTTATCAGGGTCAATAGGTGTATCAGGGATATACTCGATAGTAGCAGTAGTATCTAGTTTATCATTTACAGCAGTATCGTAATCTTCTTTAGTAGCCTCAACGATATTAAAGTTATCGGCAAATACAATTCCTTTTACAGCATTTAGAGTATCCTTTTTATCAACGGTTACTGTTTTACCTAATTGCATTGTAAGTGTAGCATTTAGTTTAGTATCTTTAATTTCGTTTACATTCTTAACATAGAAACTATACTCAACCCAACCATTTGTAGATTGAATGTTTTCAATCTTGATTGTGCCGTTTTCCTTATCGCTAATCTTTAATGAAATTGTCAAACCTTCGTTCTTATCGTTGGTTTCGATATCAACATATACAAGGATACTAATCTTAAAGTATTTATCGCTTGCAAGTTCCTTTGCACTAGAGTTAGAAATTGTAATTCCAGCAGGAACCATATTATCAATCATTAATACAGAGTTACCGAAGCTTACTTTAGAATTTGTTGCTTCATATTCTTTAGCCTTAGCTTTAGCAGTATCTACAATGGCTTTCTTTTTATTTTGATAATCTAAAATCTTATCTGATGCAGTTTCGCCAGTTGTATCGTACTTCCAAATCTCTTTTTCATCAAATCTTGTCCAGTCAATAATACCTGATAAGATAGGAGTTCTACCACCTGCGATATCTTGGTTTAGAGAATTGTTAGTTGAAGTCCAACCATTGATAGTATTTAGTTTGTGCTTATCGTATGAGTCGGTAGCAAAACCATCGGTGTTGAACTTGATTTCAAGTTGGTTAGCTTCAGGAATGCCAAACTCTTTTTTAGCAAGCTCATAAGTATCTTTTGTATGAGTTGTTAGTGTAGCGTAGTCAAATAATACTAAACCATTTGATAAACCAATAGTTGTATTAGGGTTTGCTTTTTTATCAGTAAGATAATCTTCTAAACTACCGATTGATAAATCAAGGTTAACAGATGCACTACTTAAGCCAGTCTTGATAAAGAATGTATATTCTGTCCAGCCATCAACTGATTCTTTACTGCTGAATGTATCAGTGCCTTCCTCGTGAGGAGAGTTAGAAGCTAATTTGATAGTAGCCTTTGCACCAAGAGCAGTGAACACTCTAATTGAAATAGAGTAGTAAGAGTTTGCCTCTAGGTTGATATAGTTTGACCTATAAGTATTGATAATATTATCTTTACAATAAATACCTAGTGCATATCTATTTTTGCTAGCATCATTTAGGTTTAACAATTTTTGAACAAGAGAAGCATCGTAGTCAGCACCAATTTCATTTTGAAGCATTGCTTTTAAGATAGCTTCATCTTTAATATCAATGATACCTCTTGAAACCTTTTTATCTTTTATTACTTCCTTGTCACCTTCATTCTCGGTGTAGGTTAGTACTTCTTTAGGAATATTGTCGTTAGAAACAGACCAACTTTGTGGAGTAGCAAATTTATCTAATCTACCATCTTTGTCAAAAGAGCTAGAAGATGTAACAAATTTGTTAAAGTTGCCGTTTGCAACCTTCTCGTTAGAAGAAGTTGAGTTTGCAGAAAGGTCAACTTTTGCAATAATTGAACTTGTTTGAGCATTAGTGAAAGCTGATTTATCTATTTGTTGTAGGTTTATATTGTAGATATAAGCAGTTCCTTTTGCTAGTTTATTTTCGAATAGAGTACCAGCACCAAATTGCATTTCGATATTGAAGTTGATATCATCACTGCTGTCGCCAGAGATATAGAATACTACCTCTTGCCAACCTGACTTGAAGTTGCTAGCCTCTTTTTGAATATCTTTAGAGTTAGCTCTAATTTCTTTTGTATCAACAACTTTGTCCTCTTTATCCAAAATGTTTAGTCTAAAGAACATACCAGAAGTTGTGTCGATACCTTCAGTTTTTACCCAGAACGCAACACGATATTGTTTGTTCATTTTTGCAGTGAACTTGCTGTCGTGCTTGATGCCAATAGTTGTACCATCTTTAGAATTGATTTTTAATAAATTTGTAGCAACCTTTGATGTGTCAGCAGTAGAGCCGAACTTGTAGATTACTTCAAAAGGTAAAACAACATTATTTGTTTTTGCGTCAATTACATTGATGTTTCCGTTAAATGATACATCGGTTACTTTATCAATTAGGCTAAACTCGTTAGGTAAAGTTTGACCATTTTGAACCTTTGTGCCATTTTCAAAGTTACCATTAGCAATACCATTAGCTAGGATATTACCGTCCTTTTTGTTAAGGTCGATATGAGCACTTAGATTGTTATAGTTATCTTTAAGTTCGCCAGCATTAACCTTTTCCCAACCATCAATATAACTTGTTTCTGGGATAGAAGAATCTACTTTTGTAGACTTAATGCTAATATCATCAAATAATACATGACCACAAGACCAATTTTCTCTTTTACTCTTACCGTCCATACCTAAAGCAAGCATTAATTTGTAGTTTACATCGTGAGTATTGTTACCTCTTACATAGAATGAAATTTCATTCCAATTGTCAGGGTTAGATAATGGAACTACCTTTTCTTCCTTTGTGATAGGGTCAGTAAAGTAGATATTTTTACTATCAAAGCTAATACGATACTCTTCGTTATCGTTATATAGCATAATTGTGCCTCTTGTTGCAACATCTTTTACAGTATTAAGAGCTCTTGCCCATACACCGATACGATAGATTTTGCCTTTCTCAATAGTAATACTTGAAGAAGCAACATAGTTTACAGAATAGTTTTTGTTGGTGTATAGCATTAAAGCGTAATTGTCAGCACCAACTCTTTGTAAGTTCTCTGGGATAGTTTCAAAGCCATAAGAACCTTTGTTTTGTTCAAGGGAAGTAGCGTCTAGGTTAATTACACCCTTTGTAACATTAGGTCTTTCATCGCTAGGAATGTTGTTAGCTCTATCATCATCTACACCACCAACACCATCATTCCAACCATAAGGGTATGAAGGAGTAGTTGTATAGAAACGGTTGAAGTTGCTGAAGTTAGCATTGCTGAATTTGAAAGAATCCTTGTGTTCATAGTTTTCTGTGTCAGCTTGAGGAGTGTAGTACACTTTAGCAGCATCAAATTGTTGTTTTGCAGTTAAACCGTTGTCAATATCAACAAGTTCCTCAAGAACAACATCATCAAAGAAAGCATAACCTTGTGTAAGGTGCTTATCAGTTTTATCGCCGTAGCCTAATCCAAAGGTAATTTTAAGTGTGCTAGAGCTAGCTACGCCACCCTCAATATACATTTCGAATTTTTGCCATTTGCCATTTGTTTTGATGTCAATCCAGTTGCCGTTTACATTACCACCGTTTACATTGATATAAGCACCATGTTTTTCAATAACTCCGTCCTTATTTTTTTCACCAGTGATGTTAGCATTTGTCATTACCCAAAAACTTAACTTATAGTACTTGTTAGCATCAATTGCAAAAGAATCGCAAGTGTAACTATAAGAAGAAGGTTTTGTAGAGTAAAGCATTAAGATGTTGTCATCTTTAGCACCCTCGTGTTTACCTGGATTTTTAAGAGCTCCCCATTTATTTTTGTTAGGCTCGTAATCTTTACCTACATTGATTACACCAACTTTAAGAGCATCCATACCACCCTCTGGTTGCCATTGACCACTACCACCGATTGTACCGCTCCAAGCAGTAGGAACTCTTGGATAGTCGTTACCTGTATTAAAGGTGAAGTCGCCATTTTTAACTAGTTGAGTGTCTTTGTCGGTTTTGTTTGGCTCATTAGGTACTTTATTGTCATTTGCACAAGCAGAAAGCATAAGTATTGACATAGTCATACAAACGACTAATAATAGCACTAATAATTTGCTAAATTTGGTCTTTTTCATTTGGTCTCCTATATTTAGTTTTTTTAATACTTTAAAAGTATAATATATATTCAATTATAAGTCAACGGATAATTTATATTTTAATTGAGATACTATTATTATGAACAAAAAAAATGGAGATAAAAAAGGTAAAAAAAATTTTATAAAGATAGTCGATGTAATTGTAGGTGGTTTATCTGGTTTAGTGGGTGGATTGTTTGGTGGTGGAGGGGGAATAATGATTGTACCAACCCTAACAGAAATAAACAAGACAGATACAAGGACTGCTCATGCTACTGCAATACTTTCAATTTTGCCACTTACCATTGCAAGTTCTATTATTCATTTTCAAGGAGGATATTACGATAATACAATTTTTACCTATACGGTAATAGGCTCAATTATTGGTGGATTAATCGGTGCAACCTTGCTTAAAAAGTTACCTACAAAGTTAATCACTTTTATATTTAGTATTGTTATGATTATTGCAGGTGTACAAATGTTAAATTAGCAAAATATAATACATTATTTGTCAAAAAGCGTATATAAAGTACTTATTATGTTATATAATGCTATAATTTGCTAAATTATAGATGGTTGATTTTTAATATTTACATAGGCAGTTTTGTTGCTTATTTAGGTCGTGTATTATGAATTATTTATATATTATTGCAGGCTTAATATCAGGTATTATCGGTGGTATGGGAATGGGTGGAGGAACACTACTTATACCTATTCTTGTACTGATGCTTGATGTAGATATCAAGGTTGCACAACTTACCAATTTGCTATGTTTTATCCCTTTGTCAATACTTTCATCAATCAAACTAGTAAAAAATAAACTAGTAGATTTTAAGTTAGCATTTTTATTTGGCATACCTTGTATGATTTTTTCTATTATTGCAAGCTATATTTCAATCAATCTTGATGGTACAAACCTTCGAGCATATTTTGGTGTATTTTTAATTGTACTAGGCGTATTTTTAATGGTAAAAGTAATAATTGCTTTTCTTAAATCTATCACTAAATACAACGACTAGTGATTTTTTATGCAATGTGATTTTTATTGCAATTTCCAAAAATTTCCACACGAAAATGAATAAAAACATAGAGATGTTTAATAACTTGTTTTGTTAAAAAATTAATAATTACAAATAGCGATTTTTATCTTATTTTTCTATTGTAATCAAGATTTTAATATGCTATCATTAGTATAATATTTTAATAATTAGGAGGCTATTTTGTTAAAGACATTTAGAAATGGTGTTCATCCAATCGGTAGAAAAGATACTGCTGATATGCCTTTACAAGAGTTTACCACTCCAGATACAGTTAGCATTTCATTGCAACAGCATATAGGTGCTCCATGTGACCCAGTGGTAGATATCGGCGATATGGTAAAGGCAGGTACTTTGATTGGTTCTGCTCATGGATTTGTTTCAGCAAACATTTATTCTTCTGTTTCTGGTAGGGTAAAGGCTTTTGAACAACGAGAGACAGCTCTTGGTAACAAAACAACTCATATTGTTATTGAGAACGACCACAAGTACGAGGAAGAAACACTTGAAAAGCTAGAGAATCCTACAAAGGAGCAAATTTTAGCTAGAATTACCGAGGCAGGTATAGTTGGTATGGGTGGAGCTACTTTCCCAACCCATGTTAAGTTTATGCCAAAAGCTCCCGTTGATACACTTATTATCAATGGTGCAGAGTGCGAGCCATTTATTACTTGCGATTATAGGTTGTTACTTGAAAAGACCGACGAGTTCATCGAGGGTGTAAGGTTAATTAAAAAGGTTCTTGGTGTAGAAAAGGCTTATATCGGTATTGAGAACAACAAAAAACCTGCAATTGATTTGCTTAAGAGCAAAAACTTGCAAGATATTGAAGTTGTACCACTTAAGGTTAAGTACCCACAAGGTGCAGAAAAACAACTTATCTATGCTATCACCAAAAGAAAGGTGCCAGCAGGTGGACTACCTATGGATGTAGGTTGTGTTGTATCAAATGTGCATACTGCATTCAGCACATACGAGGCAGTAATTCTTGGTAAGCCACTTTATATGAGGGCAATGACAGTTTCTGGTAATGCTATTGAAAAGAAGGGCAATTACTGGATGAGAAATGGTGTTACTGTTGAGTATATTTATGAAAACACCAAGGGTAATTCAGAGAATGAGATTAGAAAGATTATTAGTGGTGGACCAATGATGGGATTTGCATTAGATAGTATGCAAATTGCAACAGCAAAAGGTTCTAGCTCAATATTGTTTTTAACAGAAAAAGAGATAAATATCGCAAGTCCAACAGCTTGTATCAACTGTGCTACTTGTGCATCAGTATGTCCAATGCATTTAATGCCAATGTTTATTGAAAGAGCTACTCAGCATGGAGAGTACGATGTAGCACTAAAGTACGGAGTTATGAATTGTATCGAATGTGGTAGTTGTGCATATTCTTGCCCTGCAAAGAGACCACTTGTTCAAACAATTAAGCTTGCTAAAAAAGAAATTAAAAAAAGGGGGATAAAGTAATATGTCATATTTAGTATCAACTTCCCCACACCTATCTACTCCAAAGACAACAAAGAACATTATGAGAGATGTGTTTATCGCACTTATCCCAACAACTATTGCTTCAATGTTTATATTTGGATTTTATCCTATTTTAATATGCTTACTTTCAACAACTTCAGCAGTACTTGCCGAGTTCTTGTTTAACAAAATGAGGAAGCAAGATGTTACAATAGGCGACTGGTCAGCAGCAGTTACTGGTTTATTATTAGGGCTTAACTTGCCACCCGTTGTACCATTTTATGTACCAATCGTTGGTTCATTCTTTGCAATATGGGTTGTAAAGTGCTTGTTTGGTGGACTTGGTAAAAACTTTGCTAACCCAGCAATCACTGCAAGAATCTTCCTTGTACTATCTTGGGGTACACTTATGACTACCTATGTTGAGCCGATTGATTTGTCAAAGGGCTTTATGGAGATGTTCAAGTACTTCCCAGTATCAATGACAGCAGAGAGTATCCAAACAGTAGCCGGTGCTACGCCTATTGCAAACCTTGGATTTAAGGCAGGTCAAACTATCACTTCAGTTGACAACCTATCATTATTCCTTGGAACAACAGCAGGTTCAGCAGGTGAGGTATCAGCACTAGCATTATTAATCGGTGCTGTATATCTATTTGTTAGAAAGGTAATCAAGCCTACAATCCCAGTAATCTACATACTAACAGTTGGATTACTTACAATGGCTATCAAGGGCGATGCAAGTTACTTCTTGCCATCAATTTTAAGTGGTGGACTTATGATTGGTGCTATCTTTATGGCAACCGATTATACAACTAGCCCAAATACAAAGCTTGGTCAAATTATCTATGCGTTAATGCTTGGAATACTAACTACAATGTTTAGGTTGTATTCAACATTGCCAGAGGGTGTATCTTTTGCAATTCTTCTAATGAATATTTGCACACCTTTAATTGATAAATGGACTATTCCACATCCTTTCGGCTACAAAAGGCCAGTTAAGGAAAAGAATAAAAAGGAAAAGGAGGTAGCCTAATGAGTGATAAAAATACAGAACTAAAGTCAAACTTAAAGGATATCTTCAAAACAGTAATTGTGCTTGTAATTATTGCTTGTATCAGTGGTGGTTTACTTGGTGCAATTAATGCAGTTACCTATATGACCGAGGACGAAATACTTGCTCAAAAAATGGGTAAGGTGTACAAGGCTGATAGTTTTATCAATGTAGTTAATGCAATTGATGAACAATATGCTGATATGAAAGCAGTTGTTTCCGAGTTTAACAAAAAAGAGGGTGCAAATAAGTCACTTGTTTTGCTTCCTGTTAAAAATGATGCAGTTGAAGAGGATACAGTAATTTATCGTACTTATGGTGCAGGAGATTACGATTGTACTTTGCTTATTGTAGTTAAACAAAACAAAATTGATTCAGTTGCAGTTTATAGTTCTTCAGCAACACCAGGTATTGGCGATAAGGCTTATGCAGATAAGTTTATCAATCAATTTAAGGGTATTGATTTACTTACAGCGAAGGAATTTAATGTTTCTAAAAAGCCATCAAAAGTTGATAATGTAGTTGCTCAAGTTGCAGGTGCTACAAAAAGTAGTACAGCAGTCAAAAATGCAATAAATACAGCAATGAGATTGCATAAACAATTATTTCTAAAGGAGGTTGCATAATGAAAAAACGAGAAATATTCACTAATGGTTTAATCAAAAACAACCCAACCTTTAGATTAGTACTTGGTACTTGCCCAACCCTTGCAGTTACAACAACTGCACTTAATAGTTTAGGTATGGGCTTTGCAGTTACATTTGTACTAACTTGTTCAAATATTATGATTTCAGCACTTAGAAAGGTTATTCCTGATAAGGTAAGAATCCCAGCATTCGTACTAATTATTGCAACATTTGTAACAGTAATTGAAATGCTTATGCGAAAGTTTATTCCGGATTTGTACGAGTCGTTAGGTTTGTTCCTTCCTTTAATTGTTGTAAACTGTATTATCCTTGCTCGTGCAGAGGCTTTTGCAAGCCAAAATCCAGTACTTGATTCAGCTGTTGATGGTTTAGGTATGGGACTTGGATTTACTTGTAGCTTAACACTTATTGGTATTATTCGTGAGTTCCTTGGTGCAGGCAGTTTCTTCGGTCTTGTAATTCCTGGATTATCGGATTTATCAATGGCAGTCTTTATTTTACCAGCAGGTGGTTTCTTAATCTTTGGTTTCTTAATGGCACTATTCAATCACATTTTTGCAAAGATTGATGAAAATAGAGCAAAAAAACTAGAGGCAGAAAAACACGCAAAAATAATAGACAAGGTTGTTGAAGAACAAGAAACAGCAGAAGCTGTAAAGGAGGGCTAATATGGAATATTTAATGATAATAGTTGGTGCAGTATTTGTAAACAACTTTGTACTTAGCCAATTTTTAGGTATTTGTCCTTTCCTTGGCGTATCAAAAAAGACTGAAACAGCTCTTGGTATGGGTTTTGCAGTAATCTTTGTAATGGGTATTGCATCGCTATTTACCTTTATTGTTAATCAATATATTTTGATACCACTAGAGCTTGAATATCTACAAACTATCGCATTTATTTTGATTATCGCATCTCTTGTTCAACTTGTAGAAATGGTTATCAAAAAGTTTAGCCCAACACTTTATAGTGCACTTGGAGTATATCTTCCACTTATCACAACAAACTGTGCAGTACTAGGTGTAGCACTAATGAATGTTAAACCAATCTATGCATATACACTAGGTCAAGCATTTGTAAATGGTTTGTTTAGTGGTGTTGGTTTTACACTTGCAATAGTTCTACTTGCAGGAATTAGAGAAAGATTGCAATATTCGGATATTCCAAAAGCATTCCAAGGTTTCCCAATAACCTTGATTGCAGCAGCAATTATGAGTATGAGTTTTGTAATATTCTCAGGTATGATTTAGGAGGTAGATATGTTGTTTTTAGCAGAAGTTTCAGTAGAGGCAATATTTATTCCTCTAGGAATACTTGGAGGAATGGCAATTATATTTGCACTATTGCTTGCAATACTAGGCAAAAAGCTTGCAGTTGTTCGTGATGAGAGGATTGACAAGGTTGCAAAACTTTTATCTGGAGCAAACTGTGGTGGTTGTGGCCATGCAGGTTGTGATGACTTTGCTTGTTCTCTAGTTAAGGGCGAGGCAAGTATTAATGATTGTAATGCTACTCCAAAGGAAAATAAAGATAAAATTGCAGAAATTTTAGGTATCACAAATGATGGCGAGGAAACAGCAGTTGTTGTTGCTTGCTGTGGTGGAGTTAATTCAAAGGATAAGTATGAGTATCAAGGTTACGGCGATTGTAAATCAATGGAGCTACTAGCAGGTGGCAACAAACAATGTAGTTATGCTTGTTTAGGTAAGGCAACTTGTGTTGATAATTGTCCAAACTATGCTATCGAGGTTGGTATGGAAGGTTATGCCGAGATTAACCAAGATAAATGTACTGCTTGTGGTAATTGCTTGACTAACTGCCCAAAATCAGTTATCAAAAGGATTCCTGCAAGTGCAAAAGTTTATGTTGCTTGCAATAGCCACGACAAAGGCAAGGCTGTTCGTGAGGTTTGCTCTAATGGTTGTATCGGTTGTGGACTATGTGCAAAAAATTGTCCAGAGGGTGCAATTACAATGGTTGATAATCTACCAGTAATCGACTACAAAAAGTGTATCGGTTGCTTAAAATGTGTAGAAAAATGTCCAGTTAAATGTATTCACGAATTCAAAGGTAAATCAAAATAAAAGGCAATTTATAAGCAAAATATTTAGAATTAAAAAGAGGCTGACAAGCCTCTTTTTTTTATATTATTGTTTATATTAATATGATATTTATTATCAATAATCATAATGTATATAAGAATTTTTTATATTTATAAAAACTGATTTATAAATATTATATCAATTTTTTAACAACTATAACAATATTTATTGAATAAATCGCAATATATGATAAAAATAACTTAATTTTTTACAAATTTTTTAATCACTATTGACATTAATTTATTTTATGATATAATCTAAAATTAAGGGGAGATTTATAATTTTTTAACACAATTTTAAAGGAATATATATATGGAAAAAATAGCGATTATTGACTTAGGAGCAAACTCAGCTAGATTAGTTCTAGTAAATGTACTTGACGGAGGTTACTTCGTAGTATTTGATGAGCTAAAGGAAACTGTTAGACTTGCTCAAGATATGGAATGGGATGGTATATTGAAGCCATCAAGGGTACAACAAGCTATCAAAACATTACAAATGTTTAGAAGGCTTTGTGATGCCAATAATGTAGATAAAATTTATGCATTTGGTACATCAGCAGTAAGGAGAGCAAAAAATCAAAAGAGCTTCCTTGATGAGATTATGGCAACTACTGGTATTAAAGTTAATGTTCTTTCAAGTGAGGAACAAGCTACACTTGTATACCAAGGTGTTATTAACTCAATGGATGCACCAAAAGGTTTTATTATGGATATCGGTGGTGGTACAACACAACTTATCTACTACAATCGTAAAAATATGTTAATGTTTGAGGAGCTACCATTTGGAGCAGTTACATTAACAGAATTATTCAAGGCAGAAGATGTTTCTCCAGAACAACAAGCTGCTAATATTAAAGCATTTATCAAGGAACAACTTGAAAAGATTCCTTGGTTAAAAGATGTTGACCCAGATGTACCATTTATTGGTGTTGGTGGTTCATTTAGAAATCTAGGTAAAATCAGCCGTATGATTAAAAAATATCCACTTAATATGGCACATAACTATAATGTTGGTGTTAAGGAGTTCAACTATATTTATAATACAATCAAGGGACTAGGCTTAGATAAAACTATGAAAATCAAAGGTTTGTCTAGTGCAAGAGCAGATATTTTCCCAAGTGCATTATCAGCAATCTCAGCTGTTATTGACGAAATTGGATTTACAAGTATTCGTATTAGTGGTTGTGGACTTAGAGAGGGTGCAATGTTTAGATATGCAGTACCTTCTACTCAAGAGAAACCACTTGTTGATGTATTAGGTCATAGCCTAAATACACTTGTAAGATACTACGATATCAATATTCCTCACGCAGAGCAAGTTTACAATTTGTCTATGCAATTATTCAAACAACTTAAGGTTTTACATAAATTACCAAGAGCATATGTAAAGGTGCTTAGAGTTGCAGCAATGCTACATGATACTGGTATGAGAATTAAGTATTATGAGCATCACAAACACTCTAACTACATTATTCTAAATAGTAACTTATATGGTATTTCTCATAGAGATTTGATTATGGCAGCATTCGTTGCAGGTGGTCACCGTAAAGCTAATAACTACCCAGACATTGCACCATATAAGGGATTACTTAGCGATGAGGATTTAGTTGCAATCAAGAGGTTGACAGTTATCCTATGTATCGCAGAAAGTTTTGATAGGTCAATGAGTGGACTTATTACAGACATCAACTGTGATGTACTAGGAGATAGCGTAATTATGAAGACTATTTCTGATGGAGACTGTTCACTAGAGATTAGAGATGCCCTTAATGCATCAAACGACTTTAAGCTAGCATTTGGTAAAAATCTAGAAATACTATAATGATAATACTTGCATCAAAATCGCCACGAAGAAAGGAATTATTGTCCAATCTTTTTGGCGATATTAATATACAAACATCTAATGTTGAGGAAACATATTCTTCAGTACGACCATCAAATATAGTAATGGAGCTTTCAAGGAAAAAGCTTCAAGGTATTGTTTCAAAAGATAATGATATTGTTATTTCTGCCGATACCATAGTTTACTTTAAGGGCGAAATTTTGGGTAAACCAAAAAATGAGGAAGATGCATATAGAATGCTTACTATGTTATCAAATAATACGCATTCAGTTTATACTGGTGTTTCGATAAAACAAGGGGTTAAAGTAGTCAGTTTCTACGATAAATCGCTTGTTCGGTTCAAAAAACTATTAAAGGAAGATATTTTAGCCTATATCAAAACGGGTTCTCCTATGGATAAAGCTGGAGCATACGGTATTCAAGATAAATGGTTAATTGACTACTTTAAGGGTAGCTACAACAACATTGTAGGGCTACCTACTGAAAGGTTAATAGAGGAACTAAAGAGTTTCAAAGTGGAGGGAAAATGGCAAAATTGGAGCTAGCAATAGATATCGGTTCTAGCTACCTTACCATATATCAAAAGGGCAAAGGTGTAGTAATTAAAGAGCCTAATATTGCAATAGTTAATAATAACGGCAAAGTTGAAGTGCTTGAGCTTGGCGAAAAGGCTCTTAGTTTGCTTGGCAGAGCAGATAGAAGATTAAAGTCTATTTATCCAGTCAGTGAGGGTGCTGTTGTATATCCCGAAGTTTTTGCTACTATGGTAAAAAAGTGTATCTCTAGGCTTATCACAAGTAGAATTTTCAAACCACAAGTCAGTGCAATAGTGCTAGTTAGTCAATGTTTGAATGAACTTGAAAGGAAAACTATCGAAAATACTATGTATGAGGCAGGCATTAAAGAGGTTGTACTTGTAGATGCTCCACTTGCAGTGTATGTGGATAATGAGTGTAGACCAGGAATGTATGTAGATGTTGGTGCAGATTTGACCGATGTTTCTATTATCACAAGTGCAGGTATAATGTCTGGTTACACTGTCAATATCGGTGGTAATGTATTTAACAATCAAATTTCCGATAGGATTACCAACAAATATGGTGTTCGTATTGGTAAATATACAGCAGAAAAAATCAAAAAAACAATCGGCAGTATGTATAGTAATGATGTTAATGTTGATGAGGTAATGGGTATCAATATTATTAATGATGAAAAAACTGTTGTCGATGTTAATGCAGGAGATATTTTGCAATCAATCAATGGTTCTGTTGACCTAATTGTTGATGTAATTAATACTACAATCAATATGTGTCCAGCAGAACTTGCTAAACAAATTGTTGATGATGGTATTTATATAAGTGGTGGTAGTACATTGCTTCCTGGCTTTGAGGAGTACCTTATTGAACGAACTAAAATCAATGTAAAACTGCTTGATAATATCACTACTGCTGTTTGTATTGGTGGTGGAAAACTAATAGATAATCCAACACTTCTAAACAATTTATTGAGGTTAAAAAATATTTAATGGACGAAAAAGATTTATACGGAACTGTCATTTTTGATATTCTTGCAATCAGTCTTGCGACAATATTATCCACCATTAATGTACTTACTTATATATTTACGGTGGCATCAATAATCCTACTTTTGCAAGCATTGAAGGATATTAGAAAGTACAAAATTTCAAAAGTTTACAACAAAAATAAATTTACAGTATTGGTTGTTTTGGTGGTGGTTGCAATTATTGCACTTGCAATGCTTATATCTGTTGTAGCAACAAAAAATAAAGTATTTACCTATGTTGTATATGGTGTTGCTGGTTTTGATTTTTTAGTAACTTTGGTATTATATACAAAGGAATATCTTACTCAAAAGAAATTAAAAAAAGAGGCTACCGATACCCCAACAAAAGCAGAAAACATTGATTTTGTGGTAAAGGAAATGGGTACATCAAAGGATAGAAATACAGCTGAACAAGATACTATTAAAGAACAAAATGATGATACAAATACATTAAATAATCAAACTAATACCGAAACTTTTGAAAATGAGGATTTAGCTAAAATAACAGAAAGCGAAGTTAATGATACAAAAAACGACGATTAACTACATTTTTTTACAAATAATCTGTTAATTTTTAATAATAATAAGCACCGATTTAGGTGCTTTTTTTATTGCAAAATTTTTATAATAATCCAAATTCTACCATTATTTTTAGTTATATTATTTTTATAATAATAGTGGAGGGAATATGGCACGAAGAATAGTTATAACATCGGGTAAAGGTGGAGTAGGAAAAACTACACTTACTGCAAATCTTGGAACAGCATTAGCCTTGAAAGGTCAATCGGTATGCTTAATTGATGGCGATATTGGACTAAACAATCTTGATGTTGTAATGAGTATTGAGAACAAGGTTGTGTACGATATACTAGATGTATCAAAAGGCAAATGCAGACCAAAGCAAGCACTTGTCAAGGATTTAATGTTGCCTAATTTGTATGTTTTACCCTCTACAAAGGGTGGTAGTGAAAGTGAAATTACAACCAAGGACTTCGAAAATATTGCTTATAATCTTGATAATTATTTTGATTATATTCTTATAGATTGCCCAGCAGGAATGGATATGGGTTTTCATAGGGCAGTAGTATCTTCTACCGAGGCAATAGTTGTTACCACTCCTAATATATCGGCTATTCGAGATGCAGACAAAACTATTTCCACTCTGTCTACCTACAATCTTGACAAGATAAACCTAGTAATTAATATGATGCGAGGAGATTTGGTTGTAACGGGCGAAATGTTTAGCGTAACTGATATTAGTAGACTTCTTCGTATTAATCCCATAGGAGTAATACCAGCTGATGACGATGTGGTACTAAGCAATGCAACAACAGTCAATGAAAAAACTCGTTCCACAAAGGCATTTTTGTCGCTTGCAGATAATATTATGGGTTCTAGCAATATTGTCTACGATTGTAGTAGTAAATATAGGGGAACTTTGGGCAAAATTAGAAGCAAAATTAAACGAATTTTATAGGTGAATAAATGAAAAATAATAAGCGAGCAGAACAGATTTTACTTAATGATAAAATGCAGGAAACAGGCTCTTTTACCGAGGTTATTCGTAGCGATATCTATAATATACTTACCGATTATTTTGATGTAATAGACAAGACTTTATCCATAGATATTGATGTGGATAATTATTCTATCTATACCATTAATATTTCTTGCAAAGCAGATAAATTAAAAAGGGCATATATTGCAAAGTAACCTCATATATTAATTGTAGCATTAATTGTGAGGTGAGTTATGGAAAAACTAAAAATTATTGAAGCAGATGGTTACAAAAATGAGTATGTTGTAAAGGAAGAAAAAAAGAAAACTAAACGACTTGATTTTTTGGATTTTAGTATGCTTTTTGTATCGGTAGGAATAATTGTAGGAGTTGCATTTTTGATTGTTGGTTTAGTCTAAAATGAAATTAAAATTGCATCCATTATTCCTGCTTTTTTCGTTAATTTTGATAATTTACGGGCAGGGAGTGGCATTATTCTATGGAATAGTCGCAGTTGTACTACATGAGTTAGGACATAAAACTACTGCAAAGTACTATGGATATTACCTAAAAGAAATCAAACTTTTGCCATATGGTGCAGTAATATCAGGAGAGGAAAATATAGACAAAAAATCGGAAAGAATTATTGCAATTAGTGGGCCAGTTGTAAGTTTGTTAATTGCAATAATCTTTATTGCATTTTGGTGGATTATTCCAACCTCATACTACTATACAAAGAGTTTTGTGTACACAAATCTAGGTATATTTTTTGTTAATTTAATACCCGTATATCCACTTGACGGAGCAAGATTTATATTAACTTTTTCAAAAAACAGGTTAAAGGCATTAAAAATTTTACGAATATTAGGTGTCATTTTTTCATTTATTTTTATGATACTTTTTATTGTTTCAGCTTTTTATGATATCAATTTTACCTTGGGAATATTTGCGATATTTTTATTTGTTGGGGCAACGAGTGGCACTAAAAAGGAAAGTGAAAATTATGTGCTTAATTCGGCATTTATAGTTAAGGATTATCAAAGTGGTGTTGAGGGAAAAAAAATATACATTACAAGCGATGTTTTGCTATTAAAATTAATAAAATTATTAAGCCCTAAAACAATCAATACTTATATAATTGTTGATAGCAATAGTACAAATAATGTAATTTCGGAAGAAAAACTTGAAGAATTAGTAAAAAAATATCCAATTTATACAAAAATTAAGGATATATATTTTTGATGCAAATGTAATTATGTTAGTTTAGTTTATTGACTTTTATTGTATAAAATTTTACAATAAAGTTATGAAAAAGTATCCACTATTAATCGAGCCAACTATATCAAGTTCTGTATGGGGTGGCGATGGCTTGAATGAATATTATAATCATACTGGCAGAGCGTCAGAAGCTTATGTATTATCCACACTTAAGGACAAGCCTTCTACTGTTATCAATGGTTCACTGGTTGGCAAAAACTTGTCAACAATATTTGAGGACTATCCATATTGGGTAAAGGATAACGAGCCAAAGGAGTTCCCTATTATAATTAAGCTTGCTAATACTGCCGATTTCCCATCAGTGCAAGTGCACCCTTCGGACATCTATGCAAAAAGTCATATGCATAGTTTGGGTAAGGTGGAGGCTTGGTATATAGTTGATGCTAAAGAGGGAGCAGGTGTTTATGTTGGTTTTAATAAGGACACCACAAAAGAAGAAGTTTTAGAAAGGATAAATAATGGCACTTTGCTAGAAATTATGAATTTTCAGTCGGTAAAAAAGGGCGATATTGTGGAAATAGATACTGGCAATTTGCACACAATGACAGGTGGAATCAAGCTTGTTGCCATTCAAGAAAATTGCGATATTACCTATCGAATGTACGACTTTGGCAGGAATGATAGCTCACGCCCACTTAATATTGAAGAGGGACTAGCTGTTACAAACTTTAATAAATCCGAGCATTTTATCTTAAAACTTCCAATTTTACTTGAAAATAATAATGTAATACATAAAAAAGATTTTGCACCATACTTTAAGTTAAGCGATATTTCAACTGAAGGAATGGCACTTTACAACGAGGATAGCTTGACTTGGTTAATGACACTTGATGGCGACCTTGCAATAGAGTATGTTAGAATGGGTAAATTACAAACACAAATTGTACCCGAAATGTATAGTGTGATATTGCCTAGGGATTTTAGGTGCAAGATTAAAAATCGTGCAAGAATTATTAAAGTAGAATTTTAACATTAGGACAAATTGAGGTGAGAGTATGAAGTATAGAGTAGGTGTTGATATTGGTGGAATGAGTATCAAAGTTGCTTTAATGGATAGCGATGGTAAATTATCTAATAAAGTTACTGAGGTAACACCACTTAATAGTAATGATAAATTAACGGAATGTATTTTTTCATTGATAGATAGAGTTTTACAAGAAAACAATGTTTCAGTAAATGATATAGAAAGTATTGGCATTGGTTCTCCAGGAATTATCAATCCAAACAATGGCGAAATTGTATATGCAAGCAACCTTGGTGTAGAACATCTTGAAATTGCAAGTAAGGTTAAAAATAAATATAATATAAAATGTTTTGTAGAAAACGATGCAAACTGTGCAGTTCTTGGGGAGTATTACTTTGGTAATGCAAAAGGTGCTGAAAATGTACTTATGGTTACACTTGGAACAGGTGTAGGTAGTGGAATCATTATCAACGGAAAATTACTTGTTGCAAAAAATGGTGGAGGTACCGAGGGTGGTCACATTACAATAGTTGTTGATGGCAAACATTGTGCGTGTGGCGAAAATGGTTGTTACGAAAAATATGCATCAACTTCAGCACTTATTGAACAAACTAAAAAAGCTATTGAAACCGAACCAAACGGAGTGCTTGCAAATATAGCAAAAGATATGGGTGATGTAAACGGAAAGGTTGTGTTTGAGGCAGTAAATAAAGGCGACAAACTTGCAAAACAAGTACTAAATACATATATTAAATATGTTGCATCAGGTATAATCGGTATTGCTAATATTTTTAGACCAGAGATTGTACTTATTGGTGGTGGAGTATCTGCTCAAAACGAACTTTTAATCAAACCACTTAATAAATATGTCAATGAACATTTGTTTGGCAATCAATACTTGCCACCTATTGATGTAAAGCAAGCTAAACTTAAAAATGATGCAGGCATTCTTGGTGCTGCAATGCTAGGGGTAAATTAATACCCCTTTTTTTATGCAATTTTTTTTATGGAATATAATTTAATAATTGCATTTTTACAAATAAATATTTGATATACTGACAATACATAATATTTTAAGTATCAAAATCAATATATAAACACTGTTTTATGTTATATTTCGATATAAAACATAAGAGTTTAAGGTAGTGTACTTTAATAATTTATAATTTGACAATTATATTTATATATTATAAAATTAGATAATTATGGATAACTTTTTAGAAAAATACAACGAGATGCTACTAGATGTATCAAAACCAAGTAGATATACTGGTGGCGAATATAATACCCCAAATATGAACAAACCTCATACACTAGATATGTGTATATGTTTTCCCGATGTGTACGAGGTAGGTATGAGCAATATAGGAGTATCAATTTTGTACAATATGCTTAATGAGGAAGAGGATATTGTTTGCGAAAGATGTTATGCTCCTTGGGTAGATTTAGGTGACAAGTTAAAGGGTAATTTGCCACTACTTTCTATTGAAACTAAAAAACCACTTAAAAATTTTGATATTGTTAGTTTTTCACTAGGTTTTGAGCTACTTTATACAAATGTTTTGTATATGCTAGACCTTGCTGAAATACCTTTTTACTCAAAGGATAGAGGGGAAAATATGCCTATTATCCTTGCAGGTGGTTCTTGTTCTATTAATCCAGCACCCTTTGAGGATTTTGTAGATATCATTTCTATTGGAGAGGGCGAGGATTGCTTAAGGGAGTTTGGTCATCTTGTTGCAGAAGGCAAAAAACAAGGACTATCAAAGTGGAAAATACTTGAAAAGGCACAGTCTATTACTGGTATGTATGTACCAAGACTTCACAAAAAAGGCGAAAAGGTAAAAAAAGCTGTTGTTAGTGATATCAATAAAAGTTATTATCCAAGCAAACCACTTGTTCCTAATATCGAGATTGTTCACGATAGAGTTGCATTAGAATTGTATCGTGGTTGTGCATCGGGTTGTAGATTCTGTCAAGCTTGCTTTATCTACCGACCAATTAGAGAAAAGATGAAAGATGTGGCAATTAAACAAGCTATAAATTTACTTGAAAATACTGGTTATAATGAACTATCACTTTCAAGTTTGAGTACTGGCGATTATTCTTTTTTAATGGAGCTTTTACCAGACCTTAGCAAGTATTGCAAAGAAAACCATATTACATTAAGTTTGCCATCGTTAAGGCTTAATAGCTATGACAATGTAATTAGTTCAGTTTGCAGAAAAAGTTCACTTACATTTGCACCGGAGGCAGGTACTCAAAGGCTTAGAGATGTAATTAACAAAAATATCACTATTGATGATATTAACAATAGCATCGGTAGTGCATTTGAACAAGGTTACGACAGCGTAAAGTTATATTTTATGATAGGTCTTCCAACCGAAACCTATGAGGACCTTGACGGAATAATTGAAATTTGCAATCACTTAAAGGACTTGTATTATAGCATAAGGAAAAATAGAAAGTTGCGAATTACATTGTCAACTGCTGTATTTATTCCAAAGCCATATACACCATTTCAGTTTACCGAGCAAATTAGCCTTGAGGAAATGCGAAATCGTCAGGAGTATTTGTATCAAGGTTTGTCAAAGATTAAGGGTGTAGATTATCACTACCACGAGAGCAAATCTTCATTGGTCGAAGCAGTTCTTGCAAGAGGAGATAAAAAACTTTCAAAGGCTATTGAACTTGCTTATTTAAAGGGTTGCAGGTTTGATAGTTGGTCAGAACATTTCAACTTTGATGCGTGGATTGAAGCCTTTAATGAAGCAGGTATAAAAGTGGAGGATTACACAAGGGCATTTTCAACTACCGAGGAGCTTCCTTGGGACTTTATTGATGCAGGTGTAACTAAACAATATTTGATTAAAGAATACGAAAAGGCACTAGAAGGCAAGACAACCAAAAATTGCAGAAATGGTTGTAATGGTTGTGGTGTTACAAGTTTAGGTAGGTGTACAATATGATTACATTAAGGTATAAAAAAGAGGATTCTGCAATATTTGTATCGCATATTGACCTACTAAAGCAGTTTATCAAAATTATCAATCGTAGCAAAATTAATGTGGAATATTCAAAGGGATTTCACCCTCATATGCAACTATATTTTACCACCCCACTTCCTGTTGGAGTAAGTAGTGATAGCGAGTATGTAACTATATATACCGAGGAAAAAACTATTATTGATAGGCTTAACGAAAAGAGTATAGGTGGCATTGTTTTTACAAAGGAATATGTGTCAAATGAGAACCCAAAATTAACCAAAAATATTGACAAAGCAAGCTATGTTGTAAAGGTTAATTTAACCGATTTAGAGGTAGCTAAAGTCAATGAATTTTTGTCAAGACCTAGCATTGTATTACAAGTTATGAGAAAGGGTGAACTAGCTGAAACTGATGTTAAACCACTAATTTATGACTATAAAGTGTCAAATCAGTCTTTTGAATGTACATTAGCTTGTGGTAATCCAAACTTAAGAATAGACTACTTAATTAAAAAAATTAACGAAGAATTGTCTACTGATATTCATATTACAAATAGTAGAAAAATTAGCCAATTTATATCGGAAACAGGGGAAAATGTTGAAGATTATTTGGAGAGAATAAAATGAAGAAATTATTTATAGATTATCATCCAAGAAGAACTCAAGTTGCACTTGTAGAAGATGGCGAACTTGTAGAATTTCAACTAGAAAAACAAGATGTTCCTTCTATTGTAGGTTCTATTTATAAGGGTAAAGTTGTCAATCTTATCAAAGGTATGAAAGCTGCTTTTGTAAATATTGGACTAGAAAGAAATGCGTTCTTGTATTGTGGAGAATCAACATACGATAAGTCATCAATTATTAACAAAGAGGTGCAAGAATGTACCGACCTAAAGGTTAGCCCAGGCGATGATATAATGTGTCAAGTTATCAAGGAAGAGTTTGGCACAAAGGGAGCAAGAATATCTACAAATGTATCTATTCCAGGTAGACTACTTGTGTATGTTCCAAACAATGATTATGTTGGTATTTCTCGTAAAATTGAGGAAGAAGATGTTCGTGAAAGGCTTGAAAAATGGGCTACAAATGCGATAAAAAATATTGACGGTGGAGTAATACTTCGTACAGCAAGTAAAAACGCTACCGATGAGCAATTAAACAACGAACTAGAAAAGTTAATCGGCGAGTGGAAACAAATAAATAAGGACTATAAAACAGCTCCCGAGGCTACAAAACTTTATGAGGAAGGCTCATTAATCTATCGTATGGTACGAGATTTAATAGATAATGACCTTGATGCTATTGTATTTAATGATGAAATTTTTGCTTCAACTCTTCGTGATAGGATAGAGAGGGTTGCTCCAAAGCCAAATATGATTGAGGTTTATAGTGGACAGGAGGACTTTTTCTCATACTACGGACTATCAAACCAAATTGATAAAATGCTAAAACGAAAGGTTGTGCTTAAAAATGGTGCATACCTAATCATTGATAGGACAGAGGCACTTATCACAATAGATGTCAATACGGGTAAATTTACTGGCGAAAATGACCTTGAGCAAACGGTATTTGAGACAAATAAACTTGCTGCAGTAGAGATAGCAAAACAATTACGACTTCGTAATCTTGGTGGAATTATTATCGTTGACTTCATTGATATGGTAATGCAGGAGCATCGTGACGAAGTGGTCGAGGTGATGAAAAAAGCTCTTAAAAAGGATAGGGTAAAAACAACGGTTGTTTCAATGACAAGCCTTGGTTTACTAGAGCTTACACGAAAGAAAACTAGGTCAATGATAGACACGGTTTTGTTAAAGCCTTGCCCATATTGTAATGGTTCGGGATATGTATTTAGCGAGGAGCATATCATTAGCAAAATTTCTGCTTCACTTAAAAATACAATTAACGATACCGACCCACAACTTGTACTACTTACCGTTAATCCGGAGGTATTTACAAGGTTGTTCACATTGAGGTATTTAGAAAAGGAATGTGCAACTATTTGGAAAAACAAAAGGATTTATGTAGTTCCAAAAAGTGAAAATCATATAGAACACTTCAGTATCAAAACATTTAATACAATGGTTGTAGATTTGCCAGATAATGCAAAATTATTGTATTAGCATTAAAACTATTGCATTTTTGATGTAAATATTTGTGTTTTATATATAAATATATAATATGCCTTAAAATATTTGACAAAAATGTTCTATTATGGTAAATTATATGCTGAGCCGCATGTCAAGGGTTTCAAAGTGGAATTATCCCACCCATACAGCGAGACTGGAAAGAGGAGGTAATCAAATATGTTCGCTATTGTTCAAACAGGTGGTAAACAATACAAAGTAACAGAAGGTCAAATTTTTCAAGTAGAAAAGTTAGATGCAGCCGTAGGCGAGAAAGTTAACCTAGATGTATTGATGCTATCAGATGACAAGGGTGCTGTTACAACAGGTAACCCTATTAGTAAAGCTTCAGTAGAGTGTGAAGTAGTTGCTCAAGATAAACATGCTAAAGTTATAGTATTCAAGTTCAGAGCAAAGAAGAACTCTCGTAGAAAGCAAGGTCATCGTCAACCATACACAGCATTAAAGGTTTTAAGTATTAAGGCTTAATTATGACGATTGTTAGAGTAAAAAGAATTGATAATAAAATTGTATCAGTAGAATGTGATGGTCATACAGGTTACTCGGTAGAAGGTGAGGATATAGTATGTGCTGCATTATCTTCAATAGTGCAAACAGCTATTCTTGGTTTACTTCAAGTAGCAAAAATCAATGTAAACTACGAGATTTTGGACCAAAATGCACACCTAAAGGTAACTTTACCTAGTGAGTTAACAAGTATTGAAAGACATGATGCTGATATTATCCTTGAAACAATGTTTTTAGGTGTATGTGACCTAAACGAAGGTTTTTCGGATTTCGTTGAATTGGAGGTAATTTAATTATGTTTATTAATATACAATTATTTGCCCATAAGAAAGGTGTTGGTAGCACAAGAAACGGTAGAGACAGTGAGTCAAAGCGTCTTGGACCTAAGAAGGCAGACGGTGAGTTCGTAAAGGCTGGCAACATTCTAGTTCGTCAAAGAGGTACAAAGTTCCACCCAGGTACAAATGTTGGTATTGGTAGTGATGATACTTTATATGCTTTGATTGATGGCAAAGTAAGATTTGAAAGAAAAGGTAAGTTAGATAAACAAGTAAGTGTTTACGCTGACTAATTTGAATTTTTAGGGATTGATTTTCAATCCCTTTTTTATTATTATGAAATACGATATAGTTAATGATGGTATTATTGTACCAAAGGACGATTTTTTTAATCCATTTGACACCGTTAAATGTGGACAAATGTTCCGTTACTCAATAAATGAAGATACGGTTATCATTCTTTCTAGTAAATACAAGTGCGAAATTGTGGATAAAGGTAGTCATTACCATATATATACAAATGTTCCAAAATATTTTGCAAAATATCTTGATTTTGAACAAAACTATGGTATAATATATACGAAATTGATTGATAAAGGCTTGATTAGGGCAAGTTTGGAGTTTTCAAAAGGCATACATATACTTAATCAAGACCCAGTTGAAACAATTATTTCTTTTATAATTTCAGCCAACAACAATATTCCCCGTATTCAAAAGATTATTAATAGGCTTTGCGAGGAACTTGGCGAAAAAGTAGGAGATTATTATACTTTTCCTACCATTGATAGCCTAGCAAGTAGGGACGAAAGTTTTTATCAGTCTATCGGTGCAGGTTATAGGGCAAGCTATCTTGCTGATACTGCTAAAAAACTTCAATCTATGGATATTGATAGTTTGTATAGCTTATCTACCCCCGATTTACTTAAGACATTACAATCACTTAAGGGTATAGGTCCAAAGGTTGCCGATTGTATTGCACTATTTGCTTTCCATCGTGGCGAGGTTTGTCCAGTGGATACTTGGATGAAAAAGGTCTATAACGAGTATTTTGGCTCGTCAAATGACACAAAGTATATTCGTAAAGATTTGACTGATAGGTTTATGGACTTATCTGGTTATATGCAACAATACTTATTTTACTATATGAGAGAATTAGATAATTAAATTTGGAGGATAAATTTATGGTAAAAAAATATGTAGTATTAGCTGATATTGAAAGCGTTAGAGTACCTTATGTAGCTTTTGAAAAGGCTATGCAAGAGTTATCAAAGTATGGCGAAATTGCAACTTGTAAGTTCTATGGTTATAGTGCAAAAAGAACAAAGGATTATAAGCCTTTTATCACAGAGAACTATTATGATGCATTACCTACCCTAAAGCACAAGAGAAAGGGTAAGTTAGACTTAAGACAAGTTATTGATGCTGTTAATATCGCAGATAACTCACAAGTTAATGGTTTCTTCTTGATGTATGGTCAAGGCGATATTCAACCACTTATTGCTTGGTTAAAGGCATCAGGTTATGAAGTAATCGCCGGTGTTACAGAGCCAGATAAGAACTCTGAGCTATGCACAGCAGTAATTACTCTTGATAACTTCGCAGTACAATCTAATGCAGCATACAAGGCAGTTAGAGGTGAAGCTCCTACAAGAAAACCTGCTAAATCAAAGGTTGTAGAAACAGCTGCTCCATCAGACGACTTACTTGCAGAGCTAGAAAATATCATCAATGGCTAATATTTTGGAGTAAATTTAATTTATACGCCGACTACTATAATGGTAGTCGGTTTTTTTTACATTTTTTTACATAATACTACAATTAATTTACTACTTAATATTGAGGCAGACTATTTTATATAGTATAATATATTTAGTATTTTTTAAGGAGTAACTATGAAAAGAGCAGTTGGACTTCTATGTCCGATATTTTCTATTTTTGGACGAAACGGAATAGGTAATTTTTCTACCGAAACAAAATATTTTATTGATTATATTAAGGATTTAGGATTTAAGTACCTTCAAATATTGCCTCTTGGCAAAATTGGTCTTGGAAATTCACCATATATGTCGGAAAGTGGTTTTAGTGGTAATGAACTTTATATTTCTCCAGATTTTTTGTATGAGCAAAATTTAATTTCAAAAGAAGATGTAAATAGTGCAGTTTATCACGGTAATACATATAAAGTAGATTATGATTTTGCTAGAGAAAATAGTAGCAAAATTTTAGCAAAAGCATATCAAAATATCAACGATGAGTGGAAGGAAAAAACCGATAAATTTAGCAAAAAATATGCTTATTGGTTAGATGATTATGCATATTATAAAGCGCTTATCGAACACTTTAAGGTAGATACTTTTTTAGGTTTTCCCAAAGAAGTTTTGCATCGTGATAAAAATGTGGAAAACGTGCTAAAAACTGAACTTGAGGACAGAATTTACTATTACAAATTTGTAGAAACATTGTTTTTTGAAAACTGGAAACAAATCAAAAATTTTGCAAATGAAAAGGGTATAAAGATTATAGGCGATTTACCATTTTATTTGTCGCCAACAGCCTGCGAGGTTTGGTTGAATTATGAACAATTTTTGGTTGATGAAAATTTTGTTCCTAAAAAGGTTGCAGGTGTGCCACCAGATTACTTTAATGAAAAAGGTCAAAAGTGGGGTTTTGCCTTGTATAATTACCCTGTAATGAAAAAGGATAATTACAAATATTTAATGAAAAAATATGAGTATCAGCTTGAACTTTATGATGTACTTAGAATTGACCATTTTAGAGCGTTTGACAGCTATTTTACCATTGATAATAATGCTGAAGATGGCAGAGTTGGTACTTGGGAAGAGGGTATCGGTAGAGAGTTTTTGCCAGAGCTTATCAAAAAGTTTGGGGTGGAAAGATTTATCGCCGAGGACCTTGGTTGTAGTAGTGGTAAGGTTAAGGAGCTTGTTGAAAAAACGGGTATTCCACCAATGAGAGTGTTTCAATTTGGTTTTGATGGCAGAGATAACGAGCATTTACCACATAATTACACCAACAATATGGTAGTGTACACTGGTACTCACGACAATAATACTTGTCTTGGTTGGTTATACGAACTTGATGAATCTACAAGGAGAAAAGTTCTTTCATATATCGACTACAAGGATAAATATTGGGGTGTCGGTGGCAGAGAAAATACTTCAATCAAAAAGATTATTACAACCCTTTTAGAGAGTTCAGCAGGGCTAGTAATTATACCCGTTCAGGATATTTTAGGCTTTGGTGGAGATACTAGATGTAATATCCCAGGAGTAGCAGAGGGCAACTGGGAATATAGGCTAGAAACTGACAATCAATTTGCAGTAGATGAGGACTTTTTAAGGGAGAATATTACAAGGTATTTTAGATAATGGTTTTATTTATTTTAGAGAAAAATATTGATAGTGATTGCTTTATAAAAATATGCCTAAAAAGGTACTTGGATATTGCAAAAAGCCTTGATTTAGGGGTGGATAGCAAGCTATTAAACGACCAAAATTTGCCCGAAAAAGTGGTTATTAATAGGGGTAAAAAGCCTTATTTTACAGTGGATAATAAGCCTATTAATATTCATTTTAACCTATCACATACAACGGGTGCAATGGTGCTACTTATGGATACATTAGAGGTTGGAGTAGACATTGAAAAAATTAAGGATAGGGACTACAAAGCTATTGCTAAAAGGGAGAATTTTGAGGTTAGTAGTTTAGAAGATTTTTACAAAATGTGGACAAAATGCGAGGCGTACATAAAATATTACGGCGATAATATTGCAAGTATAAAAAATAACAAAGATTTTGACCTATCAACAGTTAAAACTATTGATGTGCTTGCAGGGTATGTGATATCTATTAAACCGTTTGATAATTTATTAATATCAATATTGACATAGCATTGTTTTTAGTGTAAAATAATTGTATATTTAAATTTGGAGGAATAATATGGTTTTTGAAAAATGTAGAGATATAGTAGTAGAGCAAATGGGCATTGATAAGGATACAATCACTCTTGATAGTAGATTGATTGAGGATATTGGTGCTGATTCTCTAGATACAGTAGAAATCTTGATGAATATTGAAAGTGAGTTTGATATTGAGCTAAATGACGAAGATGCTATCGAAAAGTTAAAGACATTTAGAGATTTAGTTGAATATGTAGAATCACTTATAAAATAAGTAAAAATTATTAAAGGCTTACCTAAATAGGTAGGCTTTTTTAATTTTAAAGCAATATTTTAACCTTGATTTTGTAAAAGTATAAATTTTGTTGTCTAATAGGATTATTAAGCTATTTTTAACTGAATTTTTTTTATTAATATTGTTTAGCAATATATAGTATGATATAATCAATATATATATAAGGAGAAGTATATGAAAATTAATGAGATTGTTAATATCCTAGACTGCAAAATTTTATGTGGCGAGGATAAACTAAACGACGAAGTAAAAAGTGCTTGTGCATCAGACTTAATGAGTGATGTTCTAGCTTTCGTTAAAGATGAGGCAGTATTAATTACGGGACTATGCAATCCTCAAATAGTTCGTACGGCAGAAATGATGGATATGCGATGCATTGTAATTGTAAGGAGCAAAAAGCCCGATAGCGAAACTATTGAACTTGCTAGAGAAAAGGGCATAGTAATGCTTAGTTGTAAAATCCGTATGTTTGAAGCAGCAGGTAAGCTATACGAGGCAGGGCTTAATAGAGAGGAATAGTATGTCAATAAAACTTGAGTATGATGTACTAGGCGAAAATTTTTCAACAGCAGGTTCAGCCAGTGATTCAGTAAAGTCACAACTAAAAATGCTTGGAATTAACTCTAACGATATTCGTAGGGTGGCTATTGCAATGTACGAGGGCGAAATCAATATGGTTATCCACGCAGGTGGTGGCAAAGCAAAGGTGGAGATTTACCCCGATAAAGTTGTGATTGTGCTAGAGGATAATGGACCTGGTATTAAGGATATAGACCTTGCAATGAAGGAAGGTTATTCTACTGCAAGTGATGATGTTCGTAATCTTGGGTTTGGTGCAGGTATGGGACTGCCAAATATGAAAAAATGTTCCAACAGTATGGATATTAAGTCCACTGTTGGTGTTGGTACAACAATTACAATGACTATTAATTTCACAAATTAGGAGAGTTATGGAGCTGGTAAATAAATTGCACACCGTTTCATTAGACCCCGAAAAATGTAAAGGTTGTTTGACTTGTATGCGAAGATGTCCAACCGAGGCAATAAGGGTACGAAACGGAAAGGCAATGGTTTTATATGAAAGATGTATAAGTTGTGGAGAGTGTGTAAGGCTATGCCCTCATAATGCGAAAAAAGTACAGTATGATGACTTTAGCACAATTAACAACTACAAATATAAGGTAGCACTTGTGCCACCAACTTTATATACACAATTTAACAATCTTAAAGATGTAAATTATGTTCTTACGGGATTGTTAGAGCTTGGATTTGATAGTGTAATGGAAGTGGCTCAATCGGCAGAATATATTACCGAAACCACCAAAAAGGAATTAAGGAAGAGCAAAAAAATGCCACTAATTAGTACAGCTTGTCCGGCAGTACTAGACTTGATACTTGTAAGGTATCATAACCTTGTGGATAATTTACTTAAAGTGCTTGCACCTGTTGATATTACTGCGAAGTTAGCAAGAGAACGGGCAGAAGAGGTGTCGGGCTACAAAAAAGAGGATATAGGTATATTTTTTATTTCTCCATGTCCAGCTAAAATATATGCACTAAAAACAGGTATCGGCGTAACAAAACCACTTGTCGATGGTGTATTAAGTGTGGGTGAGGTTTACTTTAAGTTGCTTGATGTAATGAATAATATTGCAGAACCAAAAAAATTATCAAAGATTGGACCTCGTGGTATTCAATGGGCATCAAGTGGTGGCGAATCTCAAGGTGTAAAAAGGGAAAAATATCTTGCTTGTGATGGTATGGAAAATGTGGTTAATGTGCTTAATCAACTAGAAGATGGCAAACTTAATGACCTAGAGTTTATCGAGCTTAATGCTTGTGTGGGTGGTTGTATAGGTGGTGTACTTAATGTAGAAAATCCATTTGTCGCACGAGCAAGACTACTTAATCTAAAAAATGAGTTGCCTCCAAATATCAACCATTTAAGCGATGTTGACAAAGATGACAGCTACTATTTATGGCAGGTTAATCCCGATTTGCAAGATGCGTACAAACTTGCTGATGACAGAATGGAAGCGATGGAAATGCTTAGCGAAATCGACAAAATTTACAAGAATTTACCTCAAATTGATTGTGGTAAATGTGGTTCACCAAGTTGCAGAGCATTTGCAGAAGATAAGGTAAAAGGCTATGTTGATAAAAATTATAATTGCCCACAACTTGAAGATAAAATTATAGGAAATGTAAATGAAAACTACTGATTTATCAATTAAATATGGATTTACAACATTGAACTTTGCAAAAGATAGAGAGATATCCACAGGCTTTTGTGGGGATTTATTAAGTGTTGTAATGAGTAAAGCTCCCGAGGATTCGGTATGGTTCACTGTTATGAACAATATTAATGTTATAGCAGTTGCAACCCTTGCTGATGTATCGGCTGTTGTTATTTGCGATGCAGAGGTTAGTGAAGATTTAGTAACTAAAGCAAAGGAAAATGATGTCAACTTGTATTCTTCAAATAAAGATGTATTTTCTACTTGCAAAATGATAGGTGAATTATGAATATAAACTACGATTTACATATTCATTCTGGGCTTAGTCCTTGTGCAGATAACGATATGTCACCTATTAATATTCTTGCGATGGCATCGGTAAAGTCGATTAATATGATAGCGATTGCAGACCATAACAGTATAGATAATGTTGAGGTTGCAATAAAACTAGGAGATTTACTTCATATTACCGTAGTTCCAGCAATAGAATTGCAAACAAGTGAGGATATACATTTTTTGTGTCTCTTCAAAAGGTACGAGGATTTAGCAAATTTTTATAGTACTATTTCACTTCAAAAGGTAAAAAACAACGAGCAAATTTTTGGCGAGCAGATTGTTTATAATGAGGACGGAGTGGATATCGACCATATTGAAAATTTGTTGCTTGTAGCATCAAATATATCTTCGAGCAAACTAAAAAATGTTGTAGAAAACTATGGTGGTATTGCTATACCAGCCCATATTGATAGAGAGGCAAATAGTATAGTTAATATCCTAGGTGATGTGGATAATGAATTTAAGGTGGTGGAGTTAAGCAGTTTGGCAGAATCTACCACAATAGAAAAATATCAAGACAAATTGCAAATTATAAACTCTGATGCACATACATTATTAGATATTGGCAACGGAAAAGGTAAAATAAATTTAAGTAAAAACACAGCAGAGTGTTTATTGGAGTATTTGAAAAATTATGATTAGAACAGAACAAGAGATTAAATTAGATATTCAAAAAAGAGTTGAGTGGATTAAAGAGGTTGTTAGCAAATCTCATTCAAATGGTATAGTATTTGGCAATAGTGGTGGCAAGGATTGTACTCTTGTTGGCATACTTTGTAAAATGGCAACCGAAAATGTAGAGTGCATTATTATGCCTTGTGAGTCAAAAAGGAATTTCCTTGTAGATAGGGAAGATGCTATTGCAGTTTCAAATAAATATAATATCAAAACTATCGAGGTGGATTTAACTCCGATAAAAAAGGCATTTAGAGAGCAACTAAAGGATTATGTTGATGATAGTTGTACAATGGCTTATGCAAATATCAATCCAAGAATCCGTATGACAACCTTGTATGCTTATGCTTATTACAAAAATTATCTTGTAGCAGGTACAGGTAATAGAAGCGAAAGAACAATGGGATACTTTACAAAGTTTGGAGATGGTGGATACGACCTTAACCCTATTGCAGATTTAACAGCTACCGAGGTTTTTGAATATCTTGAGGTACTAAATGCTCCAAGACAAATTATAGATAAAGAGCCTTCAGCTGGACTATACGAGGGACAAACTGATGAGAAGGAAATGGGCATTACCTATAAGGATTTAGATAATTATATCCTTACAGGAGAGGGTACAGAGGATACAAAAAAACTTGTAGATAATACATTTAATCGTACAAAGCACAAGAGAAATCCACTACTAAATTATCCAAACAAAGTAGAATAATGTTTAATAAATTTTAATGAATTATAACTAGAAATTATATGATATAAATAATGGAGGTTTTATGATAATTAAGGGAAGTACAGTAGCTTTTACAGGAACAAAAGAGCAAGAGGCAGAATTAAGAGAGTTCCTAAAAGCAAATCGTGAAGTATCGGGTGTTTTAATGCCGGCTTTGCAAAAGGCACAAGGCATATATGGATATCTTCCAGAGGAAGTACAAAAGATTATTGCAGAGGAATTAGATATTCCACTTGCAGAGGTTTTTGGTACTGCTACATTCTATTCGCAATTTACTCTTAATCCAAAGGGAAAAAATGAAATTGCAGTATGTTTAGGTACAGCTTGTTATGTAAAGGGTTCTGGCGAGGTTCTTGCAAAAATCGAGGAAGAATTGGGTATTCACGCTGGAGAATGTACAAGTGACGGTAAATTTTCAATTTCAGCAACAAGATGTATTGGTTGTTGTGGACTTGCACCAGTTCTTACAGTTAATGGAGATGTGTATGGTAAGGTCGTACCAGAAGATGTAAAGGGTATTTTGGAGAAGTATCAATAATGCGAGAGTTAGCACTTAATATTTTGGATATTGTAGAGAATTCTGTTTCGGCAGGTAGTTCTATAATAGAGATTGATATTTCGGTTAAGGATAATATGCTTACCATTTCAATCAAGGATAATGGTTGTGGTATCAGTAGCGATATGCTTAAAAATATCACTGACCCATTTGTCACATCAAGGACTACAAGAAAGGTTGGTATGGGTATTCCTTTATTCAAAATGGCAAGTGAAAATAGTGGAGGAGATTTCAGTATAAAGTCTACTAAAGGGGTTGGTACAGTAGTTACTGCGACCTTTGTTGTGGATAATATTGATAGACCACCACTTGGAAATATTGCTAGCACATTTAGTGGGCTAGTGTATATGAATAGCGATATTAGATACATTCTAAAATACAATAACAATGGCAAATCTTTTGTTGTAGATACAAAGGAAATTGAGGATAATCTTGACGGAATACCTATTAATGAGTATGAAGTAGTCAAGTTTATTGAAGATATGATTAAGGAAAATATGCTAGAGTCTGGAGGGATATTATGAAGACTATAAAAGATATTAATGCGATTAAAGAGCAAATGCAAGCAAAGTTAATCGCAAGGGATACAGCTAATACCGAGACAGAAACAAGGATACTTGTTGGTATGGCAACTTGTGGTATTGCAGCAGGGGCAAAGCCTGTTTTTGATACCTTAATGGACGAAATTGCAAAACGAGGATTAAAAAATGTAAGGGTAACTAGAACTGGTTGCATAGGTATGTGCAAACTTGAACCTATTGTTGAGGTAATTGTACCAAACGAGCCAAAGGTTACTTACATTAAGGTAGATAGTAATGTTGCAAAACGAATTGTTGCCGAACACATTGTAAATGGCAATATTGTAAAAGAAAATATTGTAGGCGAATAAGGAGAAAAAATGTTTAGAAGTCAGGTTTTAGTATGTGGTGGAACAGGTTGTACATCAAACCACAGTAGAGAATTGATAGTTGAGTTTGAAAACAAAATCAAGGAATATAACCTAGATAAAGATGTACAAGTTGTAAGGACAGGTTGTTTCGGTTTGTGTGCAGTTGGTCCTGTTGTAATCGTTTATCCAGAGGGTGCATTTTATTGCCATGTACAAGTTGATGATGTTAAGGAAATTGTTGAGGAGCATTTAATCAAGGGTAGACTTGTTGGAAGATTGCTTTATAAGGAAAGTGAGATTACAAATGTCACAGCACTTAGTGATACTAATTTTATCAAAAAGCAAACAAGAATTGCACTAAAGAATTGTGGTGTAATTAACCCCGAGGAAATAGATGAATATATTGCATACGATGGTTATCAAGCCTTAATCAAGGTACTTACTACAATGAAGCCACAAGATGTAATTGATGTTATCAAGGAGTCAGGTCTTCGTGGTAGAGGTGGTGGAGGCTTCCCTACTGGTATGAAATGGCAATTTGCTGCAAATTCAATCAACGATACTAAGTATGTATGTGTTAATGCCGATGAGGGCGACCCAGGTGCATTTATGGATAGGTCAATCCTAGAGGGCGACCCACACTCATTACTTGAGGCAATGATAATTGCAGGCTATGCAATCGGTTCACATCAAGGTTACATATATATTCGTGCAGAGTACCCAATTGCAGTTAAAAGGCTAGGGGTTGCAATCGCTCAAGCAAAGGAGTATGGACTACTTGGAAAAAATATTCTTGACTGTGGATTCGATTTTGATGTCGAAATAAGGCTAGGTGCAGGAGCGTTTGTTTGTGGTGAGGAAACAGCCCTTATGACTTCTATTGAGGGACATCGTGGCGAGCCAAGACCAAGACCACCATTCCCAGCAGTAAAAGGTTTGTTTGGCAAGCCAACATTACTAAACAATGTAGAAACCTATGCCAATATTGCTCAAATTATTCTTAATGGTGCAGACTGGTTCAAAAATATCGGTACTGAAAAGTCAAAGGGTACAAAGGTATTTGCTTTAGGTGGCAAAATTACAAATACAGGACTTGTAGAAATCCCAATGGGTACAACTCTTCGTGAGGTAGTTGAGGATATCGGTGGTGGTATTCCTAATGGCAAAAAGTTCAAAGCTGCCCAAACAGGTGGACCATCGGGTGGTTGTATCCCTGCAAGTTTAATTGATATTCCTATCGACTATGACAACCTTATCTCAATAGGCTCTATGATGGGTTCTGGTGGACTAATTGTTATGGACGAGGATACTTGTATGGTTGATATTGCAAAGTTCTTCCTAGAGTTTACTGTTGACGAGTCGTGTGGAAAATGTACACCATGTAGGATAGGTAATAAGAGGCTTTTAGAACTACTTGAAAAAATTACAAGTGGAAATGGAGAACTTAAGGACCTTGATGAAATGGAAGAGTTATGCCACTACATCAAAGAAAACTCTCTATGTGGATTAGGTCAAACAGCACCAAACCCAGTACTTTCTACAATGAGATACTTTAGAGATGAGTATATTTCACATATTGTTGACAAAAAATGTCCAGCTGGTGTATGTAGAAAACTTGTAAAATATGTAATTACCGATAAGTGTGTAGGCTGTTCGTTATGCTCAAGGAAATGTCCTGCTAATGCAATATCTGGCAAATTGAAAGAGAAATTTATGATTGACACTACAAAGTGTATCAAATGTGGTGTTTGCTACGAGAATTGTAAGTTCGGTGCAATAGTGAAGGAATAGGAGGGAAGAGAAATGATAAATCTAAAAATTAATAATATTCCCGTATCAGTTGAAGAGGGTACTACAATATTGAATGCAGCAAAAAAGGCTGGTATCAAAATTCCTACATTATGTTACCTTAAGGGAATCAATGAAATAGGTGCTTGCAGAGTTTGTGTAGTTGAAGTCAAAGGAATGAGAAATATGGTTGCAAGCTGTGTATATCCAGTTAGTGAGGGTATGGAAGTATTTACAAATACTCCAAAGGTTCTAAAAAGCAGAAAGACAACGGTTGAACTTTTGCTTTCTCAACATAGACAAGATTGTTTATCTTGTGTAAGAAATGGTAATTGCGAGCTTCAAACATTAAGTAACGAACTTGGTTGCAATGCTCATAGATTTAATACTGTCGAAACCGAGGATATCCACGATGTTAGTGGTATTATCATTCGTGATAATAGCAAATGTATTCTTTGCAGAAGATGTGTTGCCGTATGCAGTAAGGTTCAATCGGTTGGCGCAATAGGTGTAAATGGCAGAGGCTTTAATACTCATATCGGTACTGCCTTTGATAAAGATATCATTTATACCGATTGTGTAAATTGTGGTCAATGTATTACAGCTTGTCCAACAGGTGCTCTTCAAGAAAGAGATGATATTGATGATGTACTTGATGCTATAAACGACGAAACAAAGACAGTAATTGTAGGTACTGCACCTTCAATTAGAGTTGCTCTTGGCGAGGAATTTGGTATCAAAATGGGCGAAAATGTTGAGGGTAAAATGGTTGCAAGCCTTCGTAGAATTGGCTTTGACAAAGTATTTGATGTGGACTTTACAGCAGATTTAACCATAATGGAAGAGGGCTACGAGTTCCTAAATAGAATACAAAATGGTGGCAAACTTCCTATGTTTACAAGTTGTTCACCAGCTTGGATTAAGTTCTGCGAACACAATTTTCCCGATATGTTAGGTCACTTGTCAACTTGTAAGTCGCCTCAACAAATGTTTGGTGCAGTTGTAAAAACCTATTATGCTAAAAAAATGAACCTTGACCCAAAGGATATTGTAGTTGTTTCAATTATGCCTTGTACTGCTAAAAAATACGAAAAGGGCAGAAATGACCAAAATGCATCGGGTTATGCTGATATTGATTTTGCTTTGACTACAAGAGAGCTTGCAAGACTTATCAAAAGGCAAGGTATTATCTTTAACGAGTTGCCAGATGAAAAATTTGATGCTCCACTTGGTATCGGTTCTGGTGCAGGACTATTGTTCGGTGCAACAGGTGGTGTAATGGAGGCAGCTTTAAGAACGGTTGTAGAGATTTTAACTGGAAAGTCACTAGATAAACTTGATTTCACCGAAGTTCGTGGCACAAAGGGTATTAAGGAGGCTAGTTTCGATATTAATGGCACAACTATTAATGTATGTGCTGCAAGTGGACTAGGTAATGCCCGTAAGATTATGAATGATGTTAAAGATGGCAAATCAAAATATCACTTTGTTGAAATTATGAGTTGTCCAGGTGGTTGTGTAAACGGTGGAGGTCAACCAATCAAGACTGCTTACGAAAGGAATAATCAAGATGTCAAAGAGGTTAGAGCAAGTGTAATTTATAATACTGATAAAAATATGACACTTCGCCAATCTCACAAAAATGAGGCAGTTCAGGTGCTATATGATGAGTTCTTTGGAGAGCCAAATAGCCATTTAGCTCACGAAGTATTGCATACAAGCTATGAGCCTAGACCAAAGTTCTAATAAATAAATAAGAGTAGCCGATATGGTTACTCTTTTTTTATATATTTTTGTATTATTAAGTATGATAATAAGACATATGCTTTAATGTTGCTAGAGCAGTTTATAGTAAATAAACTAATGCTATATAAACAAAGCGATAGTAATATAATGAAAGTTGTAAATAATACAATTTAAAATAAAAAAGCTACGAACTTGTCGTAGCTTAATTTAATTATTTATTGCTGATATTTTTATCAAAGTTGTCAAGACACTTAACAGAAACAGCATAGCATTTTGCTAAACCATCTTCACTTAGATTGTCATAGCTATCATATCTTGTATGGTAGTAGCTCTCTAGGTTGTGGTTAAGTCCTGTAATACCAGTAGCTCTAAATCCAGCTTGAGCAAATGCAGCAGAGTCAGTAGCTCCTCCAAGAGGTGGAACCCAACCTTTCTTGCAAGCGATATCAAGCTCTTTAGCAGCAGTAATAAATGAATCACTGATTTCCTTATCAGCCTTTACAGTACCATTTAGGTCACGGTAGTTAGCCATTAAGAATTTTGCATCATGGATTGTATCGTATGAGTAAATCCAAGTAGGAACATCATCAAATTCGCCTTTGTGTTGTTCGCACCAAGCTTTAGCACCACGAAGACCAGCTTCCTCAGAACCAGAAAGGATAACACCAACTTCAGTATGCTCAAGTTCAATACCTTCATCGTGCATAGCCTTAAGAATAGCGATACCCATATAGCAACCAGTTAAGTTATCGTTAGCACCATCAACAACAAGGTTTTTGTTCCACATTCTATATAATCCAAGAATGAAAGGTACAAAAGCGATACCACCAAGTGCACATAGGTAAACGGTGTTAAGTACAGGGTTTGTAGCAGTGTAGTCAGTAATGATACCAGCCATAAAGCCGTTAGCAGCAGCGATGCAGTTAAGTACTAGATAGTAAAGAGCACCACCGATACCAAGAATTGCATGACCTTCAAATCCAATACCACCAAGCATTCTGTTTACTGGCCATTCCCAAGCAGCATCTGGGTGACCGTTAAAGAATACACGACCTTTAACTTCGCCAGTACATTTTTTAATAGCAGTTACATTGTGACCAGTTTTTTCTGGGAAAAGTTTATCAATAGTTTTCTTGTAGAAACCGAATTGTAAAAACATTACAATAAAACCAATAGAAACTGCAACGATACCCAAGATAGGTACAAAGAAAATAGAAACAAGACCTATCAAAGCACAAGTTAGAGTTATGTACAACCAGCCATAGAATGAACCTGGGTGTTCACTAAATGACTCTACATCGGCTCTTTCGCAACCACACTCGTTCTTTAAGACATCAGCCATATACTCGCAAGCAACTTTTTCGCCTTCGCTACCTGGGTCTCTTTTTGGCATATCTTTACAAATATGTGTAATTTCGTCTACCATGTATTTGGCAGCCTTATCTTTTTCATCAATTAATTTTTGAAAATTTGCCATAATTTCCTCCTAAATATATATACTAGAT
>JAHHUG010000019.1 GCA_020024085.1 Christensenellaceae bacterium | reverse complement strand
ACCAGTAGTAAGTACATCATCAACTAGCAAAATATTTTTGCCCTTTACAATGTCCTTATCCACCTTGAATGCACCTTCCAAATTATCGGCTCTTTCCTTACCTGATAATCCTACTTGGTCACTTGTTTCCTTAATTTTGGTTAATGCACAAACCACATCTAGCTTTAGCTTTTCGCCTAGTTCGTTTGCAAGTAGTTCACTTTGATTGAACCCACGACTAACCAACCTGCTTTTACTTGCTGGAACATAAGTAATGCAATCCACCGTGTACGGATTATCCAAAAATGTATCCACCATAAGTGATGCAAAATACTTTGCAAGATACCTTTTGTTATTGTACTTGAACTGATAAATAAGTTTTCTAGCAACTCCATCATAAACAAGTGGCGACCTAGAAAACTCGAAATATCTTTTCGTATTTTGGCAACTCAAACAATAGTTTGTTTCGCTATCAAGTGGTCTACCACAAGTTAAGCAAATACCCTTATCGTTGTACTTTAACTTTCTTTCGCATTCATTACAAAGTCCACTTCTTGTTGGGCTTTCAAGTTCTTTATTACAATAATTACAAGTAAAATCCTGCGGATACAAGCCATTTAATATACCATTAATAGCACGATTTTTTACAATTTTATCGTATATTTTATTACTTTTTACCCTTAATTTGTACCTAAACTCAAGCATTTTCATTGATTTTGTCCTCTAAAAAGTACTTAAGTAGGCTATATCTTGTAGCAATTTCATCATTTTTTACCATATGGTACAAATGCTTTTTATTGCCAATAATCACTACCATTTTTTTCGCTCTTGTAACAGCAGTATATAGCAAATTTCTATTTTGCATTTTGTAACTTGCATTACTAATACAAATAATCAATATATCAAACTCACTTCCCTGACTTTTGTGAATACTAATAGCATAACTCAAGGTAAGCTCATTAAACTCTCCCTCCGTGTAAAGTGCTACTCTATCATCTTCAAACAATACGGTAATAAGCCTATTTTTGCTGTCAACTGTAACAATTTCCCCCATATCGCCATTGAAAACACCTTTGCCCTCCTCGCCATTCAAGGTCCATTCAAGGTCGTAATCATTAACGATGTGCATAACCTTATCGCCCTCTCTAAAAATTATGCCATTGTAAACAAGCTCTTTTTTGTTTAGGTTTTTGGGATTGACAATATTTTGCAATTCCTTATTGATATTATTTACACCATCAATAGTTTTCTTAATAGGTGCAAGAACTTGTATATCCTTTGCGTCGATATGTAAAAAATTAGGCAATCTTCTACTGCATAAATCTAGCACTGTATCAAGATTTTCTTGGCTAGATAAATGCTCCTCAAAAAAGAAATCCTTTGCCTTATTTGTAATAATCGGTAATTCGCCTTTGTTAATTTTGTGGGCATTAGTAATAATCAAACTATCCTCACTTTGCCTATAAATTTGTGTTAAGCAATCCACCGAAAATTTATTAGAGTCAATAATATCCTTAAGTACATTGCCAGGGCTAACACTAGGAAGTTGGTCTTTATCGCCAACAATAACAAGCCTTGTGCCATCATTTAATGCCTTAAGTAAGCTATTGAATAGTACAACATCAACCATACTTATCTCATCAATAATAATTGTGTCGTAAGGAAGTTTGTTGTACTCGTTATATTTAAATCCACCTTTAGCATCATTTGATACCATAAGTAATCTGTGGATAGTTTGCGATTTTGTACCAGTGGCATCTTGAAGCCTCTTTGATGCTCTGCCAGTTGGTGCTGTTAAAGCAACCTTTCTACCCTTTGATTTTAGTATAGAAATAATTGCCTTTATTATGGTGGTTTTACCAGTACCTGGTCCACCTGTTATAATCTCGACACCCTTTGAAACAGCATTAATAATTGCTTGCTTTTGCGACTCGTGAAGGGTGATTTTATTTACAAATTCGTACTCATTAATATCAGCATCAATATTGATATTTAAGTCGGTTGTAGAGTTGTAAAGTCTATTAAGAGCATCGGCAATTCCAAGCTCACTGTAATAAAACAAGGGTTTAGCTATCAAAATGACATCATTAACTGTCGTTTCTTTCACTTCGCCCGTAATTATCATTTTTTCAAGGACACCAGAAATTTTGTCTATATCGGGTATATTTAGTGTTTCACTAGCACTTGTTATAAGCTCATCTTTTGGCACACAAGTGTTACCACTTTGATTACACCTTTCACTAATTACATACACGATACCTGCCCTAATTCTAAGCAAACTATCAAACTCAATACCCATACTAGAGGCTATTCTATCAGCAATTTTAAAGCCAACTCCATCAATATCATCAATGAGTTTATAAGGATTTTGTTCTAGTACTTGCCTAGTATTATTATGGTATGCCTTGTATATTTTGATAGCAAGATTTGTAGTAACATCAAAGTGTTGTAGGTACATTATAGTATCTTTCATAGACCTATTATCTGTGTACGAATCACTAATTTGTTTTGCAGTAATCTTGCCAATTCCTCGTATTTGTTGTAGTCTTTCAGGTTCAAATTCTATAATTTCAAGGGTATCTTCCCCGAACATATCTACAATAGTTTTTGCCTTATTTTTTCCTATACCTTTAATAAGTCCACTAGAAAGATATGTGATAATATCCTCCTTTGTGGTAGGCATTTTGAAGGAAACATTAGTCACTTTTAACTGCTCGCCAAAACGAGGGTTATTAACCATTTCGCCCTCAAGTTCTAGTAGCTCTCCCTCTTGAATACTAGGAAATATGCCAACAGCGGTGATTAACTCACCGCTGCAATCCATTTCTACTACTGTATAATTATTCTGTTCGTTAAAAAATACTATTTGATAAACTGAACCTTGAATAGTCATATAATACCTACAATATTAGTTTAATTCTTTTAAGATATCTTCTACCCTATCAGTTTTTTCCCAAGCAAAACCAGCTCTACCAAAGTGTCCATAATTTGATGTATTAGCATAAATTGGAGTTTGAAGATTTAAGGTTTTGATAATAGCAGCAGGTCTTAAATCGAAAACCTTTTTAACGATTTCGCAGATTCTCTCATCAGAAATTTTGCCAGTATTATAAGTATTTACATTGACAGAAACTGGGTAAGCTCTACCAATAGCATAAGCAACTTGAAGTTGAACCTTTTTACAAATACCACTAGCAACAAGGTTTTTGCATACATATCTTGCCATATACATAGCAGACCTATCTACTTTTGTAGGGTCCTTACCACTAAGAGCACCACCACCGTGAGCACAATATCCACCGTATGTGTCAACAATAATCTTTCTACCAGTTACACCAGAGTCACCATTTGGTCCACCGATAACAAATCTACCTGTTGGGTTAATGTAGATAAGTACATTTTCATCAAGCAAATTCTCTGGAATAACTGCCTTAATTACATGCTCAAATACATCTTTTTTAAGGGTATCCATATCAACATCAGCATCGTGTTGAGTAGAAATAACAACAGTATGAACTCTTTTTGCAACGCCCTCATCATCATATTCAACGGTAACTTGAGATTTTCCATCTGGTCTTAAGTATGGTAATAAACCTGTTTTTCTAACCTCGGTAAGTCTCATTGTAAGTTTATGAGCAAGAGTAATAGCAAGAGGCATAAGTTCCTCTGTTTCATCACTAGCATAACCAAACATCATACCTTGGTCGCCAGCACCGATTTTGTCAAACTCTTCGCCTGATGTTTTATGCTCACTAGCATCATTTACACCTTGAGCAATATCGCTAGATTGCTTATGAATAGCATTAATAATGCCACAACTCTTGTAATCAAAACCGTCCTCGCCTCTATCGTAGCCGATTTCTTTAATTGCATTTCGTACAATAGATTCGTAGTCAATATGGAAATTACCACTTATTTCACCCATAAGTACTACAAGACCAGTTGTAACACAAACTTCACAAGCAACATGAGCAGTAGGGTCTTTACTAATGATAGCATCAAGAATGCTATCTGCAATTTTGTCACATACCTTATCAGGATGTCCTTCAGTTACACTTTCTGATGTAAATAGTCTCATTTTATCTCCTCATTCTGACCAAGAAATACAACTGTTTTTTGTCCTGCGACCTCTTCAATCACAACATCAATATCGAACACTGATTTAATAATATCGCCAGTTATACCTTCTCTATCTGTTTCAGTAAATATTTTTTTATTTTTTAAGAATATAAACTTATTGCAATACCTAATTGCAAGATTTATGTCGTGCAAAACTTGTATTGCACAAATATTTTGCTCTTTTACTATATCTTGAACCAGTTTAAGTAGCATATGTTGACTTTTCATATCCAAGCTATTAGTTGGCTCATCAAGTATCAAGATTTTAGGTTGTTGGGCTAAGGCTCTTGCAAGCATAACTTTTTGAACCTGACCACCCGACATTTCATTGATATTTCGCATAGCAAGATGCTCTATACCAAGTTGTTTAAGCACATCTTCCACAATTTTGTAGTCGTTTTCACTAGGTGCAAACTTAATATAAGGCATTCTTCCTAGCATTACCGTATCAAAAACGGTTGAAGAATTATGTTCCCCAAATTGAGCAACATAAGCTATCTGTTTAGCTATATCGTTACGAGAAAGGTTATTGATATTTTGATTATTGAGTAATATCTCGCCTTCCTTAACATTATAAATACGATTAATACATTTAACAAGAGTGCTCTTACCTACACCATTGTTACCAAGTATAGCAACACAATCGCCCTTGTGCACACTAAAACTAATGTCTTCAATGATATTACTTTTGCTATACCCAAAATTTAGATTTTTAACTTCCAGCATTATTGCACCTTCTCTCTAAAAATGAAATACAAGAATAATGGTGCACCTAAAAATGATGTAATTGCTCCAATAGGTAAGATAACTGGAGAAATCACCATTCTACCAACTAAATCGGCAAGTACAAGGATAATACCACCAATTATAGCTGATGCTGGCAATAAAAATACATGATTATTACCGATAATTTTTCTAGCAATATGTGGTGCGACAAGTCCAATAAAATTAATAATACCAACAAAGGCAACTGAAGCACCTGCAAGAAGTGAAGCAAGCACCATTGAAACAATAGTAAGTGCCTCAACTTTAACACCCAAACTTTTTGCCGTTTCGAGTCCCGATTCCATTGCATTGTATTTCCACGAGTGAAGCATAAAAAATACAAATATCACTAAAAATACAATGGAAATTATTGCAATTTCACTCCAACCTACACTACCCAAATCGCCAAGTGTCCAAAAAACAATTGATGCCATAGCAGTTTCGCTTGCAAAGTATTGAGCAAGGCTAAGTCCACCCGAAAAAAGCGAGCTTAATGCAACACCTACAAGTATCATTGATGAAGGTTTCAGTTTTTTAAACCTTGAAAGCAATAATATTATAACTGAAGATGCAATACTACCCAAAAACGAATAAAATGTGATTAGGTAAGGATTAACGCCATTTGATGCAGATTTAACTGCATTACCCAAAGATATTTCGGTAAGTATAATACCTAACGCTGCACCAAATGATGCACCTTGCGAAATACCTAAAGTTGAAGCAGATGCAAGAGGGTTTCTTAAAACAGATTGAAGTACACAACCTGCAACCGACAAACTTGCCCCAACAACAACAGCAACCACAATCCTTGGCAACCTAAGTTGATATAATATTAGGCTATTTGTAGAATTATCTCTATGGAAAAATGCTTTCATTACTTCCACAAAGGTCATATCGGCAGCACCTAAAGACATAGATAAAATTAACGATAAAAACAATAGTAATAATAACCCAAAAATTATTAACCACTTTGTTATATTTCGATTTTTATATTTTTGAACTTGTATACTATTAGATGGCATATAAATCTACCTGTTTGAACTCTAGATTATAATTTTGCATAGTATCGAATAGTTCAACACCAACAAAAAACTTAGTTAATTCGTTTACTTTATCTTTTATGTTAATATCTTTAAATTGTTCTGGATACAATATCTTGCCCATATAATAAGAGTTTGCAAAAGCATACTCTATATTTGTTGAATAATAGTTATATGAAATAATGGTAAATACCTTTTTATTTTGTATTGCAGATATTTTACTCATAATTTCTTGTTTAGGTAGTGTCTTTTTTATTTCTTCCATATTAGAAATATCTGCAAAGATATAACTTGGATTTAGTTCAACTAATTTCTCAAAAGAAATATCATACGCACCTGTTTTATCTGGATACATTGTATCTGTAACAGTTTTTGTATTAATTGCAGAAAGACAACTAAAATTAGAATAAGTATATTCTAATCCGTGTTTACCCTTGAATGAAACTGCACCCACATAGCATGAAGGTTTGTTTTTAATATTTTTTGTTCTGTTATCCAAATCAGCAAATGTTTCGTCAATTTTATTAACTACTGCATCGCATCTTTCTTTAACATTACAAACTTCGCCAATAATCTTAAATGATTGCCTAATATGTTCCCTTGCAATAGGTAAATTAATATCTGTATCAATCAAAATTTTTACAACAGGAATACCAAACTCTTTAGACATATTGTCCAATTTTTTCATATTATTCTCTGCCATAAATTCACTTGCAAATACTACTTGAGGTTTTAATTTAGTAAGAGCCTCAATATTTGTTTGTGGGTCAAAGCTACCTGTTCCAAAAACCTTGCCATCAGCCTTCAACTTTCTAAAAGCATCACGATTAACATAAGCATAAGGCTTTTTGATTAAATCACTATCAGCAACAGTCTCTTTTGATTCGATACCAACAAGTCTATCTTGAACACCTGCATAAGTAAGCATTCTAAGTGCACCACTACCGACACTTGCAATCCTAGTAACATCTTTTGGAACAATTACCTTGTTACCAGTAATATCTACAACCACCTTACTATCATTTGGCACATTATCTGTTTTTTTGTCGCCACTACAACCAACTAGGCATAATGGCAATACAATTACTAACAACATTGTTAGTGTGATTAGAATTGATTTAGCTTTTTTCATTTGTTTCCTCCTGTAAAATATATGTACTATTTTACCCTTCTTAACTATATCAATCTAACCTTTCTTAACTACCATAAGTCGTACATATGGAATAACCACAAACCATACTATTACTTATAGCTATTTTACCTATAATACAAAGTGGATAACCACCTTGTATTAATAGGATATTATTTAATATTATATATATTATATATTATAGCTCATCTTCAAAGTCGAACAAATCTACATCAGATAACTCATCATCTACCATAGAAACTTGTTGCTCTCTCTTTTCCTCTGCTACAAAGTTTTTGTAATACTTGTTACCAGTACCAGCTGGGATAAGTTTACCAATAATAACATTTTCCTTTAAGCCTAGTAATGGGTCAATCTTATTCTTGATAGCTGCATCGGTAAGAACTTTGTTTGTCTCTTGGAATGATGCTGCTGATAGGAATGACTCGGTAGATAGAGCTGCCTTTGTAATACCTTGAAGAGTTCTCTTTGCACTAGCTGGCTCGCCACCTGCTTCTAGTACTCTTGATTGTTCGTCCTCGTACTCGAAGATATCAACCAAAGTTCCTGGTAGCATTGTTGTATCGCCTTGAGTCTCAATTCTAACCTTTCTAAGCATTTGTCTTACGATTATCTCGATGTGCTTATCGTTAATTTCAACACCGGCAGTACGGTATGCAGATTGAACTTCCTTTGTGATGTAATCTTGTACACCCTTAACACCTCTTGCTCTAAGCATATCTTGAGGGTTAATAGAACCTTGCATTAATGCAGTACCAGCTTCTACCTCGTCGCCAGTCTTAACTGCGATTTTAGCTGATGCAGGTAGAACATATTCTCTTGATTCGCTATTGTTTGTAACCTTAACGATAGTTCTGCCGAAGTTCTTTTCCTTTTTCTCGGTTTGAACATAAACTTCACACTTACCACCGATTTCTGTGATAACTGCCATACCTTTAGGGTTACGAGCTTCAAACAACTCCTCTACACGAGGTAGACCTTGTGTAATATCATCACTTGTTGCAATACCACCAGAGTGGAAGGTTCTCATTGTAAGCTGAGTACCTGGCTCACCGATTGATTGAGCAGCGATAATACCAACTGCCTCACCTCTTCTAACAGGAGAGTTAGAAGACATATCTTTACCGTAACACTTAGAGCAAACGCCATTTCTGGTTTTACAAGTAAGTGTACTTCTAATTTTAACTGTCTTGATGCCTGCATCTTGAATAGCTTGAGCTTGTTCAGTTGTAAGCATAGTATCTCTTTGAGCGATAATTTCGCCAGTTGTTGGATTAACAACATCTTCGATAGTAAATCTACCTGCGATTCTATCCTTTAATTCCTCAAGGACATTATCGCCACTCATAATTGCAGAGATAGCAACACCACGAGTATCGCCACAATCGTCCTCTGTTACAATAACATTGTGAGATACATCAACAAGTCTTCTTGTTAAGTAACCAGATTCAGCTGTCTTTAGAGCTGTATCGGCAAGACCTTTACGACCACCGTGAGAAGAAATGAAGTACTCAAGTACTGACAAACCTTCTCTGAAGTTTGATTTAACTGGCAACTCAATGATTCTACCTGTTGGGTCTGCCATCAAGCCTCTCATACCTGACAATTGTCTAATTTGGCTCATGCTACCACGGGCACCAGAGTCAGCCATCATCATGATAGGGTTAAACTTATCAAGAGAATTCTTAAGAGCACTCTCAACAAGTTCAGCAGTTTTTCTCCAAACTTTTAGTGTTTCGTTATATCTATCTTCTTCACTTAGAAGACCTCTCTTAGCTTGCTTTTCAATCTTTAGAACTTTTTGTTCTGCATCTTCAATGATTTCCTTCTTTGCCTCTGGGATAGTCATATCAAATACGCTTGTTGTAAGTGCTGCAATAGTAGAGAACTTGTAACCGTATCTCTTGATATTATCTAGCACCATAGCTGTATCGTGTGCACCGTGTGCAGCGAAGCAGTGGTCAACAATCTTTGATAATTGCTTTTTACCAACCAAGAAGTCAATTTCTAGGTCTAACTTTTGGTCAATAGTATCACGAGGAACAAATCCAATATCTTGAGGGATTACACTATTGAAGATAATTCTACCTAGTGAAGTATCAAGAATCTTAGAATACTCTACACCATCAATTTCTTTAGTTACTCTAATCTTAACTTTAGATTGAAGTGTGATTTCGCCCTCTTCGTAAGCCATAACAGCTTCATCGGCATCTTTGAAGATTTTGCCTTCGCCCTTGTCGCCATCTTTTTGGATAGTTAAGTAGTAAGAACCTAATACCATATCTTGTGTTGGTACAACGATTGGTTTACCATCAGAAAGCTTTAGGATATTATTTGTAGAAAGCATCAACATTCTAGCTTCAGTTTGAGCCTCAATTGATAGTGGAAGATGGACAGCCATTTGGTCACCATCGAAGTCGGCGTTGAAAGCTGAACATGCAAGTGGGTGAAGTTTAATAGCATTACCCTCAACTAGCACTGGTTCGAATGCTTGAATACCTAATCTGTGAAGTGTTGGAGCTCTGTTTAGAAGAACTGGGTGGTCTTTGATTACCTCATCAAGAATATCCCAAATTTGTGGTCTACCTTGGTCGACATATCTTCTAGCAGATTTAATATTTCTACAAATCTCTCTTTCCTTAAGGACTTTCATAATAAATGGCTTGAACAATTCTTTTGCCATATCCTTAGGAAGACCACATTGATACATCTTTAGTTCTGGACCTACTACGATAACTGAACGACCTGAATAGTCAACACGCTTACCAAGTAAGTTTTGTCTAAATCTACCTTGCTTACCACGAAGCATAGCAGTAAGAGATTTAAGCTCTCTATTGCCAGGGCCTTGAACAGCCTTACCTCTACGACCGTTATCAATTAAAGCATCAACTGCCTCTTGCAACATTCTCTTTTCGTTACGAATAATGATAGAAGGAGTATTTCTTTCTAGCATATCTTTCAAACGATTGTTTCTGTTGATAATTCTACGATACAAATCGTTAAGGTCACTTGTAGCATATCTACCACCATCAAGTGGAACCATAGGTCTTAGGTCTGGAGGAAGTACTGGAAGAACATCTAGCACCATCCATTCAGGTCTATTACCACTCTTTCTAAATGCTTCAACTATTTCTAGTCGTTTACCAACTTGGATTTTCTTTTGACCGGTTGCTTTAAGAAGTTGCTCTTTAAGTTCCTCTCCCTCTTTTTCAAGGTCGATATTAACAAGTAACTCTTTAATAGCCTCGGCACCCATTTCTGCTCTAAACTTACCCTCACCGATTTTATCTACCAAATCATAGTATTCTCTATCGGTAATAACTTGTTTTCTCTCTAGTCCTGTAACAGATTTATCACCTGGGTCAAGAACTACATAAGCAGCAAAGTAAACAACTTGTTCCAACTCTTTTGGTTGCATATTAAGGATTAAGCTGATTCTTGAAGGAACACCTCTAAAATACCAAATATGAGCAACTGGAGCAGCAAGTTCAATGTGTCCCATTCTTTCTCTACGAACTTTAGATGTAGTTACATCAACACCACACTTATCGCAGGTAACACCTTCGTGACGGATTCTCTTATATTTACCACAGTGACACTCATAATCGTGTACTGGTCCAAAGATTCTTTCGCAGAATAGTCCATCTGGCTCTGGCTTGCTTGTTCTGTAATTGATTGTTTCTGGCTTTGTTACCTCGCCATGAGACCAACTCCTGATTTTTTCAGGAGAGGCTAAGCTAATTTGTATTGAGTCAAAATCGTTTAATTCAAACATCTAACACTACCTCCTAGTCCAAATCCTCAGATTCGTCAAATCCATCGAATACAACTTCCTCGTCGAATAAATCATCATCATCTTCGTCGTCGTCATCTTCGTTGTCATCGTCACCGAAATCTAAATCATCATCTACAATTGCTTCTTCCTTATCCTCTTTGAATAAGTTGAACTTATCAAAATCGGTATCATCGTTGAAGTCAGCAAATAGGTCTAACATTCCATCATCTTCTTCGTCATCATTAGAAGTATTATCGGTACCTAAATCTCCAAATACATTTAAGCCGTCTTCGCCAAATAGGTCAACCTCTTGTTTTTCAACTTCCTTCTTTTGAGGCTTAGAATCTCTTTCTTCCTCGATAAAGTCTTTAATATCAACTTCCTCGTGATTTTCATTTATAATCTTAACATCTAGTGCCAAGCTGTTAAATTCTTTAACAAGAACTTTGAATGATTCTGGAACACCTGGTTCAGAGATATTAGTGCCCTTTACGATTGCCTCGTAAGTCTTAACTCTACCTACAACATCATCTGACTTAACTGTCAAAATCTCTTGTAGGATATTAGCAGCACCATAAGCCTCCAATGCCCAAACTTCCATCTCACCAAATCTTTGTCCACCGAATTGTGCCTTACCACCTAGAGGTTGTTGTGTAACTAGTGAGTAAGGACCAGTACTACGAGCGTGGATTTTATCATCAACCAAGTGGTGAAGCTTCAAGTAATACATGTAACCTACTGTTACTCTGTTCTCGAATGGTTTACCTGTTCTACCATCATAAAGTTGGATTTTACCATCGGTTGGAATACCATTTTCTGCAAACAATTCCTTAATGTCGTCCTCTTCAGCACCATCAAATACTGGAGTAGCAACCTTCCAATCAAGTAGTTTTGCAACTAAACCTAGGTGAACCTCAAGTACTTGTCCGATGTTCATACGAGAAGGAACGCCTAGTGGGTTAAGCACGATTTGTAATGGAGTACCATCTGCCAAGAATGGCATATCCTCTCTTGGAAGTACACGAGAAACAACACCTTTGTTACCGTGACGACCAGCCATTTTATCACCAACAGAAATCTTTCTCTTTTGAGCAACATATACTCTAATCTTTCTGCTAACACCTGGAGCAAGCTCATCTTTGTTCTTTCTTGTAAATTCCTTTACATCAACAACGATACCACTCTCACCGTGAGGAACTCTAAGTGAAGTATCTCTTACCTCTCTTGCTTTCTCACCGAAGATTGCTCTAAGCAATCTCTCCTCTGGAGTAAGTTCTGTTTCGCCCTTAGGAGAAACTTTACCAACAAGGATATCGCCAGAGTGAACCTCTGCACCGATTCTTACGATACCTTCTTCATCAAGGTTCTTAAGTGCATCTTCACCAAGGTTAGGAATATCACGAGTAATCTTTTCCTCGCCTAGTTTTGTATCTCTAGCTTCAATTTCGTGCTCTTCGATATGGATAGATGTGTAAACATCGTCCTTAACCAAGTCTTCACTGATTAGGACAGCATCCTCGAAGTTGTAGCCTTCCCAACACATGAAGCCGATAAGCATATTTTTACCAAGTGCAAGTTCGCCGTTTTCACAAGCAGGACCATCAGCGATTACCATACCCTTGATAATTCTTTGACCTTTGTCAACAATAGGTCTTTGGTTAATACAAGTACATTGGTTACTTCTAACAAATTTTCTAAGAGTGTACATATCCTCTCTTCCATCGTCAGTAGTAACAACGATTTTATCTGAATCAACATAGCTACATACACCACTATTTTTAGCGATAATACATACGCCACTGTCGTAAGCAATCTTATGTTCGATACCTGTTGCAACAATAGGAGCTTCAGTTTTGATTAGTGGAACTGCTTGTCGTTGCATGTTTGAACCCATCAAGGCACGGTTTGTATCGTCGTTCTCTAGGAATGGGATAAGTGCAGTAGCAACAGAAACAAGTTGCTTTGGAGATACGTCCATATAATCAACACTTTCTCTTGGGAACTCCCTGATTTCCTCGACAAATCTACAAGTAACACGAGAGTTTACAAAACGGTTGTTTTCATCTAGTGGCTCATTTGCTTGAGCAACAATCATTTCGTCCTCTACATCTGCTGCAAGGTAATCTACTTGATTTGTTACGATACCAGTTTCCTTATCAACCTTACGATATGGTGTCTCGATAAATCCATATTCGTTAACTCTAGCAAAACATGATAGTGAAGTAATAAGACCAATGTTTTGTCCTTCTGGAGTCTCGATAGGGCACATTCTACCATAGTGAGTATAGTGAATATCACGAACTTCAAAACCAGCTCTTTCTCTGTTCAAACCACCAGGGCCTAGAGCTGAAAGTTTTCTCTTGTGTGTAAGCTCTGCAATAGGGTTTGGTTGGTCCATAAATTGTGACAATTGGCTTGAACCAAAGAACTCTTTAATTGCACTTGTTACAGGTCTAATATTAATTAGGCTTTGTGGAGTTACAGCATCTGGGTCTTGTGCTGCACCCATTCTTTCCTTAATAACCTTTTCAAGTCTTGATACACCAATTCTAAATTGATTTTGTAGTAACTCACCTACTGACTTAACTCTACGGTTTGCCAAGTGGTCAATGTTATCAAGAACACCGAAGCCCTCGTTTAAGCCGATGTTGTAGTTAACAGTTGCTACGATATCTTCCTTTGTAATATGTCTTGAAACAAGTTCGTTAGCATTTAGCTTGATTGCTTGAAGTAGAGCATCTCTATCCTCAATTTCATCTAGCATTTTTCTAAGTACTGGATAGTAAACTCTTTCAAGGATACCAAGTTCTCTTGGGTTGCAATCAACAAATGCATCTAGGTCAACAGTGTTGTTACCAATCATCTTAAATCTTGTACCATCTGCCTTTGTAACAAATACAGTATTAATACCAGCATTTTGAACTTGAAGTGCTGTTTCCTTAGTAAACTTCTCGCCCTTAGAAACAATAATTTCACCGGTAAGTGGATTTACAACATCTTCAAATGCAACCAAGTTAACCAATCTGTTTGATAAAGCTAACTTCTTGTTGTACTTATATCTACCAACTCTTTCAATGTTATATCTCTTGAAATCAAAGAACAAATTCTTAATGTGGTTAGCTAATGCCTCTTGTGAAGGAACCTCGCCAGGCTTTAACTTTCTATATAATTCAAGTTTAGCATCTTCCTCTGTTTCAGTTGGGTCTTTAGTTAAAGTTTGAGCGATAATTTTGTTGTTATCGAATAGGTCAAGTAGTACCTCGTTTGTACCATAACCTAAAGCCTTTAACAAAATGGTGGTTGCAACCTTTCTTTGTCTATCAACCTTTACCCAAGAAACATCGTTAAAGTCTTGTTCAAACTCTAGCCAAGCACCACGGCTAGGGATTACTGTTGTGAAATAACGGTCATCGTTATTCTTGTCCTTCTTTGCTTCGGTGTAAACACCTGGGCTTCTAACCAATTGGCTTACTACTACTCTCTCTGCACCATTGATAACGAAAGAACCGTTATCGGTCATTAGAGGGATATCACCCATAAAAACTTCATCAGTTAAAAAGTTGCCAGTTTCAAGGTTTGTCAACCTAACTGTAACTTTTAGTGGAATAGCATAGTTGACATCTTTGCTCTTACATTGCTTAATGTCGTACTTTGGCTTATCATCAAAACGATGATCCAAAAATGATAGCTCTAGCTTTCCAGAGAAGTCTGTTATTGGAGAATAATCATCAAGTACTTCCTTGATTCCTTCTGCCAAAAACTTGTCATAAGAATCTTTTTGCACTTCGATAAGATATGGCATATCGATTACTTCATCAATACGAGCAAAGCTCTTTCTTGCGGTGTTGCCATATTTAACTTCGTGAACTCTTTGAGACATATTTTACCTCGCTTTTAAAATTAATAAAAATTAAACACATATACCGTGTTGTTTGCTAAAAAAATTGTTGTTAAACATCTAAAAAAACAGCTTAAATTACCCCTTTAAGTTATACGAAAATGAATGAGGGCGTATTTTTCAGCATACTTATAGATTGTAATATAATAACATTACTTGTCAAGGGTGTCAAGCGATTGTATACACTTATGATAAAATATTTATAAAAATTTACTATATTATTAATATATAGGGATTTTTTCGCTAAAAAACCAAAGCAAATCGAACCAAAAATATACCAACTTTTACATATTTGAAACTAACCTCCATAAAATATTTTGTCAAAAAGCACCACCCTCAAAAAAATTAAAAAATATTTTCAAAAATTTTCGACATAATACCTGTTTTTCTATGCAAAAATACGATATTTTGCATCAACAAAATTAATAGTGTTTTTTTTGCCAAAGTATGCTAAAATAATACTAGAAACTAAAGGTGAATTATGCGAATAGATAAATTTTTGAAAGTAAGTAGAATAATCAAACGAAGGACAGTAAGCAAAGATGCTTGCGATAAGGATAGAATATTAATTAATGGCAAACCTGCAAAGCCTTCAAAAGAGGTAAAAGTTGGCGATATCGTTGAGGTTGTTTATATGAATAGTACCGTAAAATTTAGAGTACTATCCCTTGAGAATGCCATTAAAAAGGAAGATGCAAATTGTATGTATGAGGTAATCTATGACTAAGGTAACTGCAATTATTGCTGGTGGTGGTAGTGCTACTAGAATGAATGGTATAAACAAGCTTACCTACCCTATCAACAAGGTAAACGGATTTACCGTACTAGAATCAGCTGTTTTCCCTTTTGTGATAAATGAAAATATTGACAGTATTATTTTGACCTACTCTAGCATTACTTACGATGAAGCAAAAAGGCTACAAGAAAAATACGACAAAATAACACTTGTTCAAGGTGGCTACACAAGAACCGGCACAATCCAAAATGCATTAAAATATGCAAGTGGAGATATCGTACTTATCCACGATGGTGCAAGGCCTTATCTATCAAATAGCCTAATTAATAAAATCATAAAAAGCACTATCAAAAATGATAGTGCAATTCCCTACACCGATAGCACTGACAGTTTATACAATATTGCGACAGGCGAATATGTAAATAGGTCTAATATTAAAAAGGTGCAAACCCCTCAAGGCTTTAGGCTTGACCTACTAATTAAGGCAATGCAAAACGATACAAATGGTGCAACTGATGAAGGGCATATTTTTAACAAATATATTAAACCTATAAACCTAGTTGAAGGAGAAGAAACTAACATAAAAATTACCACTCAAGATGACCTTGACAAAAGGCATTTTGTGGGAGTTGGATATGATGTTCATAAACTCGTTAAAAACAGAAAATTAATTCTTGGTGGTGTGGAAATTGACCACTACCTTGGACTACTTGGTCACTCTGATGCTGATGTACTAACCCACGCAATTATGGATAGTTTGCTTGGTGCAGCAGGGCTTAGAGACATCGGCTACTATTTCCCCGATACCGATGACAAATACCTAGGAATAAGCAGTATTACTCTACTTGAAAAAGTAAGAGATATGCTAAAAGAAAATGGCTTTGAAATTGTAAATATCAATAGCGAAATTATGGCAGAAAAACCAAAACTAAAAGCTATTATCCCCGATATGATAAAAGTGCTTTCTTCTGCTTTACAAATTGATAGTTCCAAAATTTCAGTTAGTTGCACAACCACCGAAAAACTTGGTATAATCGGCAACGAACAAGGTATTGCAACCTACTCCGTATGTAGTTTACAAAAGATTTAACTATTATATATTTTGCATTTTTATAGAATAAAAACACTCTATTTTGACTAAATTTGTAAAATAGAGTGTTTTATTTTGGAGATTTATAGAATAGTATTGCATTTTATTTTCAACCATAAAACTGCTATATATTTTGCAATTTTATAGAATATTTGCCATTATTATTCAATGCAAAAATAGTCGATTTTTTTATTCAACTTTTAAGGTATTACCATTTTTTGCATCTTGATATATTATCCAATATCCGTTGCCTTTTGGATTATCTTTTTCTATCGAAAGCCATTTTGCAAATCCATTTACTTCCTTTGGAGGCTTCACAGAATACACTCCTGGAATACCATAACAAATGTATTTTACCTCCTCATTTTCCTTAATTATACCAATCACATAATACTCATCTTTTGAGTAATCTATCCTTGCCCACCTAGAGTTTTCCACAAGTTTATTAAGGATAGTTTCCTCCTTGTAGCAAACAAAAATTTCATCAATTTGATTATGTATTGCGAGGTAAAAATTATCTCCTTTATACACTAATCCATCATCAATTAATGATTCCTTTTCATCTACTTTTTCATTTTTATTTGCAATGATTTTTGCAACATTTTTATCAACTGTTTCTTCTATTTTTTCACTAATTTCATCACTATTTTCTACATCTTTTTCTTTACATTTATCAGCAATATTCCCATTATTAATTTGTTGTATTTCTTCATTTTTTACATCATTTTTATCGTTAGATTTATCATTATAAGGAGAAATATTTTCTGCAATATCTTTTATTTTATCTTTTTCATTTTCTAATAATTCTTGCTTTATGTTAGCTTTTTTATTTGTATTTTCTTCTAATATATTGTCATTTTCTCTAGTTACAACTTGCTCTATTCTACCGTTATTTCCCTTATTGTTCTTTGCTTTTTCTTGTTTTGTTTCGTACTTTTTTACCTCTTTTATCTTAATTTTATTAGGGTTTTTCTTATAAAAACTAAGCAAACTAAAGGCTTGCATTCTATCAGTTCCTACTGCACCGTAAAGCAAACCTTCCTTTTCTTTTAGTAGTAAAGCTACCAGTTCGCCCGATAAATCCATATCATCAATAGGTATAACTTCAGTCAAATTATCCACTTTATACCCTATTGTTT